>CALMPJ010000031.1 GCA_937871585.1 uncultured Acidobacteriota bacterium | reverse complement strand
GTGCCAAACTGATAAACGACGGTGGAGCCTGACGAACGGTTGATCCACCAAGTTCCCGCCGACGGTCTAAAGATCGCAATGTCCGCACGCCCGTCGCCGTCGTAATCGCTCGAAACAGGTAAGTCTCCGGGAATGCCAAAGTTGACGATCGATGTGCCGCCGGTCGAAAGATTTACATACCAAGTGCTCGTCGAGGCTCGAAAAACGGCAGCATCGGTCTTGCCGTCAGCGTCGTAATCGGCAGGCATCGGCTGGTCGGTATTCACGCCGAACGGAAATGCGTAGAACGTCGAATTCTCGCTGCGGAGGACGAACCAATTGCCGTCCGACGGGCGATAGAACGCGAGGTCGGTTTTGCCATCGCCGGTGTAATCGGCAGGAACAAGCGTATCTGTGCTGGTTCCAAACGTCGCGGCGGCGTTTGAGTTATCGCTGCTTTTCAAGTACCACCATTGGCCCGGGCCGGGACGAAAGATCGAGATGTCGGTCTTGCCGTCGCCGTCAAAGTCGGTAACAGGACGACGAGTCGCGGTACAGTTCGGAAACTTAAAGGACGCGATCCTAGATGCGTAAGCTGTCGTCGACGTGGTCGCGTAGTATTCATTTGTGTACCAAAACGTACAATCATCGAGCGGATCGATGTTCATCGACGTGTAATCGCCCCAACGAAACGCCGAACTCGTTTGAGAACCGCCACCGTTGACAATAACTCCCTCGCCCTGCGGCATCGTTCCCAGCGGATCGGTCACTAAGCGGCCGGTGTAGCGAATTCCAGGAAACGTATCGGTAGCATTCGAAACGCTGTAGCCCATGCCCATATTTCCGAGCCTGTCCATCGCGATGCTGCCCATCCAACGGTGAATGCCGTCGGTTGCACCAGGACCGTAAGTTCCCTGCTGATGTATGAACGGCGTACCTGCAGGATCGCGGATCTCCCACCAACGCATACCTGCGATGCCCGTTGCTGCTTCGACAGATTGAAGTGTCACGAGCGATTCGTAGGTTCCAAAATTACGATAGGCGAGCCTGAATGTCGGGCGTTGTCGATAAGAGAGGATGTCGATCTTGACTGTAGTTCCGGGCTGTGGAATACACTCACGAGAAGATGGCGTGCACGGAAATACGGTGTCGAAAGACGCAGTGGGCATCGTGAACGGCCCTGTAAATGTCGATGTCGGCGTGGCGGGCGTCCAATCGACAGGGAGTCGATACAACTGAACGGCGTCTGCTGCGGCACCAATGTCGTTGTCCGACGTTCCGACGAAATACGCCGGAGCACCGGCCGGCGGCAAGCCGAAACCATCAATGTCCGCAGGAAGCAAACCATTCGGCCCGGCAGCGCCTTGTGCAACCGTGTGGCGAACGGTTCGAACCACCGGATTTCCTGCGATCATCGCCGCTCGGTCAAGAGCAATATTGCCCATTAGATTTTGACCGTTCTCGCGGGTATTGATCAGGTAAGAGTCACGCCAAATGCCGTACTTCGGATAGTCGGGAAATGTCGGCGTTTCAAATGCATAGCGGTAATAGGTTCCGGTCGGATCGCCGGTCGTCGAGATCGCGACACAATTGAAAAATGGGCCGACGCTGTCTGAAAACTGGCTCAAGATCCAGCGATCGGCGAACTGGTCGTAAACTACGATCGGATCGCCTGCGTTCTCGGTCTGGCAAGGCCCGCCGAATCCAGCAAACAATGTGTTGATATTCGAAGGTCCAAATACGGAGACACCCGCACGCGTAAATATCTGAAAGCGTGCGTTCACCATCTGAACGTAATGGTTCGGTCCGATGTCACCGACAGGATCGGGCGGCGTACCGCCGAGTCCGCCCATTCCTGCAAAGTTTACTGTCGTTCCCGGAATTAGGTCCGGCGACGAGAATGCACCAACTCCGTGGGAAGATTGCAAAGCTCCGTCGCCGCTGTGGTCAAATCGACCGACCGGGCCGTCGGCACCTTTGTCGTCTTCTTCTTTCTTGACCTTCTGGGAGACATCGGTCTTCATGGTGCGCAGCGGCGGCGAAACGTCGTATTTGACGTTTCGTCCTATCTCCGGACCATTGGAAACGATCTGCCCACCTTGGGCAAACGTCTCGATGTTGAAAACCGCCAACGAAATGGCAAACAAAATGACGCTAATAGATCGGCTTGAAACTGCCGTCGGACTAAGTCGATATCGCATAATTTCTCGATCGTGAAACCCCTTTGAATATTCTTCCTGAATATCGCAAGGTTATCACGATTCGAGAATCTGCGAAACTGGTTCTACTTATCTTACAAATGCATTCTGCAGCGGAACATCGCCGCTAGTGCCGAACTGCTGGATCAGAGTACCTGCGGTTGATCGCTGAGCGAACCACGTTGCACTGCCGGGCCGGAAGACTGCGGCATCGTATTTTCCGTCGCCGTCAAAATCGCCGGAAGACGGAATGTCGCCCGCAGCACCGAACGGGAACGAATAGAAGCTCTGGTCCTCGCTGCGCATGATCGACCACGTGCCCGTTGACGGACGGAATATCGCGACATCAGCTTTGCCGTCGCCGGTATAATCGCCCGGAACCGTACGGTCGGTCGAAGCGCCAAACTGCCAAACAGCGGTTCCGGCAGCCGAACGCTGCAGCCACCATTGCCCAAGCGAAGGTCTGTAGATCGCAATGTCCGCACGTCCGTCGCCGTCATAGTCGGCATTGACCGGAACGTCGCCGCTCACGCCAAATGTAGCAATATCGGTTCCGCCGCTCGAACGGCTGATGAACCAAGTGCCTGTTGTCGGCCTGTAAACAGCGGCGTCGGCTTTGCCGTCGGCGTCGAAATCGTCGGGCACAGGCGTGTCGCCGTTCGCTCCGAATGGGAAACCGAAAAACGTCTGATCTTCGCTGCGAAGCACGAACCAATTACCGTTTGACGGCCTGAATGTTGCCACATCCGCCTTTCCGTCACCGGTGTAATCTGCTGGAACGATCACGTCGCTCGACGAGCCGAACTGAGCCGCCCACGTCGAGCCATTTGAACTTCGCAACGACCACCATTCGCCCGCTGACGGACGAAATATCGAAAGATCCGATTTGCTGTCGCCATCTAGGTCAAAGCGGCACGTGTTTGGTGAGGTAATGCAGTTGTTGGCGTTGACATGGTTCGTCACCTCGTCTCGCGAAAACTGGCAAAACGTCAGCGGCGTGGCTCCGGAAAGCTGGGCGTTCATTATCGAACTCGTACAACTCTGCGGGGCATCGGCGTGGTTGGCTCCGAGGTTGTGAGCCAATTCGTGGGCAGTCAGCAGATACTTGGCCGGTGCCCAGTTAACGTATCCGGTGGCGCCGTAAGCAAAGCTTGGATTGTTGCAAACAACGCCGATGAATGCCCAACCCTGTGACTGCACATTCGCTTTGCCTGAAAACAAGTGCGCCGTGTCACGCTGAACGGCGTTGAAAGGAGCCGTCGCATTCCAATGATTCTGAAAATTGCGAACGGTAAACTCAGGATTCGCTCCAGCGTATGGATCGTTCGTCGTCCACGCATGTTGGTAAACGACGCTGATCGTGAGGCCGAGTTCACTCTCATAAAAACCTTCGATCGTGTTCAGAATACCCAGAATCTCAGCGTTTGCAGCGTTTACACTGCCAAGCTCATTCACATACTCAAAGTCTGCGTCAACTGCCAGTTCGATACGCTTTGGCGTGATCATCGCCGCATTCAATCGATTCTCCGAAAAGCTTTCGGCCCGCTCAACGACACTTGCTCCGCAACCGAAATGTTTGTCGCCGCGAATGTCTTCGGCTTTGTAAACTACGTATTCATCTGTTGCAGAATTCGAAAATCGCGACGCCGGTTCGAAGAATATAAGAACGCCGTCCTGCTCAAAGTAGCCTTCGTATAGGCCGTTAATAGCGTTCACTCTCGATCTTCCGCCATTGTCAGTCGTGCCTTTGAACGTGTTCACGGGCATTCGTTCGATCTGCTGCAAACCGAGCAAGCCCGTGACCTCCGCACGGTATCGGCTAGCACGCAAATCGTGCGGAACAAGCGAGATCGATCGACGTTCACCGTCAGTCACAAACTCAATAGTGCGACCAGATCGTTTGATCTTCGCGACCTCAAAGTCGCTGAAATGCGTTGCCACGTCATTTGCCACGCTGGCTGATTGACCAAATGTACCGGTCGCTGCGAACAGACTGATCGCGGCGACAATGACGGACCGAAAAAAGAGCGTCAAAAATTTCATATTCAAACCGTGTCGGAGATGCTGTTAAGATAGGGCAAAGAGCCGTACGGGCGCACCGCTCATTATTATACATAAACGTTGAACATTGTTGTTATTCCAGTTAAACGGATCTCGATGAAGCTAATCGTTAGCAAAATTTGGAAGAAACTGCCGCAGTGGCTGCGGCTGCGGATAATACGTGCGACTCAGCACAAGTTTACAGCGTCCGTCGTTGCGATAATCAAGAACGAGAATGGTGAAGTTCTGCTTCTCGAACATCTACTTCGTCCGGCGTCGGGCTGGGGTCTGCCCGGCGGATTTCTAATGCCTTACGAGCAACCGGAAGACGGCATCCGTCGTGAATTGCGCGAAGAAACAGGCCTCGAATTATCCAACGTCAAACACCTGCGAACTCGCGTCCTTAGGCGGCATGTCGAGATACTTTTCACGGCTCGATCAGCAGGCGAAGGACACGTTGGGAGCAACGAGATATTGCAGGTTCGATGGTTTGCGATCGAAGAAATTCCGCCGGAATTGAATGCCGATCAACAGTCACTGATACGCGAAGTTTTTCGCGGAAAGGTTTGATTCTATGCGAGGCTCAAATTAGAATTCAGTTTTCACAAGCAATTTTAGGAGTCAAAAAATGGTCAACTTAATTCCACCGCCCGAAGACGTGATGAAGATCATGGTCGATACCGGAGCGTATCGCAAAGGTCACTTTATATATCCGAACGGCAAGCACGCATCGCACTATTTTCAGATGCCGCTCGCGTTCCGCTATTACGATAACGCTCGTATTTTGTCCGTCGGCCTGAGCCGAATGTTCCGTCAGGAACGCTCGATATCGAGCCGCCTGCCAAAGGTTTCGGTCATATCCCCAAGCCCCGGCGGTATCATGGTCGCGTTCGGAGTTCGCGAGGCTCTTGGAGCGCAGCAGATCTACTGGGCCGAGATGGAGAACGGTTCGCGGCAGTTTCGGCAATATATGTCGGAATACGAGGTATACCCCGCGATCATCGTTGACGATATCAATCGTTCGGGCAACGCGATCAGCGAAACAATTGCGTTGGTGAAAGAACTGGGCACCGAAGTCATCGGGATCGGCACGATCGCAAAATTCGAAGACGCCCCGAACGAGTTTGACGGTATTCCCGCTAAATCAATGTTGAGTTTCGACGTGAACTTCTACGAAACCGAAGACGAGTGGAAAAACTCACGCTCAGCCAGCGACGCCGAAGAGCAGAAAGTTCGGTTTTGATGTCGCGAAATGACACTCGATCTTCAAACACTTGATGAAGTATCAGCCACCGAAGCGATCCGCGCGGTGGCTGATCTCGCTAAGGAAAACGGGATCAAGTGGGCTTTGGTCGGCGAAGTTGCGATGGCGTTATATGACAGCGACCGTCTGACCAAGGATATCGATGTTATTGCCTCTGAACTTTTGCCGGCAAGGTTTCCAGTTGCCGGAAAATTGCGTCAGGGTGGGGAGCGTTATGAGATCGCCACTAGCAAACGAGCTACAAGTGTCGATTGGATCATTCGCAACGATGGATTTAAACCGATGTTTCACGAGGCTCTTGCAGAAGCAGTTGAAGTAAAGGGACTTCCCGTTTTAACGCCTGAATGGCTCGTGATTCTCAAGTTCATTGCCGGACGTTTCAAAGATCAGGAAGATGCAGTCTTCTTGTTGAGTCGCCCCGGACTAGTGGATAGGTCGGTGATAAAAGACAAAATAGTCAAGCATGTTGGCCGAGAGGCCTGGCAGTTAGCGAAATCCGGTTACCAACGTTGGTTCGATATGGCGGACGGTCGAACTGCCGAAGAGGAACGAAACCGCAACGACGGCTATATTGACTCCTAAATTTCGTGACGATTGGCGAGAGCCTTGTCCATCGTTACCTCGTCAACAAATTCAAGATCAGAACCTACGGGCATTCCCATCGCAATTCGCGTCACTTTCATTCCAAGCGGTTTTAGTAATCGGGCGATGTAATTGGCCGTTGCTTCGCCTTCGGTCGTGGGGTTTGTTGCGATGATTATCTCAGTAACCTCAACGTTGTCATTGTTCTCAGGCCGCAGTCTCGTGATCAGATTATTAAGCATCAACTCGTCCGGGCCGATGCCCCGAAGCGGCGACAGCGACCCGTGCAGAATGTGATAAAGACCGCGGAACGAACGAGTCTTTTCTATCGAAACGAGATTATACGGCTCTTCAACAATACAGATCTGCGAACGGTCGCGTTTTGGATTTGTACAGTACAGGCAAGGATCGACATCCGTTAAGTTGTTGCAAACAGAGCAGAATACGATGCGTGCCTTTACGTCACGAAGAGCATTCGCAAACGAATCAACCTCATTTTGTGGCCGGCGCAGCACATGAAAAGCCAGCCGCTGAGCTGACTTGCCGCCGATTCCCGGTAGGCGTTTGAATTCGTCGATCAGCTTAGCGACCGGCTCTGAATAATCGAGCATAGCGTATCTAAGCAGGCTGGGCAGCAAGGAGGTTCATCGTCTTTGCTTGAACCGAATCCAAAACTGAATCGCGAAGAAACGCGCTGGCGTTGAGTATCTCTACGCCGATCAACTGATTATCGCTATCTATCTCAACGGTAATGTTCGGACTCAATTCGACGCTACGCGATTCTTCACCGTCCGCAACGACGATGTGGATCACATCTTCTTTCTCGAAATATCGCATGTTTGGCTTATTCATATTTCAACCTTCCTGTGTTCAAACGAAAACGGATCTGCTGTCGGGTTACGGAGTGTACCGTTACGGGAGTGCATTCTTTTTCATCAATATCGCAAGGTATCATAACGAGATCATCTCGATGCCGGCCAACAAAAACGTAGCGGCCAGTTTCCGTATCATAGTACCTTTCGTCTGTATAACGAACGATATTTTCGAGCAATTCAATACTAAAGCCACGAAGCTCGGCTCGGTATTTCAAATAATCGGTCCAGACGATCTCGGCCATTATTCTCTCGATCTACATCAACCCAGGAGGCAACATTCCGCCGAGTTTGCCTTTGAGCGATTCTTCGACTTTGCGGCGGCCTTCGTTTAGGGCGGCAACTGTGAGGTCTTGGATCATTTCTACGTCGCCATCTTTAACGAGGTCGGGCGAGATCGTGACCGAAATGACTTCAAAATCGCCACGCATTTTGACCGAAACGGCTCCGCCGCCGGCCGCAGCTTCGACAACGAGACTCTTCATCTCGCTGCCCATCTTGGCCTGCATCTCTTGTGCCTGCCGCATCATTGAACCGAGGTCCATTCCACCAGGTAATTTCATATTATCGAGTATATCATCGCGGCATCGGATGAGGCATAATCGAGATATGAGAGTTGTAACGCCAACATTTTTCTTATTTGCTTTGCTGCTAACTGCGTGTTCCGGAACGCCGTCATCAAATGCCGACCCTCACGCCGGAATGAACCACAATACGACGCCCGCAGTCGGAGATTCAACGACAGATCACAGCAAAATGGACCATTCGAAAATGGACCACTCCAAAATGGAATCATCGCCCGGAGCAAATGATGCGCCTTACGACCTGCAATGGATCGACACGATGATCGCCCACCACGAGGGAGCTATGGCAATGGCTGCTCCGGCATATAAGAATGCGAAAACGCTCGAGATGACACGATTTGCCGAGCAGATGCAACGCGATCAGCAAAAAGAGATCGCTACGATGAAACAGTGGCGAGTTCAGCGTTTTCGTAACGCCAAGCCCGCGATAAATATGGATATGCCCGGAATGTCTGCATCAATGAAAGGCATGGACATGGCAAAACTCGAGGCTGCGAAAGGCGTCGATTTTGACCTCGAGTTCATCCGCCAGATGGTCCCGCATCACGAAGGCGCCCTCACCATGTCGAAAGACGCAATTGCGAAGTCCGAGAACGACGACCTAAAGAAACTCGCCCGTGAGATCATCAAGGCTCAAGAAGCGGAGATCAAGCAGATGCGTGAATGGGCCGCGAAGTGGTCAAAGAAGTAGAGTTAGAGAGTCGCGACGTATCGTGCGATCGACGCGATCTGGGCGGCAGTCAATTTTCGTTTGAATCCCGGCATATCACCGCGGCCGTTAGTCACAACCCGAATGGTTTTTGCCGTGCTTACACCGCCGGTAATGTCGTCAGCCTCTGTCTCGCGGCCTCGCGTTGTGTTCGAACGGCCATCATTTCCGTGACAAGATGCACAATGCTTTACATAGAGTGAGCGCGAGACTGCATTCTCAGCCGGCTCCGAACGAGCCTCAACCTTTGTCAACACCACGGTTGCGGCAATGAATGCCGCTACCGTACCGACTGACAACAGTTTCAGAAAATGTGTACTGTTTGACTTCATAACAGAAGATATAGCATATCTCTGCCGGTGAAACATATGCTATTCTTGCGTCATTACAAATTTCAAGAGGTTCAAATGTTCCATTTGTTGCGGATTTCTCTGGTGCTAGTTGTGCTGTTGTCGATCTCGACATTTGCGCAGACGAGCAGGCAAGATGTTGTTGACGACGGATTTACTTGGTTCGAGGCACCTGTGGCTTCGACTTTGACCGGCCCAAATCAATCGCCCGAACACAAAGGCTGGATGCTTAAGACATTTGTCCGCATCATCGGCGACTATCCGAACGGTAGCAAGATCAAGTTTGTCGTCCAGAAAGCAGGCCGCACGACCGGCACGACCTATTGCAACACTACCCAATATCGCAAGACGGCAAACGATGTTGATGAAAGTTTTATGTGGACGGTCGATTGCTGGCAGGTAACTTCCGCGACAAAAGAGACCGGCAATTTCGATGTACTTGTTTACGCAGTCAACGGCTCAACAGGCGTCGAAAAGCAGGTCCGCACATATCGCATCAACGTCGTTCCGATAAACCGCGTTCCTTCGGGCCAGCAGCCCGGAACGGCACCGCCTGAATACATGATCGACCGTCACAACGAAGCGGCAGTCAGTTTCATGTTCCTGCGTCCAACGAACTACATTCCGTATTTCGACTACGCCCAACGCCCCGAACGCAGCGGCCAGAATCAGGTCGAACTTCATTTTTCGGTCAGTCCGCCCGATATGATGAATGCTCTTCCTGCGACCACATTTGGCTGCACGGTTGACGGCAAGCCGCTCTCATTTCCCGGACCCGGCGAATATGCAACACAGGCAGACATGAAATACGTTCAGAATGCTTTCGTCGTTTATCAGGACCGTCTTTCCGCAAAATACAAAGCAGGAATTCCGTACGAAGAGAAGTTATGGTTTCAGATGGTTCGCATTCTAGTGCCGTTGTCGTGGGGCGGCGACCGCCGATCAGGGCGTATTTTACTCGAGGATCATCCCGGAAATTGGCAATGTACCATTTCGAAAAATGGTGCGGTTTGGCGAACTTGGCGTTGGAACATCGGCCGAGACGGCAAGCCCGCACGGCATCCTGAACAAAACGGAAATGTGAACCTCGGCTACAACACGTATCTCGTCGACTATGAAATTCCGTCCGGCGGAGCACCGATGGACGGACGACTTGCCGGACCGTCAAGTTCATTGTTTTACGGTTTGCCTTGGTCTTCGCCCGAAGGAAAAGCAATGGCCGCGAAAGTTCCCAAGAAAGGCTCGGCGTGGCCAGTTCCGTCGACGTCGATCAAGTAGTTCGCTCACGGCCGATCGTGATCAGTGCCGCCGGGCTGCAGCAATAATCGGCGAGTGTCTTGCGATCGGCTTTCATTTGCGGGTCGTTCTCTAGCATCTTCATGGTTGCCGAAAATACTTCTGCAGCGGCGGGGTCGGTCGGCTCGTTGATCCGATAATGCATCCATTTCCCGTCGCGGCGGCCGACAACCAACAAGGCTCGCTTTAAATACGAAAGGTGTCGCGAGATCTTTGGATTGTTCGTTCCAAGAGCTTCGGCAAAGAAACAAACACAAACCTCACCGTCACGCATCAGGTTCAATAAACGCAGGCGCGTTCTGTCGGCCAAGGCCGAGAAAAATAATTCAGGATCGAAGTCTTTTTTCGTCGCCACAAAAAAATTATATCATATTACAATTATGGCTTGACATAATTGTAATGCGAGCCTATTCTCAATAATACAATTATGCTTATGCATAATTGATATTACTTACAGGAGATAATCATATGACCGCAATCAATACATTAAAGGCCCATCTAGCGATAAACGTTTCTAACGTCGAGAGCAGCATCGATTTCTACAAAAAGATGCTCGGCATCGAGCCGTCGAAGGTTCGCACCGGTTATGCAAAGTTTGATATTCAGAATCCGCCGCTTAATCTAACGCTCAACCAAGTCGCGTTCCAAGGCAAGGGTGCCCTCTCGCACTTGGGCATTCAGGTTGAAACTACCGAAGATGTGATCGCACTACGGGAGCAGTGGAAAGAACGCGGCCTTACGCCACGCGAAGAAATGCAGACGACGTGCTGCTACGCTCTGCAGGACAAAGCTTGGGTCAATGATCCGGACGGCAATGAATGGGAAGTCTTCGTCGTTTTGCAAGACAACCTTGCCGAGGCGAAGTCCGACGATGCAACGTGTTGTGTACCGACATTCACCAATATCGACGGCAAGAAACAGGAAGTCGCGACTGCTTGCTGCTAATTGTTAATAGACCAGCTGATGCTCGTCGACCGGAATACGAAGGCTGGCGAGCATCGCAAACTCAGATCAGAAATGAGCCTACGAGAAAAATTCAGACCTCATAAATGCTATTATTTCAGCGAATGCCGCAGGGATGCGGACGCGAACCGCATCAAGCAACTCTTTGAGCGCGACTGGGAAGTCCTTGCATTCAGTCTTGACCGCGATTCAGGCAAATATACGTCGATGACTCTCTGTTGCGATGCCGAGCTCGCTAGTCCGATGTCCGTCGGCAAGGCATTTGCGACGAGCTGCTCACGCTGATGTGTTCAGATCATGAAGAAACTATCTTTTCTAGACCGATTTCTGACGCTGTGGATCTTCGCGGCGATGGCGATCGGTGTTGCGATCGGATATTTAGTTCCGGGAACCGCTGACTTCATCAACCGCTTTCAGGCCGGAACGACCAATATACCGATCGCCGTCGGACTCATCTTGATGATGTTTCCGCCGCTTGCCAAAGTTAAGTACGAAGAACTGCCATCCATTTTTCGCAACGGAAAAATACTCGCACTTTCGCTCGTGCAAAATTGGTTTATCGGACCGCTTCTGATGTTTGGTTTAGCGGTCCTGCTGTTGCCTGACAAGCCGGAATATCTGATCGGGCTTGTCATGATCGGAATTGCACGTTGTATCGCGATGGTCATCGTCTGGAACGATCTTGCCGGCGGCGATACCGAATACGTCGCAGGCCTTGTCGCGTTCAACTCGATATTCCAAGTACTGTTTTACAGTGTCTATGCGTACATTTTCGTAACGCTGCTGCCGCCGCTATTCGGCATCGCGGGCGTCGAGGTCAACATCAGCATTTGGCAGATCGCCGAAAGCGTATTGATCTATCTCGGCATACCATTCTTTGCGGGAATGTTGACGCGATTCTTGTTGCTTCGACTACGAGGCCGCGAATGGTATGAGACTGTTTTCATCCCAACGATAAGCCCGATCACACTTGTTGCCTTGCTGTTCACGATCATCGTGATGTTCAGCTACAAAGGTCAACTGATAGTCGAGATTCCGCTTGATGTTATTCGCATTGCGATACCGTTGTTGCTGTATTTCGTCATTATGTTCTTCTCCGCATTCTTTCTCGCAAAGAAAGCAGGAGCCGATTATCCAAAAAGCACGTCGCTCGCATTCACAGCTGCGGGCAACAATTTTGAGCTCGGCATTGCCGTCGCTATCGCGGTTTTCGGCATTAACTCAGGCGTCGCATTTGCCGCTGTTATCGGACCGCTGATCGAGGTGCCGGCCCTGATTTTGCTGGTTCGAGTTGCTCTGAAGTTCAAAAAGGGATTCGCAAACTAGATCTATGAGTGACAAATTACGAGTACTGATCCTCTGCACAGGCAATTCGGCTCGCAGCCAAATGGCCGAAGGTTTGCTGAGGCATATCGCTGGCGATAAATTCGAGGTTGAAAGCGCCGGAACGATCGCGAGTTTTGTACGGCCTCAGGCAATTGCTGCGATGGCTGAGATAGGCATTGATATTTCCGGGCATCGATCGAAATGCCTCGATGAATTTCTCGATAAAGAATTCGACAACGTGATCACGGTCTGCGACAACGCGAATGAAACGTGTCCGATCTTTCCGGGCGATGCGAAGCGAATTCACTGGTCGTTTGACGATCCTGCGGAGGCGGTCGGCAGCGGTGAAGAGCAACTAGCTCTGTTTCGACGAGTTCGGGACGAGATCAAAGTGGCTCTCGACGAGTTTGCTAGTCAGCAATAGCGTGCTATAAATGAAACGTGGCCCGTTATATAATAAAACGCGATCAAGGCTCGGTTCCTGAGAAACTGACTCGTTATCGTTCGGAGTTGAACGATGAGCAATTCCGTGTCGTGACCGCAAAGCCGCAGTCCGCGCTCGTCGTCGCGGGAGCCGGAACCGGCAAAACTCGTGCGATCACGTATCGAGTAGCGTATCTGATCGAACACGGCGTTTCGCCGCAAAACATATTACTGGCAACATTTACGAACCGGGCCGCACGCGAGATGCTGCGACGTGTCGGCGAGTTGACCGGCTCTCAGAACGTACACCGAACGTGGGGCGGCACATTTCATCGCATCGCGAACATGATGCTGCGACGGCATGGCAGCGTGCTTGGCTACGACGCGAACTATTCGATCCTCGATAGCGAAGACGCTCGCGAATTTATCAACGTTTGCATCGACCAACTCGGCATCGACACCACCAAAAAGCGATTTCCAAAAGCTGAGGTCCTGCAATCGATCATTTCTTTCGCAACGAACACCGACACGTCTATCGAAGATGTGATCGTCGCTCAGTATCCTTATTTCCACACGGTTTCCGATCATGTAATGCGCGTCGAGATGGTCTATCGGACGCGAAAGCATGAGCGAAACGTGATGGATTACGACGATCTGTTGCTTAACGCAAAGCGGCTGCTCGTAGAGCACAAAGACGTTCACGACCTATATGCCAAACAGTTTCAGCACATTCTAGTCGATGAGTATCAGGACACGAACAAGCTTCAGGCCGAGCTGATCGATCTGCTCGCGGCGAAACACCGAAACGTGATGGTCGTGGGTGATGACGCTCAGTCGATCTTTGCGTGGCGAGGAGCAGAATTCTCAAATATCTACGAATTCAACAAACGATATCCCGAGGCTGAGACATTCAAGCTTGAGACAAACTATCGTTCGACGCCCGAGATCTTGGCGCTTGCGAACACGTCGATCGCATGCAACCGCAAGCAGTTCCCGAAGATGCTCACGGCCGTGAAGCGCAGCCGCGAATTTCTGCCGGCTCTCGTTCCGTGCAGCGATGTCGAACAGCAGTCGGCGTTCGTCGCCGCAAGAATACTTGAACTTCGAGACGAAGGCACTCCGCTCGAAGACATCGCCGTTCTATATCGCTCGCATTATCACTCGATCGAACTTCAACTCGAACTCTCGCGTCGAGGCATTCCGTATCGCATTCAGTCAGGCGTGCGGTTCTTCGAGCAAGCGCACATCAAAGACGTGCTCTCGTACCTTCGCGTCATCGTAAATCCGCGTGATGAACTCGCATGGAAACGCATTCTCAAGATGGTTCCCGGCATTGGAAATAGGACAGCGGCTCGCGTATACGAGGAAATTGTCAGAACCACCCACGGTAGTGGGTGGTTGAACGACGACGACGAGCAACCCAGTAGTGAACGAATTCTTTCGCTCACAAACGTATTGATAACTTCACTTAAACCACCTGCTACCGCAGGTGGTTCTGACAGGAGCCGTCTTCGCTCCGCCGCCTGGCGCTCTTTCATCGTCTTGCTCGAAATGCTGTCCGCTGACGAGAATCGCGGGAATCCAGCTAAGCAGATAGAGCTTGTGTTGACACACGGCTACGAGCAGTATTTGCAGGAAACTTACGACAACGCCGACGTTCGGCTCGAAGATCTAAAGGGCCTCGCAACGTTCTCGACGCGTTACAACACGACCGAAGATTTCCTGTCTGAACTCGCACTGCTTTCGACCGAGCGATTCAAGGAACCACAACCGCTCGGTGGCGAAGAGATCATCGAGGCGTCCGAAGACGACGAGCTGCTGACGCTCACAAGCGTTCATCAAGCCAAAGGTTTGGAGTGGAAGGCGGTGTTCATCATATGGGCTGCCGAGGGCAAATTCCCAAGCCCGCGTTCCCTACGCGAGATCGACAGCGAAGAAGAAGAACGTCGCCTGTGGTACGTTGCCATGACGCGAGCAAAGGATGAGTTATATCTTACGTATCCGCTGCTGATGACGAATTATGATCGGCAGACCGTTCTGCAAAAACCTTCGCGATTCGTTACAGAATGCCCTGCATCGCTTTTCGAAGTATGGAATCTTGAGGAAGAAGCTCCGCAATTTGACGCTCCGGTCGTGATCGCGGCATCCAAGACGGAATACTTGAACTAACATTCCCGTGCAAAAAATGTAGAATACTTGCGTCAACCAATTGCAGTAACAAGGAGGCAGTCATGGGCGTAAAGGAACAGATGATCGGCATTTTGCGAAGCGGTGAAGCAGCGAGGATCAGATTTAGCTTTACGGGATCGACTGGTGCAACTATCAGCGTCGGTCCGGCGACCTTCACTCGAGTAGCTACCGCACTTGCCAACGGAACGATCTCTGTCGTCGAGGGCCGTTTCAGCGGAAATATCGCCAGTTATAGTGCGAGGACCGATACTGCTGCCGGACTTGCCGCAAACACGTTTTATCTTGGCAATAACCAACGCTATTCTCGACTTTTCAACGCACTGATCTGTCACGAAGCCGTACATGCGTCGTTCGATCTTACGCGATCTAGTCTGCCTTGGGTCGACAACGAGGCAGCGGCATACATTGCTCAGGCATACTACGCGAGAAACTCGGGCTTGCCCCGCACCGCGTACGAGTATGGTTCCGAATCGATACTTGCCTACTCGGTCGTCGAAGGCATGCGCTCCGGCAGCACGAGCGACATTTCGTTCTTTCTAGGTGAATTGCGTAACACACTGAAAGCAAATCCGCTCTATCACGGTTACATTAACAGCGATTTCACAGGTGATGGCTAAGGCTCGCGCATTTTCTCCCATCCAAAAGCAACCAACCTTTTCGCTCGCCGCATCTACGCAGATAGCAAATAAACGCACTTCCTCTCCTCGGGAACATTTTTCAATTTGCGTTGTCTAACAATTGGACAGCGAACAAAACGCGTACGAAACGTGTGGGGATATCTATGTCCAAAAACACCTACATTGATGCAGTTAGAGTCGCTTCGCCTTGCGACGCCGAGTGGGACGAGATGACCGGAAACGATCAGGTCCGTTTCTGCGGCCACTGCAGCAAGAGTGTCACTGATCTATCGACATTTCGCCGCAAAGATGCGGCTAAACTCGTTCGTGCCGCGAACGGCGAGCTCTGCATTCGCTACATTCCGAACCAAAAAACGAACCAGCCGATGTTCGCCGAGCAATTGGTCCAGATCGCTCGACGAGCACCAAGGCTTGCAACCGGTGTTTTGTCAGCATCAATATCGTTGGCAACTTTGGCATATGGACAATCGGATAACAACGACGAAAACAAACCCGAAGAAGTTACCCAAGTTATTAAGTCGCGAAACGCGCTGGAGCTGACCACGCTTCCGTACCAACCAAATACCGTTGAGGACAAAACAGGCGGCGTCATTCACGGCGTGATCCGCGACCGTCAGGGCAAACCAGTTCCCGGCGTGCTGGTCTATCTTGCGAGCGAATCGTATTACGACGGCGAGTCGACTTACACCAACGAAGATGGCGAATATCGCTTCGACGAACTCGAGCCGGAAACTTACATGATCCGAGTGCAAACGACCACCGGCGAACTTCGTAAAGCCGCTCCCGGCGTTGTGATCGCAGCGAACGAGAACGTCGTTCTAGATCTGAACGTCCGAACACACATCAAGTATGTTGACGGCAACGGATTTGGTACAGGTTCTAGCTCCGGCGAAGGTTTTGGCGGGGCGTCGATCGCGATCAGTTACAGATCCCCGCTGTTCGACGCCGTCGCCGATAACAATGTCGAACTCGTAAAGAAACTCCTCATCGCGGGAGCTAAGATCAACGAAAACGACGATAACTATAGCGATATCACGCCGATATTTCTTGCGGTTGAGAATGGGAATGTAGAGATCACAAAGCTGCTTCTGCAGTACGGAGCAAAGGTCAATGCAAAAAACGATTCGGGCAGAACGCCATTGATGTTCATCGACGACGATGCCACGCCTGAGCTGATCCGCACACTTTTTCTGGCCGGGGCAAAGATCAACGTTTCGTCCAAAGACGGTGAAACCCCGCTGATCGCAGCCGCTTCGTACGAAAATGCGGATGCAGTAAAAACTCTCATTGAACTTGGAGCCGACCTTGGCGCAGCCGACGAAGAAGGCATGACCGCACTGATGACGGCAGTAAAGAACGAATCAGCCGACACCGTTTCCGTACTGATCGCGGCAGGTGCCGACATCAATACAAAAAACAAGGCGGGCGATACGGCGTGGGACATCACCTCTGATACCACGATCGAAAAGATGCTGGTCGATGCAGGAGCATTCGCAAACTACGACGTTGAGGTCGAAGTCGAGATCATTCGGGAAGATGAGCCTCCGCAGCCTTCTGACAAACCGGCGATCCTGCCGCCTGTGCAAGCGAAAGACAACTAGACGTTCTACTTCTTGGAGAGAGAAATATGACAACCAAAAGATTCATTGATAACGTACGAGTCGCCAGCCCTTGTACAGAAGATTGGGACAAAATGCGAGGCAACGACCGCGTCCGAATGTGCGACCACTGCGTCAAAGAGGTCAACAACCTGTCAGAACTCACACGTAAACAAGCCAAACAGCTTGTGCGTTCGTCCGACGGCAATATCTGCATTCGCTACTTCGAACATCCTGTGACCAAGGCACCACTGTTCTCGGCTCAGCTTCATCAGATCACGCGGCGAACGGGCATCGCCGCAGGTGTCGTTGGAGCATCGATGAGTCTTGCGACATTGACATATGCTCAAGGTTCACCAGAACCTCTGAACAGTTCTAATTTCGACAAAAAAGCATTGGCCGCTGCGAGAGCAGGAACTGAAACAAAAAAAGACACCAAGAGCGAGACCAACTCAGGCAACCTAGGCGGCGTGATCACTGATCCGAATGGTGCCGTAATTCCCGGTGCTGTGCTCAAGTTCACCAATGACGAAACGAAGGATGTCATCACGATGACAACCTCGAGTGAGGGCGAATACTATCGATCGGCGCTTCCGGCCGGCAACTATACGATCAACGTAAACGCTTCCGGCTTCAAACCTAGCGTCATCTCCGCCGTGACCGTCAAAGGCGGCGAGACAACCGTCGTCGACGTAACTCTCGAACTGCATCAGTTGGTCGTGCTTAGCGGAGTGATCGGCGTCTCGCGAGACTATTCGACGGATTTGGGACGCGCGGTTGATAACGACGACATCGACGAAGTTCGCACGCTGCTTGCGAATGGAGCGAACGTAAACGAAAAAGACAAAGACTACGACAACATCACACCGCTCTTCATCGCCGTCGAGAACGGCAACGTCGAGATCGCCAAGCTCCTGATCGCCTCAGGTGCGAAGGTCAACGTCCGCAACTCCGAAAAACAGACCGCATTGATGCAGATGGACGGCGACGCGACTGCTGAGATGGTCAACCTGCTGATCGGTGCCGGAGCCAAGGTCAATCTGCTCGACGACGAAGGCAACACGTCGCTCATATTGGCAGCCGAAAATTGCTCGACCGAAGTTCTAAAGGCTCTCATCGACGCTGGTGCCGACGTTAATCTTGGCAATAAAGAAGGCGTCACGCCGCTGATGAACGCCGCTGACAAAGGCGACATCGAGAGCGTTCGTCTGATCCTGAATTCCGGCGCAATGGTCAACGCCCGCGACGAAGACGGCGACAACGCTTGGGAATATGCCGACGAAAAAGAGATCGAGGACCTGCTCGTCAGCTACGGCAGCGAAACGCGATTCATCGAACCCGAAGGCAATTACGAAGACGAAGAAAAGCCGAACGAGCAGCCAAAGCCGGTGATCAATTTCTAACGGCTCAATTAGAAAACTCCCACATGCGAGGCTGCACATCGCGGCCTCGTTTGCTTTATCGCTGTCGCTGATTTCGTGCTAGACTATCGCTGATTTACGAATCCTCGTCCCGTATCCGAAACCTATGAGATATTGCCCGCAATGCGACACGCGTTTTGACGATGAGGTCATCAAATTCTGTACAAAAGACGGCACGCCGCTGATCGATGATGCTCCGAGTTTCACCGAGATGCCGAGCGAGAGCGTCGTCGAAGAAGACGATATCGGCGAGATCACGATGATCCGCCGCAACGATGTTCCGGCTCCGCCGCCAAACCTCGACGAAGGCCTGCCGCCGGTCGCTCCGATCGGTGAGCGTATTCGAATTCCGACCTCCGAACCGGAAAAGCCGCAGGCTGTACGTCCGCGAACCGCGGCATACTATCCGCCGCCTCCGCCGCCGCCAAATACGATGAAGACCGTCGTATTGACGGTTCTCGGCACGTTGCTTGTACTTGGTGCGGGAGCCGGGCTTTTCTGGATGCTGCAAAGCGATAAGCCGGCAAATTCGAACGTCAATACTAACGTCAATGGCGTCAATCAGAACGTGAATCTGAATACGAATCTAGGTATCGATTCGAACTTCAACTTCAACGCGCCGATACCAACTTCGCCATTAGTTTCGCCGTCGCCGCTGCCTAGCATCACTCCGCTGCCGAGCCTGACGCCAACGCCGAAACCAAGCCCAAGCGTCACGCCAAGCCCAACCGCGAGCCCGACGCCCGCAGCTACGCCATCGCGAACGCCGCCAGGAACACCACGGCCAACACCGTCAGGAACCCCGCGAATGGGCCCAAGACCAACCCCAAACCCATCGCCATAGAAGTAATGTAAAACAGGCTGCCAAGCCTGTCTTTTTCCAAACAAGGACAGGCTAGGCAGCCTGTCCTACTACCTTACATAAGCATTCGGCAGCGGCACGTCGCCGGTGGTGCCGAATTGCTGAATGAGCGTGCCGGCAGTCGTGCGGGTGATGGACCACGTCGAGGTTGACGGACGGAATACGCCCGCGTCGTGGC
>CALMPJ010000030.1 GCA_937871585.1 uncultured Acidobacteriota bacterium | reverse complement strand
ATCCGGCTTCACAAGGGCCAAGTCAAAAACACTTTCGAGTTCGGTTCGGACACGAAGCCTAAGGGCTATTTACAGATTAGCGAGTTTCACGCGATTGACTACCGCGAAATGGCTCCGGGAGCGGCCAGTCGCGATATGTTTGTCGATAAAGACGGAAATCTGATCGTGGGCGAAGGAAGTTCGACCGTTGGATACCGCGCGTCGGGCGTTCCGGGGACGATCGCGGGCTTTGAACTGGCGTTCAAGAAGTACGGAAGCGGAAAGGTGACCTGGCGACAGCTTGTCGAGCCTGCGCAAAGGCTTGCGCGCGGCGGTTACATACTTTCCGACCGTCTCGCACGGCTGTTTCTCGACTACGAAGACACGCTGTCGCGTTATCCCGAGTCAAAACGCATTTTTCTTCGCGACGGAAACCACTTTAAAGAAGGCGACAGGCTCGTTCAGACCGATCTTGCGAACACTTTGGGGCGAATTGCGAGGCTTGGAGCCCGCGAATTCTACCAAGGCGAGACCGCAAAACTCATCGCCGCCGACATGAAACGCAACGGCGGCCTCATTACATATGAGGACATGAAAAATTACGTAGCCAAAGAACGCGAGCCGCTTCGTGGAAGCTATCGCGGCCACGAGATTGTTACAATGCCGCCGCCGAGTTCCGGCGGAATGGTCATGTTTCAGACGCTAAACATCCTCGAAGGCTACGATATGAAATCTCTCGGCCGAAACACAGCCGCTCGATATCATCTTTTGATCGAAGCTTCGCGTAGAGCGTTCGCCGATCGTGCAGAATTCATGGGCGACCCTGATTTTGCGGACGTTCCGATCGCGAAAATGATCGACAAAACTTATGCAGCAGGCCGTCGGGCGACGATAGATAAGGAGAAGGCCTCGAACAGCCGCGACGTGAAATTCGGAAACGCCACCGGAAAAGAACCGATGGAGACCACGCACTTCACAGTTGCCGACAAAGACGGAAATGTCGTCTCAAACACCTACACGATCAACGATCTGTACGGTTCGAGAGTCACAATTAAGGGCACAGGCATCCTCATGAACGACGAAATGGACGACCTTGCCGCACGTCCGGGCAAACCGAATCTGTTTGGCTTGGTTCAAGGCGAACGAAACAAGGTCGAACCCGGAAAAAGGCCTTTGTCGTCGATGACGCCGACCATTGTGATGCGAAAGGACGGCAGTTTTTGGTTTGCGTTAGGCGCAAGAGGCGGCCCAAGGATCATCTCCGCCGTGATGCAGTCCGTGATGAACGTAATTGATTTTGACATGGACATTCAAAAAGCCATCGACGCTCCAAGAGTCCACCATCAATGGCTTCCCGACAGCGTAATGTACGAACCCGACGGCATCTCGCCCGACACTACCAATATTCTAGTCGGCATGGGCCACAAACTAGGAAACGCCGGTAACATCGCCTCCGCAACAGGCATCATGCGGACTCAAGATGGAGTCTGGATCGGAGCGATAGATCGGAGAAGCGACGGCGTGGCTGTGGGTTATTAGTTTTTTTCTTCGTTGCTCAGAAGCCGCGTTGTGCTTTCGGTCACGGAAGATGGCTCGAGGTCGTTGGTTTCTCGCCAGTCGCCGCGGACCGGTGCTACGAAATCTGCGGCTGGTTGGATTCGTTGTTCGGGAAGCTGGTTCATTTGGTGCTTTGGGTTCACTTGCTGGTCCATGGCTGCTCTTCTTTGTTCAAGTGTCGAACCGCCGGGCT
>CALMPJ010000029.1 GCA_937871585.1 uncultured Acidobacteriota bacterium | reverse complement strand
GCAAGTTGCGCCAACGCCCTTGGGTCGTTAGTCATCTAACTTTTAGGCCGCGAAGTTAGAAGTAGATGCGAGCCGGAGGAGTTAATTTGAATTCGAAAGTGAAACAAGCAGTACTTTGGTTAATGATCATCTCGAGCGCGTTGGTTTTCGTGTGGTTTTTGAACAACCGCCAAGCCAAGCCTGCTGAGGAACTCTCATTTGATCGTGCTTTAACGCAGATCAAGAACAAGGACGTCAAGGAGATCACCATCGGAGCAGAAACGCTCGAATTGGTCGGCAAGAACGACGTCAAGCAGGTAGCCAAACTCGACACGAGCGACGCTACACGCGATCAGATCTACAAAGCAGCGGCCGAGACCGACACGCAGATCAAACTCGCTTCTGCATCGACCGGTTGGGGCTGGATCGTCTTGATCCAATTTTTACCGTTCCTATTGCTTGTCGGCTTTTTGGTGTTTACCTTGCGACAAATGCAGGCCGGCGGCAACAAGGCGCTGAGCTTTGGTAAGTCGAAGGCAAAGCTACTCAACAACCAGCAGAAGCGTGTGACGTTCAAAGATGTTTCGGGCGTTGACGAGGCAAAAGAAGAGCTTCAAGAAATAATTGAGTTCCTAAAAGATCCGCAGAAATTTCAAAAGCTCGGCGGCAAGATCCCTAAGGGCGTTCTGATGGTTGGCCCTCCGGGAACAGGAAAGACATTGCTTGCTAAGGCTGTTGCCGGCGAAGCGAACGTACCATTCTTTTCAATCTCAGGTTCTGATTTCGTCGAAATGTTCGTCGGTGTCGGTGCATCGCGTGTACGCGATCTGTTCGAACAGGGCAAGAAAAATGCTCCGTGCATAATATTTATCGACGAGATCGACGCCGTTGGACGTCATCGTGGTGCCGGCCTTGGCGGAGGACATGATGAACGCGAACAGACGCTCAATCAATTGCTTGTCGAAATGGACGGCTTCGAATCGAACGACGGCGTTATTCTGATGGCATCGACCAACCGGCCCGACGTTCTCGATCCGGCGTTGCTTCGTCCCGGACGTTTTGATCGCCGAGTTGTTGTCGGACGTCCAGACGTTCGTGGCCGCGAAGGCATCTTGAAGGTTCACACGCGAAAAATTCCGCTCGACGAAGCCGTCGATGTTTCGGTCATCGCTCGCGGAACGCCAGGATTTACTGGTGCTGATCTAGCCAACATCGTCAACGAAGCTGCCTTGAACGCAGCTCGTTACAACAAGAAAGTTGTGACGATGCACGATTTTGAGGTCGCGAAAGATAAGGTGATGATGGGCGCCGAGCGGCGTTCGATGGTCATTTCGGACGAAGAAAAGCGTAATACCGCTTATCACGAAGCCGGCCACACCCTCGTCGGTCTCAAAGTGCCGACCGCCGATCCTGTGCACAAGGTCACGATCATTCCGCGCGGCATGGCTCTCGGCGTAACCCAGTCGCTGCCTGAAGGCGATAAGTATAGCCACACTAAGGAATACTTGCTCGGCCAGATCGCAATGCTCATGGGCGGTCGTATCGCCGAGGGCGAGTTTATTGGTCAAGAAAAGATCACGACCGGTGCTTCGAACGATATCGAACGTGCTACCGAACTTGCTCGCGCGATGGTATGCGAATACGGTATGTCTGAGCTCGGACCGCTTACTTTTGGTAAGAAGGACGAGCAGATCTTCCTCGGCCGCGAGATCAATCAGCATCGTGACTATTCGGAAGACACAGCGATCAAGATCGATCAAGAGGTCAAGAAGATCATCTCGGAACAATACGACCGTGCCGTCAAGATCATCACCGATAACAAGGATGCGATGATCCGTCTCGCCGAGGCATTGCTCGAGTTTGAAACGCTCGATGCGATCCAAATTAGGCGTGCGGTTGCAGGTCTTCCGGTCGAGGACAGTTCATCCTCAAGCTCGGACGAGGACGGCGGTTCGGAACAACGTGTCAAAGACGGTTTTTCGAATCCGATCTTGCCAATAGCTGGAAACGATCCGGTGACGGCGTAAGTTTATCTTCCTCTACTTTGGTCCTATAGGTTCTACATGACCTATAGGACCTATTTCTTTATATGATCTGGAAAACATCAAGACGAGCATTATCTCTCGAACGACCGCTCGTGATGGGCATATTGAACGTAACGCCTGACAGTTTTTCGGACGGCGGAAAGTATCGCAGTACGAATGACGCTCTTCGGCGGGCCGAACAGATCGTAAATGAAGGCGGCGATATTATTGACGTAGGCGGCGAATCGACGAGGCCCGGCAGTCAGCAAGTATCGGCAGAAGATGAGATACGGCGAACCATTCCCGTTATCGATGCGATCGCTAAACGATTCGACACGCCAATTTCGATCGATACCAGCAAGGCAGAGGTCGCGACAGCGGCTATCGACGCAGGTGCCGAGATAATCAACGATATTTCGGGACTGCGTTTTGATGAACGGATCGCGACCGTCGCCGCGGAGACCAAGTCGGGGCTGATCATGATGCATTCAATCGGCGATTTTGCGACAATGCACACTGCTGACAGGCCGCTCGAGATCGTCGCTGCTGTGATCGACGGATTGCAAGACTCAGTTGATAAGGCTCTTGAATTTGGTATCGGCGATGAGCAGCTCGTTCTAGATGTAGGCATTGGCTTTGGAAAAGCAGCGGAACAAAACGTCGAGCTTATTGTCCGTCACCAGGAGATCGTCGATTCACTTTCACCATTTCCGTTTCTCATCGGCACCTCGAGGAAATCATTTATCGCGAAGCTGTTTGGAGATCGCGAAGCATCAGAACGGCTCGGCGGCAGCATTGTCACTGCATTGGCTGGCGTGCGAAACGGAGCCAGGATCGTACGTGTTCATGACGTTGCCGCGACGGTCGAGGCATTGTCGGCAGCAACAGGTCTTGGGCTAATTCCGGAAGCGTGATTCAATAGAAATATGACAGGTCTTGTTCGACTAACGCAGCTTATGCTTGCTGTCATCAGTTTGTGCACATTCGTGATGGCCGATGTCCCGTCACCGGAATCACGGCATCAGGCCCCACAAGCCGAGACATATTACGTTCCAATTGCGATCGCTTTCGCAACTGCCGGAGCATTACTCTTCGTATGGCTCGGCCGACGTGGGTCTAAGAGGTCGTAAATGAAATTGATTACAGCTATTTTGTTGATGATTGGCTTGCTCTTAGTAAGCGGATTTACCGAGTGTTATAAGCCCGTGACTCATTCGGGCTTGCCAAAGAACATTCGTACGGTCGCGGTTCCCGCGTTCACGTTCGAAGCAAAAGGTATGCGTTATCGCGTTGAATCTCGATTCACCGAATCGGTTTCCCGCGAGATCATCCGACGTGGCAATGGGCTGAAGGTACAAGGTTCTCGTAACGGCGCCGATGCAGTCGTCGAAGGCGTCATTCGTGATTTCACATTCTCCGGCGTCTTACTTGATCGGCAAGGAAGAGCCCGCGTGTACGAAGTCACAATAGTAGTAGCCGTAACTATTCGCGATCTCAAAAACGACAAGATACTGTACGACAATCAGAGTTTCGTGTTTCGAGATTCCTTTGAATTCAGCGAAGATCCTCGCTCATTCTTCAACGAAGAAGACCCCGCGGTCGACCGCATGGCTCGAGCATTCGGCGAGTCCGTTGTCTCGGCGATCGTCAACGGCGTCGGCGTGAACGAAGAGAAGAAATAAGAGATAAATGAAGAAGGAAGAGCTTCGCGACCAACTAAAACGCGGCGTTGTGTTGCCGGTTTATGTGCTGTATGGCGACGAGGTTCATCTGCGTGATCTGGCTGCTAAGACTATTGCCAATAGAGTTTTTGGCGAGGGCGATCTACGCGACTTCAATGAATCGAATATTGAGCTTTCCGGTGAAGCAGACCTCGCGAGGGCGATTGCCGCTGCTGAACAATTGCCGATGATGGCGTCGCGACGGCTGGTTTGCGTTAGTGGTGTTCGCATAACGCAAGGCGGCAAGAACGACACAATTAAGGAAGAGCACGAAGAAATGCTCAAGGCCTACCTTTCGAGGCCCTGTGAATCGTCGGTTATCGTTTTCGTCGCTGACGAGCTAAATGGCGTCAGAAAGATGGGCAAACTTCTTCGCTCGCAGCCCGGCGCCGTAGATTTCGAAACGCTGCAAGATGCCGATCTAGCAAAATGGGCACGTGAAAAGTTTGCGAATGACGGCGTCTCGATCGACGAGCGGGCCGTTCGGCACCTCATCGAAATTGTCGGCAATGATCTTAGGCGTCTCTCTAATGAGGTTGAAAAGCTCTGCATTGCTTCGCTTCCAACAAGAAACGTTAGCAATGACCTGATCGACGCTCTGATTCCAAACAGACGTGAGCTTTCGAATTTTGAGTTGACCGATCGGTTGGTTCGTCGAGATGGCGTTGGGGCATTGAATGTACTTCGAAAAGTGCTGGACGATGGTGCGGAGCCTGTAATGCTCGTCGGACTGATCTCATACAATTTTCGTCGTATGATGATCGCCGCTTCGATGATGCAGAATGGAGCCGACCGTAGACAGGTCGAACAGTTACTGCGATTGCGCTACAACGATCAAGAACATTTCCTCAGATTTTCCCGTCAGCTTGGAACCGTAGGGCTCTCTAAAGCCATTGCCCGAATCGCTGAAACTGATATCGCGCTAAAAACCTCGGTCGGCGGTGGCGGCCCGGCTGGCTCGCGAATGCTGATCGAGGTTCTGGTTTCTGAACTAGCGTCTGCTAATTAGATCGGCTGGAGGCCGGACGCTTTGTTAAAATAGTTGTAAAGGTCGTTATAGTCCGTGATAGCACGGCTTAGGATCAATGGCAGTTGATTGACGTCGTTGTCGTTAACTATTAGATTGATGTTTCTCAAGAATGCGTCATGAGCACTCATCGTCGTACCTTTTTCTTCGAGAGAGACGAGGAACAGACGACGACGTTCAGATGAATACATTGCGTTCGCCTTTTGTTGGATCACCGCTGCACCTCCGAGCTCAGGAGCGAAGTCGGGCGAGAATACCAACATCTCCGTCTTGCCCTCGCGTAGCCGTTCGTTTGCTTGTGCCGGAGTTTGGGCGACGTAAACCTTGTAGCCTGCACCGGACAGTATCTTTGCGGTCTCGTCTAGTTTTGCACCCAAACAAAGCAAGATCCTTCGAGGTTTTTCGTCATCGTCACCATCGTTATCGATAGTCGATTTTTCACTCTGTAGTGCAGACATCAGAGACCTTAGTGCACTGTTGATCTGAAGATCGGCCTCTTTCTCCGCAAACTCACGAGCTCCGTCAGGAACAGCAGACGCCGCCTGGCTCGACGCAAGTTGGTCAACGGTCGAAAGCCCACGGCCCGACGCGTCCTTTTGCACGCGGAGCAGATTCTGACACTTTGGACACCGAACCGTAAAGTTGCCACTAGGCACCTTGGATTCGTCCAACTGTAAGGAAACAGAGCAGTTATCGCAACGGATGATCATAACAATTTGGTTCGAACGACTATTCGATCATGCTAAGGACAGAATCGGGATTTGACGTCGCCGGCGGAGGCGGCGCAAGTGGCTGCCCAACCGAAGCTGCCGGTCGATTTGCGTTGACGTAGTCTTCAGTGGACGAAAGCCCCTTGAGTTGCAGCAGCAGATTGTTCTGATTTGTTGCGAACGACAAACCATCGTCCATTGCAACTTCGCCGCTTTCGATGAGCTTGCGGATCACAAAGTCGAAATCTTGCATTCCGTCGAGTTCGCCATCGCGGATGGCGTCGAGCAAGGTCTTTCCTTCCTGTTCACCTTTCTCAATGTATTCTCGAGTTCGCGGATTCGACCTAAGGATCTCGACCGCAGCAATTCGGCCTTTGCCATCTGCTTTTGGTATCAACCTTTGCGAAACGATGAAGCGGAACGTCTGAGCAAGCCGCGTTCGGATGATGCGCTCTTCGTTTTTAGGATAAAGACCGATGATACGATCGATAGTCTTCGATGCGTCGATAGTGTGCAGCGTCGAAAGAACCAAGTGACCAGTTTCTGCGGCTTCGAGTGCGATCTCGGCTGTTTCGAGATCACGCATTTCGCCGACGAGAATAACTTTCGGAGCCTGTCGAAGTGCAGCTCTGAGCGCGGAAGCAAAATCTTTCGTATCAGCACCGACCTCTCGTTGGTTGATCGTCGATTTCTTGTGGTTGTGCAGAAATTCGATCGGATCTTCGATCGTAACAATGTGATAGGCCTTAGTCTCGTTGATACGGTCGATGATAGCGGCGAGCGTAGAACTTTTTCCCGAACCTGTCGGCCCGGTCAGCAACACAATACCGTTCCTGATCTCTGCGATATCGGCTAGCTGTTTCGGAAGCCGTAGCGAATCAAAGCTCGGGATCTGATGAGGAATGACTCGCATCACGATGGAGAAGGAGTTTCGCTGCTGAAAGATGTTTACGCGAAACCGGCATTTGCCCGGCAAAGCGTAGCTAAGGTCGGCAGTGCGATATTTGTGAAGCTGATTGGCAGCATCAGGATTGTCGCGAAGCAAAGACATCGCGATCATCTCGGTCTGATATGCGCTTAGTCGTCCAAGACCGATCGGTGAAGCAGGATAAAGCACGCCGTTGATCTCGACCTGGGGTTTTTGGTTAGCCGAAAAATTAAGGTCGCTGACGTTATCAGAGATGAGCAGCATCTGCTCAATGATCGGCGCGATATCTAACAAACTCATTGGATGATCTTCTCCAGTTGATCCCGCGTTTGCGGTATGGTCGGAAACTTGGCTTGCTACAGAAAGGAGAGCCTCGGCGCGAGTGGCCAACTAAGATTGTGCCTTAATTACACGGAGAATGCAATAACTTTTTGAGGATTGTTGAACATCATTGCTCAACTTTTAACAGCAACTCGCGACATGATTCTTCGACAGACGGCGAATGGTTGTGAAGACAACTGATTACCGCGACCGAATCAGCGCCCGCAGCAATGACTGCGTTGGCATTCGAATGATCTATTCCGCCAATAGCTACGAGAAGCCGTTCGCCGACGATCTCTCGGATCTCCCGAAGACCATCTAGCCCAACTACAGGATCATGGTCCGACTTGGTATTAGTAGAATAGATCGGTCCAAACGCAATGTAATCAACAACTTCCGACTTTGCTCCTATTGCTTGCTCGCGAGTATGCGTTGAAAGTCCGATGATTTTTTTGGGACCCAATAGCTGTCTCGCGGCATCTATCGGCATATCGGTCTGACCGAGATGAACTCCGTCGGCATCTATCGCAATTGCGATATCAATACGGTCATTTACGATCAAGGTGACTCCAAGTTCTTTTGCGATCTTGGCGGCCTGAAAAGCGTCATCGATCCATTCGCCGGCCGCAAGAGTTTTCTCGCGAAGTTGAATTAGCTTGATGCCTCCGGCGGCAAACCTCCGCACTTGCTCGGCGTGACTATGGCCGGACAATTCTCGATCAGTGATCGCGTAGACTTTTGGAATGTGGAACATTATTGGTAATAGCTATCGACCGATTTCATCATCAGAAAGCAGTCTTCGCCATTATTGTAGTATTTGCGGATCCGTTGCATGACGTTGTAGCCCTCGCGGATATAAAGCTCTTTCGCGGCCATATTTCCGGCCCGAACCTCTAAGATGACGGTCGTCAATTCTCTATCCTTCGCGGCCTTTTCAATACGGCTGAGGAGCGTTCGTGCGAGACCGCGGCGGCGATGTTCGGGGGCGATGCCGAGCGTCGTTAGATGTCCGGCACCGTTCTCGGTTTCGGTCATAAATGCAAATCCGACCATCTCGCCCGAATCCGTTACTGCTCGGTAGCTGATCGTCCGCGGATCATTTAACAGGTAGTCAAACGTGTATTTCGTATAGTTATCACCGTCGCGAAAACATCGAATATTCAACCGGAGCACTTCGTTGAGATCGGCTATTGTCAGCGGTCTGATGTCATATTCACACAGCGGCGCAGGCACGATGATCTCAGGCTCGCGATATATTCGCGGCAGGAAGAAATTTCGTATCGTGCTAAGAACTGCCATTGTTTAGAGAATTAGCATACAGTCGCCGTAGCTGTAAAAGCGATAACGCTCGGCGACGGCGTGTCGATAGGCGTTCATTATCAGATCATGGCCGCCAAAAGTCGTGGTCAGAACCAGCAATGAACTCTTCGGAAGATGAAAATTGGTCAACAACGCACCGACTGCTAAAAAAACGTATCCGGGCAGGATCGTGATATCGGCAATGTCGTTTCCAGCTCTGAACTCGCTGTGATGCTGCATCGAGCTTTCCAAAGCCCTCGTTGTTGTAGTGCCGATCGCTACAATTCTACGTCCTTCGATTCGAGCAGCATTCAGAACGTCAGCCGCATTAGCGGTAATGGAAAATCGTTCCGGCGAAACGCTATGCTCAGCAATGTTATCAACACGAACCGGTTCGAACGTTCCGTAGCCAACATGTAGCGTGATCTCGACGGTTTCAATACCGCGATCGGACAATTGCCTGAAAGTCTCGTCCGAAAAATGAAGGCCTGCCGTTGGAGCGGCGATCGCTCCACGGTCGCTGGCATAAACGGTCTGATATCTTTCGCGATCAGCGTCTAGCTGATCTGCGTCGCGTTTGATATAGGGCGGCAGCGGAGTTCTGCCGTACTTGTCGATCGCAGAATAGACATCTCCGCCATAAAGAAACTTGACTCTCACCTTACCATCATCAAGCCGTTCAACGACCTCACAACTTAGATCGGCCGCGAAATGAACGATCTTGCCCGTTGGCAGCCGCTTTGCCGGTTTCGCAAGAGCTGTCCACGAGCCGTCGGCTTGTTCGGAAACCAAGAATATCTCGACTGCGGCTCCTGTTTCGGTTTTGCCCTCAAGTCTGGCCGGAAACACCTTTGTGTTGTTCACGACAAGCAGGTCACCTTCACTTAGTTGTGCAGGAAGATCTGCAAACGATGAATTGACGGTTCGGTTCGCACGACGGTCCACAACCAGCATTCTCGAATCCGTACGATTGATGAGCGGTTCCTGAGCGATAAGTTCCGGGGGCAGGTTAAAGTCAAAATCTGCAAGGAGCATAAAGTTGTTGTTAAGCCGCAGGCTTTAAAATATAATTATTACAGCGTCAGAAGAAAACTGTACATCAAAGCGGTCGAAGTCGTAGCAGCACTGCTGCAATTAACTTCGCCGGGACGCTGTTTACTTTGACAATTTTCGGGTTGTAATAGCAGGCGGCGAAATGCTGTCTCAGGGTGATCTCATCAAAAGGGGTGTCGATATGAAAAAAGTATCTAAAAAGCTGTTTGCTGCGTCGGTCGCGGCTCTATTTGTTCTCACCGGAACGACGATCTCGTTCGCGCAAGAAGGACGTTTTTTTGGCGGCAACGGTATAACCGTTTTTACCGACAGAGATTTTCGAGGCAATACTCAAACATTTGAGAATGACGTACCGGACCTAGGTTCGTACGGTATGGACAAAAAAATCTCAAGTTTCCGCGTTGGAAACAACCAGGAATGGCAGATCTGCGATGGTAAGAATTATTCGGGTCGCTGTGCTTCAGTTTCCGGCGAAGAATATGATCTTGGTATGAACGGCTGGGACAACCGTATTCGCTCGATGCGCCGAACTAGCGGCGGCGGCGGTGGTTGGGGCAGCGGCGGCCAGACATCGACGCCACCATCATGGGCACAGGGCACATTCTACGGCAACGCACCTAATGGTACACAGATCACATTGACGCTCGAACGCAGCGGCCGTGCAACCGCAAATATAGGCGGTTCAATGACCTACGGCACTTACTACAATGGTTATCTGAACATGAACGGCAACCGTGCTCGCTTGCAACAGTCCGGCAACGGATTTCAGACGGTCAGTACGATGAACGGCGAAACGATCTACTACAGCCGTAACAATTCAGGTGGCGGCTGGGGAGGCGGGAATCAATCGCGTCCTCCGTCATGGGCTCGCGGAACGTTCTACGGAACTGCCCCGAACGGCACACGGATCAGACTGACCATCAATAATGACGGTGGCATCTCCGCAAACATCGGCGGAGGTATTTCGTCAGGCTATTATCAGAGCGGCGACACTATCAACATCAACGGCAATACCGCTCGAGTTTATCGACAAGGCGATGGTTTTAGAACTGTAAGCACCGCGAACAACGAGACCATTTACTACTCGAAGAACAGCGGCGGTTGGGGCGGCGGTGGCAGTAATGTTCCGAGCTGGGCAGTCGGACAGTTCCGCGGCAACAGTCCGCAAGACGGTTCGCAGATCCTCATCACCATTCAGTCGAACGGAAACGTGACCATCAACATTGGTGGAAATATGAACTACGGCAGCGTCAACGGATCGACGCTGACGGTCAATGGTGCAACATCGAGGATCTATTGAAACGGTTACGGTTTTGGCACCGTTTCGAACGGCGATGGCCAGACGATCAATTACTTTAGGAACTAATCCTAGTTCTTGAGGATTCTCAAGAAAGGGTCGCGTACCTGTATGCGGCCCTTTTCCCCGTTTCTGCTACTATCAAAGTCGCTCGTTAAGTGAATATGGCAGATCGGTATGTAGCCTCGCTTCGAACTATCGGTGTAATTATTACGTCGACCTTGCTCCTGTTTGGCCGTAAGCCGGAGATATTCCTAAATCCGCAGTTCTGGGCCGAAGATGGTCGAAATTGGTACGCCGATGCATACAATGCCGATCCGTTGGTTTCGATTTTCACCACTGAAGCCGGTTATTTTCAGACCTCGTCGCGAATTATCGCTTCGATCTCGCAGCTTTTTCCGTTGGCACAGGCTCCTTTGGTTTTCAACCTTTCGGCCGTATTGATCCAGGCCGGCGTCGCCGCATTTATCGTCTCAGATCGATGCCGGGGATTGATCGAGAGCCGCTATGCACGATATGCTCTCGCGTTTCTCTACTTGGTTTTGCCAAATGCGTGGGAAGTTTACGGAAACCTTACCAATGCACAATGGCATCTTGCCCTGTTGGTTTGCCTGATCGTCGTAACAGCCGAACCTATTTCGAAAGCGGGGCGGATATTCGACTTTCTGGCAACCATGCTCAGTGTCGTGAGCGGACCGTTCTGCCTATTACTGTTTCCGATCAGTTTGGCCAGGTTGTATCTGGATCGAACTCGCCACAAATTCGTCCTTGCTGCGATCATTTCGGTTGGCTGCGCCATTCAGGCATTTGGCCTGCTTACTTCAACGCGAGAAGTTCAATCCGTGCTCGGTGCATCTCTCGATCTCTTCTTTCAGATCGTCGGCAGGCATCTGGTTCTAGGCCCGCTATTGGGCGTACGCGGATTTCTTAAGTTCGAAGCATGGGGACTCTGGGGTTCGTTCACAGCGATCGTCGTAGCCATTGCCGGTCTTGCATATGCTGCCAATCTATTGCGTCGTGTCTCAAACGAAATTCGACTGTTTTTCCTCTATGCCATCCTTATCTGCATCACCGCACTAGTCTGGCCGGCAGTTACTTTGGAGCCGGGGCAATGGACAGTTATCGCAAATAACGCGACTGCTCAACGTTACTGGTTCGTTCCGTGCTTTGTGTTCTATTGCGGCTTGCTGTTCGTGATCTTTAGCGTGAGATCAAAAGTTGAGAGATCTTTGGCTGTCGGCCTACTGCTGATCAGTTCGTACGGCATCATCTCAGACTACAAGATACCGCCAATGAGAGACCTCGATTTCCGTTCGCATGCGGCCGAGTTCGAACGTGCCGAACCGGGAACGACCGTTGCGATCCCTATAAATCCTGATTGGAAAATGGAACTAAAGAAGAAATAAGATGGTACCGGAGGTCGGAGTCGAACCGACATGAGGGTGAACCTCGTCAGATTTTGAGTCTGGTGCGTATACCAATTTCGCCACTCCGGCGTGCGAACTTATGATAATACTTGCGCGCCGCTCGTACGTCAAGATAATTACGGCAAAACGCAGCTACAGACGTAGCCGTCAGTTACCTCAAAATTGTCAACATACTGCCCTTCGCGAGTTCCGCCGATGTCGGTTCCGACTCGGAATCGCAATTGGACACGCTGCAAGGCGGCCGTTGCCGGCAGACGCACCGTCGTCGTAATGAACTCCGAAGTCTGATTGATGCCGCTGCGGCCGGACCAGCCTTGGCGACCCGCAAGCGGATTACTACAACAGCCATCGAGTGCACCGTCGTAGCCGCCGCTCTCGAAAACGCCGCCGGCTGCGATAATATCCTGCCACTGCCCGTCACCGATCTTGATCTCAAGCACCGAGCCGTCGTAAAGTCTGTTTCGCAGAAACGTCGTCTCAAACTCGTACCAGTTTCGGAAACTTAACTTCCCTGATGTTGTTGTGATGGAAAACACCGGCGTCTGAATTTCGTTGAGACCAGTTAGAAATGGGTCCGGCGAATACACAGCCTTGAGGCCCGATTGGGAACGTTTAGGCGAGACCGCCCAATTAATGCCGCCGCCCTCAAATGTTCGAGTCCAGCGTACAGGTAAGCCGCCTGAGATCGTGCGGTCAAAATTCTGCGAGAAAGCGATCCGCGGTTTACCTGTTCGCAGATTAACGACGAGGTTTCCGATGTCGTTCACTCCGTCCTGCAGCCGAAATGTGAGCACGATCTCACCGCCGCAAGCGACAGTTGGCGACACCGTGAACGAGAACGAACGCGAAACCGTCTGTCCGCCGATCGGCATCGTACCGTAATTCTGCGGGCCGGTTGCTGCTGTGACACCGCCAGTGTTCTGCAGTGTCGCGACAAGATTCTGTGCGGCAGCGAGGCCCGTGTTTGCTAATGAGAGATTGAATGTCACATTCTCGCCCGGATCAGGCGAACCATTGGTGCCGCAGCTCTCATTCGAGATCTCCAATACCGGCGAAGCGAAGACCGCAATTGGCTGCAGCGAGAAATTGATGAATCTTGTTTCGCCGTCCACGAGTGAGACTGTTGTCGTTTGCGAGCGATAACCTGGAGCGGAAACTGTTATCGTGTAGGCTCCGGGGATCACCGTCACGAAACCGTAAGCTCCTATTTGATCCGAACGTCGCGAGTACGGCACGGCTGTGATCGTCGCACCTTCGATCGGCACTGAGTTGTCTGCTCGCGAAACGCCGCCGCCAAATCGAGCGCTCGGCCCTGGCGTGCATTCGTTAAACTTAAATCTGCCAATTCTCGACAGCCATGTAAAATCGCTAAATGTCTCGCTCGCCAGCGTGTAGTACTCGCCCGTTTGCCAGAACGTGCAATCATCGACAGGATCGACGACAAGACTCGAATAGTCGCCCCAACGCCAGCCAAATGCTTTCTGAACGCCGGTTCCCTCAACCAGAGAACCTTCTGTTCTGAATGTGCCCGCCGGCTCGCTAGAGAGCCTTCCCGAATACAAAACGGACGGCCGTTTCTGTTCTGAAGCAAAATTGTAGCCAACGGCGATATTGCCTTGATTGTCCTGAGCAGCCGA
>CALMPJ010000028.1 GCA_937871585.1 uncultured Acidobacteriota bacterium | reverse complement strand
TGGCTTCGTAATCTTCGTTCGTGCCGGCGACGGTGCCCTCGATATTTACGCCTTTGACATAGACGCCGTCGGCACGGAGCGATTCGGAATCGACCGTTCCCTCGATCTTGTACGTTTCGCCTTCGCCGGTAAGAGTTCCCTTGAAATTGCCGACGCCGCGAAGCGTGGTCGCGGTTTCTAAGGTCGTCGATATCTGCGTGAGGTCGGCTGTCGAAGAGATATTGGCCGTATATTTTGGCGAATTCCAATTATCGAGCCGGCCATTTACGGCAATGTTGCCGACCGGCGAAGTGATATTCACACTCTCGACATCAGCACCAAGTTCATCAACGGTTGCTTTCGCTCTGATGCCGATCGACTCAAACGCCTTTGCATCGTAAGTAAACGACGAGTTGTCCGAGGCAAAGAAGAGGTCGAATCGCGGTTCTCCATTTACGGTCTTGTCACTTCTCGGTGTGAGCGTGACGTTGATCTCGCGGCCTTCGCCAGAGATCTTTCGCGAGATGTCGCCGAAATGTACGAGGCTGTCGCGGATCGAAACGTTGACCGAATCGTATTTGAAATTAACGGCACTGCCGCCTTCGTCCTCGACAAATTTCAGGCCCGAAAAATTCGAACGTCCATTTTCGTCGATGTTGATCCAAAGCTCGGCGCCCGAAATGTCTGTCTTGTCGATGCTAATGTCACGCGTTAGTTTCCACGACAACAGATCGAGGATCGTAAGGCCTAGACGGCCATTCTTAATGAAAAGCAGCTTTTCGCCTGTGGCGGCGTTGGTGAAAGTTGCGTCATCAATTATCAGCTCGAGCGGTGAAGCTTTGACATTAAAGTTTCGAGCCTCAAAGTTCACGCCCGACTCTTTTAGTTTGTTAACGAATTCTTTCTTTATGTAATCATCGAAGACGCCGCCGCGATAAAGTCCGTAGATAACAATCAGCACTACCAACGTCGAAACGCCAAAAAGTCCCGCGATCTTCGCGAGAGTACGCCCGAGCGAAGAGCGGCGTTTCGGCGTCGCTTCTTCTTCAGGTTCGCGGATCTCTTCGTTTTCGCTCATTTTGTGAGACTAAACAGACACGGTCTCAACGATCTCAAGGCCGTATGCTTCGACGGTTGCAGTTTTGGGCGCTCGGTTGGTCAGCAGTCTGATCTTTCCGATGCCGAGGTCTTTCAATATCTGTGCTCCGATGCCGTAATCGTGCAATTTGCCGTAGCCGGTTTCGAGCCTTGCGGTATCGAGATCGACGCCTTTCTCATTCATCACGGCGTACGTCTTTAGCTGATCGACAAGGTCGAGGTTGTTATCCTTTTGCCGCAAATACAGTATTACGCCACGGCCGGCTTCCGAAACTTGCCGCAGCGAAGACGCCATCGCGGTCGAGGCCTCGCCAAGCGTCGAGCCAAACATCGCGAACGTCACATTCTCGGTTTGGACGCGAACCAACACCGGCGCCGTTGTATCAGAAACGTCGCCCATTACAAACGCCGCGTGCGTTTCGCCGTTGATGATGTTCTCGTAAAGTATTGTCCGCCAAGTCCCAAACTCGGACGGCAGATCGGCCTCAGCTATACGATGAACGAGCGTTTCTTTCTCGACGCGATATTTAACAAGATCTGCGACCGAGATGATCTTCAAATCATGTTTCTCGGCAAATACACGAAGCTCCGGCATTCGAGCCATCGTGCCGTCGTCATTCATTATTTCGCAGATCACTGCCGCAGGCTGCAATCCTGCGATCCGAGCGATATCGACGCTTGCCTCGGTTTGTCCGACGCGAACGAGAACGCCGCCGCGTTTTGCCCGCAAAGGAAACACATGTCCCGGACGAGCAAGATCAGCCGCAGCTGAATTCGGATCGACCGCCGTCAGGATCGTTTTCGCTCTATCGGCCGCTGAAATCCCGGTCGTTACGCCTTCGCGGGCCTCGATCGAGACCGTAAACGCAGTTCCCATACTCGACGTGTTTTCTGCCGTCTGCGGAAACAGCTTTAGTTCGTCGCAACGCTCTTCAGTTAGCGGCAAACAGATCAAACCACGGCCATGAACGGCCATAAAATTGACGATCTCAGGCGTGACCAATTCGGCGGCACAAACGAGATCTCCTTCGTTCTCGCGGTCTTCGTCATCGACGATGATGACCATTCTGCCTTGCGACAGGTCTCGGACGGCTTCTTCGATAGTGGCAAGTGACATTTTCTATCAGTCGATCTAGGCCGTATGTACGGCAGTTTACATAGATTTTATCGAATCGCCGTGATTTAAGCGAATAAAACGGCATCGAGCGGATGAACGCCGCGTGGCAATCTGCAACAATTGTCGTTTATGCCGAATCGCCGAGGCTTTTTCAGGCTCAATCTACATTTCCTGTTCTTTCTCTCAGGCATCGTCACCGTACTGATCGGGCAGGTGCTGCCGATATTTGCCCGCCAGTTCTCGCTTAGCGATCTTCAGGTCAGTTGGTTCTTTCCGTCGCAGTTTGCCGGATCCCTGGTCGGTACGTTTTTCACCAGCCGATTTGCTCGACGGAATGACTATCGAATGGCGACGATCGTTGGCGGTTTCGCGATGATCGCGGGAGTACTGCTGATGAATTTCGGAGCATTTCCGATCGTGATCACAGGATTTTTCATCAATGGCATCGGCATCGGTATGACGTTGCCGTCGATAAATATGATCGTGCTAGAAATGAGCCCGGAACGCACGGCTTCGTCTTTGAGCATTCTCAATTTCTGCTGGGGCGTAGGCGCCATCGTATGCAAACCGTTTGTCGATCTCTGGAGCACGACGGACGGAATCGGTCTTACAACGATATTGCTAGCAATTCCGATGGCAATTTCGACGGTCCTACTATTGCTCGATAGATCATATAAACCGTTGTTGCCGGAGTTGTCCGATCCGGAAACGAGCGGCCCATCGATCGCGATCTGGCGGCAGCCGATCGCTTGGCTGATCGCACTGTTCAACTTGATCCACGTCGGATTCGAAAGCGGAATGGGCGGCTGGCTCACAACTTACACCGGCAGATTGGATGGCGGGCCGATCTTCCCGCTGGCATCACCAACGCTTTTGTATTTCGTATTCTTTGTCGCCGGACGCGGAGTCGCACCGATATTGTTCAGATTCCTAAGCGAAGGCAAGATGCTTATGTTCGGGCTTCAGACGATCTTGGCCGGAATGGTCGTTGTAATTGTGGCTGATTCAGTTCTCGTCCTCAGTTTCGGTTCCGTAATTGCCGGTTTTGGTACCTCTTGGGTCTTTCCGACCAACGTCTCGCGGTTCTCGAATGAGTTCGGACCCGAAGCCAATCGCCGCTCCGCACCTTTCTTTATTGCCGGCACTTTGGGCGCAGCAATATCGACATGGCTTATCGGATTTATCTCAGAAATATCGGGAAACTTGCGCTCAGGAATGTATGTACTCTTGATCAGCGTGACCTTGTTGATCGTGCTTCAGATCGGACTTGGTCTTCGGGCGAGGTCAGTTGTTAAGATCGAGCGAGCGTAGATATTCACGGAAATCGCCACCAAGGTCGTCGCGTTTTAGTGCGTATTCGACCGTTGCGATCAAAAAGCCGAGCTTGTCTCCCGCATCGTGACGGCGGCCATCGAGTTTTACCGCGTAGAACGGACGTTCTTTTAGCAACAAACGCATCGCGTCAGTGATCTGTATCTCGCCGCCTGCTCCGGGCGTTGTTTTTTCTATCGCCCGGAAAATATCAGGTGTGAAAATATATCGGCCAATGATCGCAAGGTCTGACGGAGCATCGGCGAACGCAGGCTTCTCAACCATGTCGTTGACACGAAATACATTCGGCTCGATCTCTTCAGCGTCGATCACGCCAAATCGCGAAATGGCCTCGCCCTCGACCTGCATCGTCGCGATCACAGGAGCATCGAACTTCTCAAAAACGTCGATCATTTGCCTGAGTGCAGGCGTTTCAGCATCAACAAGATCGTCCGCGAGCAATGCCGCAAACGGCTCGTTACCGACAAAATCCTTTGCCTGATAGATCGCGTGACCAAGTCCTAGTGCCTGTTTCTGCCGCGTGTAACTGACCTGAGCAATATCCGAAACGGCGCGAACCTGATCGAACATCGCCGTTTTGCCCTTTTCTTTCAAAAGCTGTTCAAGCTCAAACGATATGTCGAAATGATTCTCGATCGCGCTCTTGTCGCGGCCCGTAATGATCAAGATGGATTCGATGCCGGAGTTCACGGCCTCTTCGACCGAATATTGGATAAGCGGCTTATCGACAAGCGGCAGCATCTCCTTCGGACTCGCTTTTGTGGCGGGCAGAAACCGCGTTCCGAGACCGGCGGCGGGGAAAATGGCCTTTCTAATTTTGCTTGTCATACCAACTTTGTTAAATTCAATGCGTCTGTTCGGAACGCGTAAACTCTAAATATTAGAGCAAATACCGCCGACATACAACAACGGTTTTGACGCCTTTAGAGCACGATGCTAGACCAGAATTTTGTAAGAGATAATATTGACCTCGTACGCGAGGCGTTTGTGAACCGGAATTTTCCTGTTGACGGACTCGACCGTTTTTCCGAGCTAGACGTCGAACGCCGCCGCGTGATCGGCGATGCTGACAAGATCAATCAGGCACGAAATGTCGCGAGCAAAGAGATCGGTGCCCTGATGCAATCAGGCGACAAAGACGCCGCTGAAGTCAAAAAGGCGGAGGTCGCGGACCTCAAATCGCAACAAACTGAACTCGAAGCAAAACGTGACGAAGCCGAAGCCGCGATGCACGATCTGCTGGCAGGCCTTCCGAATATTCCCGCGGACGACGTTCCAGTCGGAGCTGACGAATCCGCAAATGTCGAGGTTCGGCGTTTGGGAACTATTCGCGAATTCGATTTTGAACCGAAAGATCACGTCGATCTTGGCGAATCACTCAGTATTCTCGATTTCGAACGCGCAACTAAGATCGCCGGAGCAAGATTTGCGATATTGAATGGCGCCGGAGCACGTTTGAGCCGGGCATTGGTGAATCTGATGCTCGATGTTCACACAACGGAACACGGCTACAGCGAGACGATACCGCCGTTTTTGGTCAATCGAACGGCTTTGTTTGGAACTAACCAATTGCCCAAATTCGAAGAGGACCTATTTCACATCAAAGACGATCGTGGTTTTGCATTGATCCCGACCGCGGAAGTTCCGGTTACTAATTACCATAGCGACGAAATACTCGACGCGAGCGATCTGCCAAAATACTACACTGCATACACGCCATGCTTCCGTAGCGAAGCAGGCAGTCACGGACGTGATACTCGCGGGCTTATTCGACAACATCAGTTTGAAAAGGTGGAGCTTGTAAAACTTACGCTGCCCGAGAACTCGGACGAAGAGCACGAGAAATTGACTGCAAACGCCGAAAAGATCCTCCAGATGCTCGAACTGCCTTACAGAACCGTCGTTCTATCGACAGGCGATATGGGATTTGGGGCACGTAAAACATTCGACATCGAGGTTTGGCTGCCTAGCCAGCAGACGTACCGTGAGATATCGAGCTGTTCGAACTGCGGCGATTTTCAAGCTCGCCGAATGAACCTCCGATTTCGCCGTGCCGGCGGAGCAAAGCCTGAGTTCGTTCACACATTGAACGGCAGCGGCCTCGCCGTTGGACGAACGTGGATCGCGATCATCGAGAACTATCAGCAGGCCGACGGCACGATCATTGTGCCTGAAGTATTGCGTCCGTACATGAACGGAATCGAAAGGATCGGCTAACAAAACTATGAAGGCTCAGATCATACAGATCGGTAATTCCCAAGGAATTCGCATTCCAAAACTGATGCTCGAAGAGGCTCGGATATCTAGTGAAGTCGAACTTCGATTGCAGCCGGACGGCATCCTTATAAAAAGCGCTTCGCAGCCGCGATCGGATTGGGACGAAGCTTTTCGTGAGTTGGCTGACAATGATGATAACGAACTGATCGAAACGCCGTCGGCAGGTGATTTCGAGAAGAAGGAATGGAAATGGTAGCTCGATTCGATATTTTTCTGGTGAGCTTAGACGCAGAGTCATCGGCCTCTGCGAAAGACACGCGTCCCGCTGTGGTAGTGTCGCCCGACGAAATGAATCGTAATCTTTCGACGGTTCTGATCGCTCCGGTTGCTACATCTGTGGTTCAATATCCAACACGGCTCGCGGTGTCAATTCTAAATGCAGAAAGATTCGTAATACTTGACCAGATACGTTGTATAGATCGAGCACGGCTGGTCAAGAAGATCGGTGAAGTTGACGAAGATTCCCGGGATAAGATATGTGACCGGCTTGTCGAGATGTTTGCCAAATAGAAAAGGCGTCCGATACAGGACGCCTTTTCTATTTTGTTCTAAGCTAACGACTAGCGAACCGGGCTGACAACATCGTTGTCGTTGTTGATCCACCAGATGATGATAGCGGTCGTAGCAATGGCACCGATGACACCGAGAACGATCAGGTTACGCTTCGTCTTCGACATCTGAGCAGCAGCAGGCTGACCGTTGGCCATTTCGACCTCACCGGTTGCCGAGGTAACGCCTGACGTTACGTCAACCGAAACATCGCTCGAAACCGTTTTGCCGGTAACGACATTGTCCGGAGTGTTGATCTTGACCGCAACGCCTTCAGCATTCATAACACGAACATTGCCCGAGCTGAGATTGCCGGTGATCGAGTTATCAGCGAGCGAAAGGTCGAGAGTCGTGTTCGGCGAAAGCGTGACCATGCCAAGCTTGCCAAGATTGACGGTTGCCGTACTGGCAGCGTCAGTTGCAATAACGCCATTCGAAATGAAGGTGCGACCATTCATCGCATTCTCACCATTGAGAGTCACGACCGGAGCCGAGCCGTTCATCGAACTGACAGAGATCTCACCCGAAAGCGAACTGTTCGAAACGGCAAGCACGAACGTGGACGAGCCGACGAAGAGAGACAACATTAGGGCAAATGTAGTTGTGTGGCGCAGCCACGAACGATTAGTGTACTTCATAACTTTACGGAAACCTCACTAAGCTGGAATATTTATCAAAGACACTGTAAACCTGTTCTACCTATAATGTCAAAGCAAAAATGTCGTTAAATTGCGCTTTCAAAGGAATTAGCGCGCCGTTAACATCGCTGAGCCGCCTGTTTCACTCTTCGATTCGTCCCAAAGTCGGTCCAATTCGTCTAAACCAACTGAGGCAAGCTTTTCTCCGCGATCCGAAACTTTGTCCTCGATGTACTTAAAACGCTCCCGAAACTTGCGATTCGTTCGCTTCAAAGCGGTCTCCGGTTCAACTTCGAGTTTACGTGCCAAATTGACGACCGAGAACAGCAGATCGCCGATCTCTTCCTCTACTTTGACGCGCTCATCAGTGCTAATAGCCGAATGAATTTCATTTATCTCTTCATCTATCTTACGAAAAACCTGATCGGCACTTTCCCAATCAAATCCAACTTTCGCCGCTTTGCTAGTTACTTTCAACGCCTCGAGCAATCCAGGAAAATGCACAGGAACTTCATCAAGGATCGACTCGAGCCTTTTCGGTTCCTTTCCAGATGCCGCTCGTTCGTCCGCCTTTAACTTGTCCCAGTTTCGCAGCACATCTTCGGCTCCTTCAAGCTTTTCGTCGCCGAACACATGCGGATGCCGCAGCACCAGCTTCTGCGAAATTCCGTCACAAACTTCATCGATATTAAATTCGCCGCGTTCTTTGCCGATCGTTGAGTGAAAGATTACTTGCAGCAACAGATCACCAAGCTCTTCGCGAAGGTGTGTGATATCGCCGGTCTTGTCAGCTTCTTGGATCGCATCAAATGTTTCGTACGCTTCTTCTAATAGATACTGAGACAGCGACGCATACGTCTGTTCGCGATCCCACGGGCAGCCGCCCGGAGCACGCAGACGCTCCATTACAGTGACGAGTTCATCAAATGACTTTGACATATCCTGTAGTTTAGCAACGCGATGCTCTGAAATGCTAAAATCAATTCAACACTTATGATCGGAAGAGACGACAAAGAAGAAGAGGTCAGCTACCAGGTCGCCGACAGACGTAAATTCAACGCAGACGGCTCGGTTCGCGAGGGCGTAGTAATTGAACCAACTCCGGCACCAGCCGCTGAAACACAGCCTGCAGAACCGGCGGTCGAGGCAGCAACACCGAACATCGACGACATCGACATGGACGCGATCACGCTCGATGACGAAGAAGAAACTGCGGTCGACGACCTTGACGACGATTCCGATATTCCCGGAGCAAAAGACCCGGCGAGTTTTGTTAATTTCCTATCGTCGCTCGCAACAAACGCTGCCGCGGCTCTCGGTGCGGTTCCGCATCCTGCGACGGGCCAGCGTTCGCTCGATCTCGACTCAGGCAAATACTGGCTCGATATTTTGTCGATGTTAAAGGAAAAGACTGCGGGCAATCTCCATCCAAAAGAACAGCGTCTGCTCGACGGTCTGCTGGCAGATCTCAGAATGCAATACGTCCATCTAATGCGTGCAACCGAAGAAAAGCTAAAGGCACAGGCCGCCGCAAAATTCTCTGGCGACGATATACTAGGAAAGAAGTAAACGCAGAGAACGCTGGGGACGCAGAGGGTTTTAATAGTTTTCTGTATCTGCGTCCTCAGCGTTCTCTGCGTTAAATTTTTAGAAATGAAGCTCACATTTCTCGGTACAGGCACTTCGACAGGCGTCCCATCGATCGGCTGTGATTGTGAGACGTGTCAAAGTGACGATCCGCGAGATAATCGGCTTCGTGTTTCGATTTTGATCGAGCATCGCGATAAGAAAATACTCGTAGATACTTCTTCAGATTTTCGTCAGCAGGCACTTCGTGCAAATATTCGCCACCTTGATGCCGTATTGATAACTCACTGCCACGTCGATCATGTTTTTGGGCTCGATGATATTCGTCCGCTCAACTTTCGCCACGGAGCGATGCCGATATTTGCGAACGACATTGCTTGGATCGACCTCAAGCGAATTTTCCAATACGTCTTTCAACCAACACATTTCGGCGGCGGCTTGCCGAAGTTGGTTCCACACACGGTCGTGCCTTTGTCGCCATTTTGCGTCGGGGACGATCTTGAGATCACGCCGATCGAGGTCATTCACGGCAAACTGCCCGTGATCGCGTATCGTTTCAACAATTTCGCCTACGCGACCGATCTCAAGACCATTCCGCCCGAATCGATGGAAGCTCTTCGCGGCCTCGACGTGCTGGTGCTCGACTGCGTCCGCATCGTCCCGCACTCAACGCACCTTTGCCTCGAAGAAGCCCTCGACATCATCGCCGACCTAAAACCACGCCGCGCGTATCTAACGCATCTAAACCACGACATCCTTCACGAGCGTGATTCGAAACTGCTGCCCGCGAATGTTGAGTTTGCCTATGACGGACAAGTTGTTGAGCAAAATTAGAGCTACGCTACTTGTGACGATCGCTTCATTTACGATAGCGGCTTGCACAGCCACGCCAGAACCTCAGGCTGCGGCTCATACCCTTGAATATTCAATACCGCCATTCGAATTCGAATCGCTGAACGAACAGGAGAAGGCAGACTTTGACATAGCGTTTCCGGCCGATGCAAGACTAGCATTTGAGAACGCAGAGGTGATCTCGATTCTCAGCAAACTAGGCGACAAAAAACCAATTCAGATCACATTGGCAAAAGAAAAACGCTCGTTGCTCGACGCATTGTATTAGGATCTAAAGGACAGTGTTCGGCCTATGGAACCTAACGAGGCCCGAGTGGCGTGCAAAGAAACGGGCCCGATCATCTGGAACTCCAAAGAGAAGCCCGAAGGTTACTTTTTCAAAATCAGTTATGGTTGCGGTTGGTTCGATCTTTATACTCCTAACGGTAGTATTTCGACCCTTTACCGTGCTCGAACCGAAGTCTCAAAGCCGCTGGTCGACGACTACTTTCGACGTGAAAATCGCCCGAATCGGTAGCTGGAATTTCCCTAATTGATTGCTACACAAGATGTTACCGAAGTGTTGCGCGTGATTTAACGCTCTTTCTGAGGCTATGCGCATTAAATGTTGCAATAATTGGCTTTAGCGACGTTTCAAAAAAATTAACACAAACCACTACATTTTGTGTTGACAAACCAAAAGACACACAATATAGTCTATATCCACTGAGGCGCTTGCAATCAATTTTGTCTCGGTCAAAACCAACATAACTTCACAAAAAGCGGCATCGCTTTTGCATATAAAGCAAACGCGGGCACGTGGGAGTCTCTCTCACTTTTTTGGGAGAGTCAGGGCGAAGTAGGCGACAAATATGGATACATTCTTCGGGCAAAATTCGGCAGCAGCGGCACGGCAGACGGACGATTCGACACAGACCTCGATGCAGGTCAGAAAACGCAACGGCGGACTCGAACCGGTTGATATTAATAAGATCGTTCGAGCGATCTCACGCTGTACCGTTAATCTTCCGAACGTCGATGTGATGCGTATCGCCACGAAGACCATCAGCGGTCTTTACGATGGAGCCTCGACCCAAGAACTCGACAAGCTGTCGATCCAAACCGCCGCAAGCCTGATCTTCGAAGAGCCCGAATATTCGCGCGTCGCCGCACGTCTGCTCAATCAATATATTGAGAAAGAAGTTCGTAACCAAGAGATACATTCGTTTTCACAGTCGATCGCGTTTGGCGTAAAAGAAGGCCTGATCGGCGAACGTGTCGCGAAATTCGTCACCGAAAACAGCCGCAAACTGAATGACGCGATAGACCAGTCGCGAACGACGCTGTTCGAATTCTTCGGCCTGCGAACACTCTACGATAGATATTTGCTCAAAAATCCGGAGACCCGCGACGTGATCGAATCGCCGCAATTCTTTTGGATGCGTGTCGCCTGCGGCCTAAGCGAAACGCCGCACGAGGCGATCGACCTATACAATTTGTTCTCGTCGCTCGAATACGTGCCTTCGACTCCGACGCTGTTCAATTCGGGAACGAAACACGAGCAGCTTTCGTCGTGCTTCCTGCTCGACAGCCCGCAAGACAGCCTCGAAAGCATTTATAAGAAGTACTCGGACGTTGCGATGTTGTCGAAATTCTCCGGCGGCATCGGCCTCGCGTATCATCGCGTCCGCTCGCAGGGTTCGCTAATTCGCGGCACGAACGGCCATTCGAACGGAATCGTGCCTTGGCTCAAGACGCTCGATTCGTCGGTCGCGGCCGTAAATCAGGGCGGCAAACGCAAAGGTGCGTGCTGCGTTTATCTCGAAACATGGCACGGCGACATCGAAGATTTCCTAGACCTTCGCGAAAACACCGGCGACGAGGCTCGACGCACACACAACCTAAATCTTGCGAATTGGATACCTGACCTGTTCATGCAGCGTGTTCAATCGGACGGCCAATGGTCGCTGTTCGACCCGAAGGTCGTGCCGCATTTCCCTGACCTTTATGGCGAGGAATTTGAGGCTGCGTACGTCAAAGCCGAGGAAGAAGGCCTATTCATTCGGCAAATTCCCGCACGCGATCTGTACGCCAAGATGATGCGTTCGATGGCTCAGACCGGCAACGGCTGGATGACGTTCAAAGATTCGTCAAACCGCAAATCAAACCAAACCGCACGGCCCGAGAACGTCGTGCACCTTTCGAATCTCTGCACCGAGATCATCGAGGTCACCAGCGAAGGCGAAACCGCCGTCTGCAATCTCGGCTCGATAAATGCTGCTCGATATATGCGTGACGGGCAGTTCGATTTCGACAAATTGCGACGCAATGTGCGGCTCGCAGTTCGCCAACTCGACCGCGTCATCGACCTCAATTATTACGCGATCGAATCTACGGCAAAATCGAATAACCGCTGGCGAAACATCGGCCTCGGCCTGATGGGCCTTCAGGACGTATTCTTTCAAATGCGTATCGCATTCGACAGCGACGAAGCCAAAGCGATCTCTGCGAAGATCCAAGAAGAGATCTACTACGCCGCTCTCGACGCATCGTCAGATCTCGCCGTTGAACGCGGTGCTCATCCTGCATTCTTAGAAACACGTGCAGCTCAGGGCGATATGCAGTTCGATCTGTGGGGCGTGACGCCGGACGATATGACGCGTTGGGACGCTTTGCGTGAAAAGATCAAGCAAACGGGGCTTCGCAATTCGTTGATGATCGCCATCGCACCGACGGCAACGATCGCCTCGATCGCCGGTTGTTACGAATGTATCGAACCTCAGGTATCGAATCTGTTCAAACGCGAGACTTTGTCCGGCGATTTTGTTCAGATCAACAAATATCTCGTCGAGGAACTCAAGGCCGCCGGTCTCTGGACAGACGACATTCGTAACAAGATCAAGCTTGCCGAAGGCTCGGTTCAGGACATCGAGGAATTCAATGACGAACTCAAATCGATCTATCGCACGGCATGGGAAATTCCAATGCGATCCCTGATCGACATGATGGCCGACCGCGGAGCGTTCATCGACCAATCGGCGTCGCTCAATCTGTTCATGGAAAGCCCGACGATCGGCAAGCTCTCGTCGATGTATATGTACGCCTGGCAGAAAGGCCTCAAGACGACATACTATTTGCGTTCGCGACCGGCCACACGCATCGCCCAAGTCGCCGCCAACGACAACATCAACGCCGTCATCAACGAGCCGAAGAAGGTGTACACGGACGAAGAAGCGTTGCTTTGTTCGCTCGAGAATCCGGAGGCTTGCGAGGCGTGTCAGTAAAGTAAGGAGAAGAATATGTAAGGACAAAAGAAGAGCCCTCCGCGCCACGACTAAGAAGCAGGAAGGCTCTTATTTTCACTCTCAATTTCGAAGGAAACCGAGAGGTTGAACCACGTGAACGATTTTTCGTCCTCGTGGCTCGATAGCGTTTCCTTCACCATTTTTCATGAATGAAGGAGGACGCTATATGTCTACAACGACCGATGACTACGAAGTAATCTTTGTCGCAAGCTACTGGCACAAATGGGCAAAGAAACGCATTTACGCCAGCGCTTTGGGTCTCAAGGCCATTCCGATTCGCATTCGGAAGCCCAAATCCAAAGAACCGAAGAAGTAACTCGTAAAACAACTATTCTTGCGGCTCAGTTCAAAGATCCTTTTTCTGCGGATCGGACGTATCTAGGGACTGAATTTTGATAGAAACCAAAATCGAACAACTTGGACTCTATCACAAAAACGCATTTCCGCAAACCAGATCCGCCTTAAATTTTCAACATTATGACAAATATAAATTTTGCACACATTAGGGCGAGATCCACAAGCGGCGCGTGGATCAACTTCGCTGTGTTTGACGCCGATGCAACTACGAGAACAGCGGCAGCAAGAGCTGCCGTCCTCGATGATCTAACGCGGAAAGCTCGAGGAAATCGTCTACGAGTTGATCAATCCGCTCTGGCCTTTACCGAAAGCGGCAGGCTTAATTTCTACGGAGATCGAAACCTTGTAGACTATCTTTCGAAGACTGGACTACCTAACTGGACCCATCGGTTAACGGTCTAGTTTATTAGATAATCTTCCCTTAGAAGATCTATAGTCGTAGAGACAGTGTGGCCCATCCGCTAAAGCGGATGGGCCACTTTTTGTTTTCCAGGACCACAACAGCTTGCGTTTTAAAATTCATGATATACAATATCTTCTCATTGGCCCTATTTGGGTTCTTTCCCTAGAGAATTTCTTATTAGAATATTTTGACTATCACCGTGTTTGAAAATCACGAGAGATAGGTCGAAGCTTGTCCGCCTAACGTTCAATATGCTTTTAGACCCTGGTTTCAACCTAACACTTCGCCCGATGCGGTATCCGGACTTTTACGAGATGTACCGGAATGCGATCAAGAACACTTGGACCGTTGAGGAGGTCGATTTTTCGACCGATGTGATGGACCTCAAGAACAAGATGGCGCCGAGCGAGCGGCATATGATCAATCGTTTGGTGGCGTTTTTCGCGACGGGAGATTCGATCGTGTCGAACAATCTTGTGCTCAATCTGTACAAGCATATCAACTCGCCCGAAGCACGTATGTACCTGTCGCGGCAGTTGTACGAAGAGGCCGTTCACGTGCAGTTTTACCTGACGCTGCTCGACACGTATATTCCCGATCACAACGAACGTGCGGCGGCGTTTGCGGCGGTCGAGAACATTCCGTCGATCAAGAAAAAGGCCGATTTTTGCCTGAAATGGATCGACACGATCAACGATCTCGACAGCCTCAAATCGCCCGGCGACCGCAAGATGTTCTTGTTGAACCTGATCTGCTTTGCAGCGTGTATCGAGGGCCTATTCTTCTTCGCAGCATTTGCATACGTCTATTTCTTGCGGTCGAAAGGCCTGCTTCACGGCCTTGCGGCAGGTACGAATTGGGTTTTTCGCGACGAATCTTGCCACATGAATTTTGCGTTTGACGTCGTAAAGACCGTCCGTAAAGAAGAGCCGCTGCTTTTCGACGCTGAGCTCGAACGCTCCGTCGCGACGATGCTTCAGGAGGCAGTCGAATGCGAAATGCAGTTCGCCCAAGACCTGCTTTCAGGCGGCGTCGCCGGTCTGTCGGTCGCCGATATGCGGCAATATCTCGAGTTCATCGCTGACCAACGTCTGGTCATGCTGGGCATGAACAAGATCTACGGAGCAAAAAATCCGTTCTCGTTCATGGACCTGCAAGACGTACAGGAACTAGCTAACTTCTTCGAACGCCGCGTCTCGGCATACCAAGTCGCGGTCGCCGGCGAAGTCAGCTTCGGCGAAGCGTTCTGAGCTAGACTCAATAAAGCATGAAGGGCGGCCATGAGCCGCCCTTTTTCGTATTTAGATCGACAGTCCGACGCTGCCTTCCAGGATCTTCACCTCAAGCAGCGGTCGTTCGCCCGGTTTCCACAGTTTGGCGGTATGAACGACACGGTAACGTAACGGGCCGCCGTCGGGACTCTCACTGCGAGTAATAGGCCGCGGAATGCAGACGAACTCGGTCCGCATCTCATTTGCGGAGAGACGCACCTTCGCATAGCCGTGACCGCCCCAATCAAGAAACTTGAGGTGCGGGGCTAGCTGCGGATTCGAGAGTGCATGTGCCCGCTTGAGATCGAAGTTTTTCGCGTATTCGAGACAAGAGCGTACACCGTGGAGCAGGAGCATATTGTATGTCCAATCGGGCTTGCCGCCGTCAGGCCGATCAGCGAGGAATAATGCTCGCAATGGATGCTCCTTGCGTAAGCCATGTTCAAGGGCTTCCATCGCGCCGGGGCTTATCATCGACCCGCCGACGAAGCTTAATCCGACGGGCTCGAACTTTCGCGGTGGAAGCTCGGCCGCGGCGTATCCTGCCCAGAACGAATGGCGGTCGCCGGACACGATCGCGAATCCGGTGATCTTCGCATCACGCACAAGATCATAGATCTCCCCACGTTCGGAATAGGCCGCTCCGAAGTCGTCGGTCCTTCCTATTCCGTAAGTGTCGGCCGGCCATGGATTCTTCACCATTCCGGCGGGAAGATTTTGCATATCAACTCTATTGTCGAGGGCTCCGAGCGAATTCCCCCAGATCTTCCAAGTCGCTTTTGAATTGCGGAGACGGTCCTTGAACCATCTCTTTTGTTCGACGCCGAGTATCGTTCTCGGGTTTTTATTTTTGCTCGGGTTCGGAATCTTCACATCTCTGAATTGCAGTTCAGCTGGCGGTTTTCCGTCGTTGTAAGCTTTTCCCGCGTCGAGGGCGATCATTGCTTCCTCAGAAAAGTATCCGCGAAATGCCGGGTCGTAGATCTTTCCGACATCGTCGACGTTGCTTGCGTCCTCGCCGGCGAAGCTGCGCTGGTCGGTGACGATAAGGTCGAGGTGTTTACCGTAGCGAAACGCGCGATACGCGATCAGGCTGCGGATCGCGGCGAGGTTGTTCGGCTCGGTGCCGAGGCCATTCTCGTCCCATTTATCGATCTTGACGTTCTCGACCGCTACCTTTCCAAATTCGGCGAGCGAGCCGCTCGGCGGCGTGACGCGCGCCGGGATATATTCGAACCAGGCCTGATTGGCCGCGACCTTGACGGTTTGGCCGGGCTGTGGCGGGCCGCCTTGCTGGAGAATACTTTGCCGGCCTTGCCAAGAGAATTCGTGATTGTCCCACATGCAGACGAACGGCCATCGTGCACGTGCATCCTGAAGATCGGGATCAGCGAGATAGCCCTTCCAAACTGCGCGATAGCCGTCGACGGTTTTCGGCCAGTAAAGATTGCCGGTTTTTCCTGCATCGGGAATGCGGCAGACCTCGTATATCGTCCGGTCGTATCGCGTCGCACCTTCCTCGGGATATTGAACCACCTCGTAGATGAAATCACCTAGGTGAAGTACAAAGCCGAGCTGGTCGGCAGGCCGAGCGCGTTCGTCTTCGAAGATCATTCGGCGATAACCGTTGAGTTTGCCTTCATTGACGCTTTGGCAACTCACGAAGGTGAAGTTCACCGGACGCGCATCACTTTCCGTTGGAGCCGTGATCGTGCGGCCGACGCGGCTGCCGAAACCGTGTTCGTCCGTAAAGCGATACCAATAGACCGTTCGTGGCTGTAGTCCCGCCGCAAGCACGCGGCACGTCCAATCGGTATCGGCCGTAACAGCGGCTTCCTTTTTTCCGACAACACGCCTAAAGGCAGCATCCTCGGCTATTTCTACGGTCAGTCGCGCAGCTTGACGCTCGCCGGGAGGCCGCCGGGTCCACAAGATAACGCTGTTAGGATCAGGGTCGCCGGACGCAACCCCTTGCGGAAAAACGTCTCGTCTTTCATTCCATGTGACCGTCGAAGCACTTGAGCTCCTCGTCCCCCAGATCAAAACCGCTCCAAACGTCGCCGCCTGTTGTACGAATTCCCTTCGAGTTAGTCTGCCCATACCGTTCTCCTTACAGAATTTAGCTGCGTGACTACATTAGTTTTTGGATGTTACCGCAGCACTAATACGCCTAATCGACGCCTAGGGTTTGTCCGCTCGTGGATCGGAGGGTGATATTTTCTCATTGGTGCGCTTCGAGTTACGCCAAAACACGATAGGGCCTAAAATGCCTTTGATATACTTACTCTTACCCGAGTTTTCCAAATATGGTATCCAAACAGCTTCTTCAGACATGGCGGTGGTTCGGCCCCAATGACCCCGTTTCACTTTCAGACGTGAGGCAGACCGGCACGCAAGGCGTTGTGACGGCGTTGCATCACATTCCGCACGGCGAGGTCTGGCCGGTTGATGAGATCAAAAAGCGACAGGCCGAGCTTGCAACGCATGGTCTGAAGTGGAGCGTTGTCGAGAGCCTTTCTATTCACGAAGACATCAAGACTCGTTCGGGCGATGTCGCGAAATGGATCAACAATTACAAAGTCAGTTTGCGTAATCTTGCGGCGTGCGGGCTTGAGGTCGTTACGTACAATTTCATGCCGGTGAATGACTGGACGCGGACCGATATCGCGTTCCAAGTTGATGACGGCAGCCTTGCACTCAACTTCGATCTCGTAGATTTCGCGATGTTCGACATTCATCTTCTCGAACGAATCGGAGCCAAAGAAGATTTTGCCGAACACATCGTAAATAGAGCAGCCGCTAGGTTTAGCACCGCGACTCAAACGCAAAAGGACACGCTGGTCGATACGGTTCTATTTGGAATTCCGGGCGAGGAACGGCGGACTCTCGACACGATGCGTCGTGCGTTAGAACCTTATAACGACATCGACCGTGTTGCATTAAAATCGAACTACGCTCATTTTCTTCAGGAGGTCTCGCCTGTTGCTGAGGAGGTTGGAATACGGCTTGCGGTTCATCCAGACGACCCTGCGTTCGATATTTTGGGATTGCCGCGGATCGTATCTACTGTCGAAGACCTTCGAGATATTGCTTCATTCGCACCGTCGCCAGCGAACGGATTCTGCATCTGCTGCGGTTCATTGTGTTCAAATCCAAAGAATGACATCCCGGCGATCTTGACCGAAATGGGCTCGCGGGTGCATTTTGCTCATTTTCGAAATATCAAGAAAGACGGCCAAGGCAATTTTCACGAATCTGACCATCTGGACGGCGATGTCGATATGTACGCGGCAATGAAAGCGCTGTACGATACGGCACAGCAGGTCGATCATTTCATCCCGTTCCGGCCTGATCACGGACATCAGATGATGGACGATATCGGAAAAGTCACAAATCCCGGTTATTCATGTATCGGCCGAATGCGTGGACTTGCGGAATTGCGCGGTCTGCATCTCGGGATAGCCCGCAGTAGCTAGTTACGTGAATCGCCACGAATGAGATATTCTTCATATTCGCTTCTTGCGAACGATTTTTTATGAACGGACAGATCACTGAATTCATTAAACATCATTATCGGCATTTTAATTCGGCGGCGTTGATCGACGCGGCTGAGGGCTATGTTCAGCATTTGGACCGCGGCGGGAAGATGATGATCACGCTTGCGGGTGCGATGTCGACGGCGGAATTGGGTCTGTCGCTTGCTGAGATGATTCGGCAGGATAAGGTGCAGATCATTTCTTGTACGGGAGCGAATCTTGAGGAAGACCTCTTCAATCTTGTCGCACACGATTTTTACGAACGCGTGCCGCATTACCGTGATCTGACGCCAGCTGATGAACAAGACCTGCTCTATCGCCACATGAACCGCGTGACCGACACGTGCATTCCCGAGATGGAAGCGATGCGTCGGCTTGAGAAAGCGATGGTCGATGTCTGGACGAAGGCCGATCAAGAGGGCAAACAGTATTTTCCGCACGAATTCATGTATCAGGTGCTCAAGAACGGCTCGCTCGAAGAGTATTATCAGATCGACCTCAAAGATTCGTGGATGTACGCTGCGATGGAAAAGAATCTGCCGATGGTCGTGCCGGGCTGGGAAGATTCGACGATGGGCAATATGTTTGCCGGCCACGTCATTACAGGCGACATCAAAAACGTCCACACTGTTCGCACCGGCATCGAATACATGACGATGCTCGCCGATTGGTACACGCATGAATCTGCCGACGCAAAGATCGGTTTCTACCAGATCGGCGGCGGCATCGCCGGAGATTTCCCGATCTGCGTCGTCCCAATGCTCCACCAAGACCTGCAACGCGAAAACGTCCCGGTCTGGGGCTATTTCTGCCAAATATCAGATTCTACAACCAGCTACGGAAGTTACTCAGGCGCCGTCCCAAACGAAAAAATTACCTGGGGCAAACTCGAAGCCTCAACACCAAAATTCATAGTAGAATCCGACGCCTCGATCGTCGCCCCGCTGATGTTTGCGTATATTTTGGGTTGGTAGCATCTCAGAATTCTATTCATTGCCTTTTTCGAGCATACTCGCCTGATGCTGATGCCCTCGAGTTTCGTAGCCGATGATGGTGACGACCGGGGCGAGCATTAGGATCAGTAGGCAGACGGGCATTGATAGGCCGAGGGCGGCGGCGGAGATGGTCGCCGCAATGACTACGGCGGTTCCGGCGAAGAGCCATAGGTGGAATCCGTCGAATTCTTCGACGAGATACGCGTATAGTGCGTAGATCGAACTGAGGAAGATAACGACGGGAATTGCGACTGACAGTACAGTAGCGAGCCGGCCGATCTTGGCTTTGTTTTCGATGTAATAAGCAGCGACATGCAGGCCGGCACCGGTTGCGACGATGGAAGCGAAGACGATCATCAGGCCGTAGCCCCAGACGAATGATTTATGTCGTTTGGTGTGCAGAACGTGGCCGGACGGAAGCATGAAATAGACCCACCACATTCCGAATGTTAGGCCGACGCCAGCTAGACCAACCAAAGCAACATCTAGCGTCCAGCCTTGAGATTCGATAACTGCGGCGAGTGCGGCGACAGTGCCAACGATGCCTTCGCCCAGGGCAATGATAGCGAACAGAGCGTAACGCTCGGCGATGTGGTGAGGGTGCCAAGGCGTACCGCCCTTCTTGGTCTCGGCAAGATACGGGCCGAGCATTTCGACGACCATCAATATCGCTGACAAAATGAGCGTCACGCCGATCGAGAGATTCAAAAAGATCATCGCGACCCAACCGATCTGTGCAATAGATATCCA
>CALMPJ010000027.1 GCA_937871585.1 uncultured Acidobacteriota bacterium | reverse complement strand
ACCTTGGACTGCCGTCAGCGGTTTCGACGGCGGTTAAGAAACGCGTCAAGCGCGTCATGTGGGAACGCGTCGGGATACTTCGCGACAAAGATGGGCTTGTTCGTGCGCTCAAAGAATTCGATCAGATCGCTTCGGGAAATCTCAGTACGTCCTCGCGAAACTTCGTTACTCTCGCAAAGCTCGTCGCCGCCGGAGCTCTCTGGCGTGAGGAATCACGCGGCGGGCATTACCGCACGGATTTCACCGAAACCGAAGACGCATTCAAGGTCCATTCGATCCAAAAACTCGGCGAAGACATTTCCGCGACGAAAACTGTCGGCTTTTGAGGCGTTATTGTTGTATAATCTCGAAACCGAATTCTGCAGGGCAGTACAACTTAACGAAGAAATATGTCGATCAGTGCCACAACGCTCAATCTAGCGTCGATGGTCTCGCACCACGCGAGGCTCGCTCCGGAGAAAGAAGCCGTCATTTGGGAAAACGTCCGTCTTACGTACGGCGAACTCGACACGCTATCGAATCGCGTCGCCAATGCGCTGGTCGAGATGAACATTGGCCGCGGCGACAAGGTCGCGCTTGTGTGCCCGAATCTGCCGTTCTTCCCGATCGTGTATTACGGGATCTTGAAAGCCGGTGCTGCGGTCGTGCCGCTGAACGTTTTGTTCCAGCCGCGTGAGTTTGAATACCATCTCGCCGACAGCGACGTCAAGGCTGTGTTCGTATTCGAAGGAACCGACGAACTTCCGCTCGCTCATCGCGTCAAAGAAGCGTTCGACAACGTCCCTTCATGCGAAAATCTCGTCGTTATGACGAAAAATCTCATGGGCGGCGGCCCGCTCGTCGGCCACAAGACGCTTACGGAGATCACATTCGACAAGCCTGAAACGTTCGACATCGTGCCGACCGATCCTGACGACACTTGTGCGATCCTTTATACATCGGGAACGACCGGCCAGCCCAAGGGAGCCGAGCTGACGCACCTTAATCTTTACAGCAACGTCACGACGACGTTCCTCATTCACTTGCCGGTGCTCGATTTCACCGACGGCGTGCAGAAAACTTGCCTGATCACGCTGCCGCTGTTTCACACGACCGGCCAGACGGTGCAGATGAACACGCAGATCTACGCCGGCCACAAAGTCGTGCTGCTGCCGCGTTTCGATCCGCAAGCGACGCTCGACACGATGGTCGCCGAAAAGGTGAATTTCTGGGTCGGCGTGCCGACGATGTACTGGGCGTTGCTCAAATATGCCAGCGAAACCGGCTACGACATCTCGCACATCAAGGAAACGATGAAGGTCTGCTCCAGCGGCGGAGCTCCGATGCCCGTCGAGGTAATGCGTGAGTTCCAAGAGACGTTCGGCGTCCGAGTTATGGAAGGTTACGGCCTTTCGGAAACTTCGCCGCTCGCGTGTTTCAACCATTTCGAGCGTCCTTCTAAGCCCGGAAAGGTCGGCCAGCAGATATTCGGCGTCGAAGTCCGCTGCGTTGACGACAACGACAACGAAGTGGATCGCGGCGAGCGTGGTGAGGTCGTCATTCGCGGCACGAACGTGATGAAAGGCTACTACAAACGCCCCGAAGCGACCGCCGAGGCGTTCCGAAACGGCTGGTTTCACACCGGCGACATCGGCATCATGGACGACGAAGGCTATCTCGCCATCGTCGATCGCAAAAAAGACATGATCCTTCGCGGCGGCTACAACATTTATCCCCGCGAACTCGAAGAAGTCATCATGACGCACGAATCCGTTTCGCTTTGCGCTGTCATCGGCGTCCCGTGTGAGCGTCTCGGTGAGGAAGTTAAGGCCTTCGTCGTGCTAAAACAAGGCCACGATCTCGGCTCCGACGAGTTTATCGAATGGTGTAAGACCCAATTTGCGGCGAATAAGTACCCGCGATACGTAGAATTCCGCTCCGAACTCCCAGTCGGCGGCACCGGAAAGATATTTAAGCGTGCTTTGAAAGAAGAAAGTCAAAACCGGGAGCGATAGCGACTGGGTTTTTCGTTGGCGGCTAAGTTTCCGCCGATAAATCTCAACATTCTTGCCCGCAGGCTAAACATTCCCACCGCCAAGTTAAGCATTTCTATCGGGAAGGGAAGCATTCTTGGCGGGAATTTTGGATTTCCCGGTGGGAATTTTGGATTTCCCGGTGGGAATTTTGGATTTCCCGGTGGGAATTTTGGATTTCCCGGTGAGAATTTTGGATTTGCCGGTGAGAATTTTGGATTATTCAGCGGGAATTTAAGATTTCTTGGCAAAAAGCTGAGCATTATGAGCTCGTCGGAACACCGTAAATACGGCCAAACACCCATTTTATTTGACTAAAACGCCCCCGAACCCAATAATTTACTCGTGAAGAGCTATTTGAAGGCATTTTTTATAACCGCGACCGCCTTTCTCGCTCTTTCGGCCTGTCTTTTTGACTCAAAACCTGCCCGATTTTCGATCCAAAGCAGCAAAACCTACGAAGCTTCAATGTTCCGCCAAAACTGCGCCATATGCCACGGCCCCGAAGGCGAGGGCAAGACGCTCGACGACGGCCGCATAATTCCCAACATTCGCGACGGCGAGCACAAATACAACTCCCGCGAACAGATCTACGACCACATCACCAACGGCGGCAACGGCATGGTCCCCTTCCGCGACATTTTGACCGAAAAAGAACGAAATTCGTTGGTTGAATTTGTCTTGCGAGACTTAAGAAAGAACTAGCCGCAGAATAGAGCGGATCGCGCAGATCAGGAAAGAAATTCTTATCAGCGTCATCCGCGTCGATCTGCAGCCAAATTCTTCTGTTAAACTAATCCTATGAGAGTTTTGATCACAGGTGCGAGCGGGCTCGTCGGAAAGGAACTGCAAAAGTCGTTTGCCGAACAAGGTTACGAGATGCTGCTGGCATCACGAAGCGAGCCAAAGGACGACGTTCATATCAAATGGACCATCGAGGAAGGTTTTGCGGAGCCGGAGCGGCTCGAGGGCATCGATGTCGTCGTCCACCTTGCCGGTGAGAACGTCAGCGGCGGCATTCGTTGGACCGACGAAAAGAAAAAAGCAATCCGCGACAGCCGCGTTTTGGGTACGCGAAACGTCGTTGATGCCATTTCAAAGCTCAAGAAGAAACCCCACACATTCATCGCATCGTCCGCCATCGGTTTCTACGGCGAGCGTGGTGACGAAGAAGTCACTGAATCTTCGGCGGCAGGCGATAACTTTCTGGCCGGAGTGTGCAAAGAGTGGGAAGCCGAATCCCGCCGTGCTGAAGACGCCGGAATTCGCACCGTTCTGTTGCGTACAGGAATTGTCCTATCGAAAGAAGGCGGTGCACTTGGAACGATGCTCACGCCGTTCAAACTCGGCGTTGGCGGAGTGGTCGGCAGCGGCAAACAATGGATGTCGTGGATCTCGATGCCCGACCAGATCGCCGCGATAAACTACGTGATCGACAACGATAACATCCGCGGCGCCGTCAACGCCGTCGGCCCCAATCCGGTGACCAACGAAGAGTTCACCAAAACTCTCGGCGAAGTCCTCTATCGTCCAACATTCATCCCGCTTCCCGAATTCGCCGTCAGCATGATCTTCGGCGAAATGGGCGACGCTCTGCTGCTGGCAAGCACAAAGGTCGTACCCAAACGGCTCGAAGACGCAGGATTTGAATTCAAGCATCCGAACCTGAAAGAAGCTATTGAAGATGCGGTGAAATAGTCAGTAGCAAAGGCCGCGATGGTGAGCAATCAGCCTCGAACGGTGCGATCTGGAGATTGAGCATGAATTCGCCGTCAGCGATTTCGTTCGGTACGTAGATCAGTTCGGTGATCGTTGAGTTTATTCGTGTTTCCGTGTTCACCTCACGGCTTCCCATTTCAACATTCCAAAAAGCACGATGGGCAGGCAGCGTCGGATCGTCCAGCCTATCAAGCGACGGCAGATCGACGAGCAGATGTCTGAAGCCGCATTCGACGATGTAATCGATCGCATCAGCAGCAAAATACGGAGGAACATTCTCCGAGTCATAACGCCTCGTCTGCTTGCCCTCATCATTCGGCAGCGTCCGAATGATCAATGCTTCGTATGGTTCGCGGACATCCTTGTCCGCAATTGCTTTACGTGTGATCACGAGATCGACACCGATCCGTTCGGGCTCCACCGTCAC
>CALMPJ010000026.1 GCA_937871585.1 uncultured Acidobacteriota bacterium | reverse complement strand
TTGCATCAATGCCCGAATTCAGCAGCCCTTTAGCAACGCCTTTCTGTTTAATATCGCTGCCAACGAGCACGACCGCGACGACGGTGCCGCCGAACGGAATTGTCTTCGCCAAACGCTTTGCGATCTGCCAGCCGCCGGCCCGAACAAGCTTCTTTCCTATTGTACGCTTTTTTTCCATCTACTTACGTCTTGCAATCATTCGATGACGAACGCATACTCTTGTTTGCACGTATTAACTTACATTAAGTTCCGGTAAATTCCCTGCTTGCATGGCATTAACTCTTAACAAGGTCTCGAAACGTCTTGGTGATAAATGGGTTCTTCGCGATATCGATCTGTCGATAAACGACGGTGAGATCGTCGGAATTTTCGGTGCGTCAGGCAGCGGTAAATCAACACTGCTCCAGATCATCGCCGGCGAAGAAAAGCATTCGTCCGGCGAAGTGCAAATGAACGACACAGTTCATCTCGCGGCCCGGCGAACCAGATCCGGCATCGGCGCGATCTTCGGGTCCGGCGGCTCGATGTCCGAGGGCGAAACGGCCGCAGCATTGCTCGACGAAGCTCTCGCGTCAAACGCCCGCGTTCTGCTGGTTGATCGACTATTCACACTGCTCGATCAGGTCCAGCGCGAGTATTACGTCGAACGATTTCGAGAAGCCGCGAAAACTGGAAAAACCGTCATTATAGCGTCTGCCGATCTAAAGGTGACCGCTTTGTTGTGTGATCGGATCGTAGTGTTAGCAGGATCTTACATTGCTCAGGTCGGCTTTGTTCAGGAAGTTTACGAAAATCCGGCGACAAGGGCAGTCGCCGAGATCGCAGGCAGAAACAACCTATTCGTTGCCCGCCGACTGACATCGACAAACGCCGAGCTGCCCGAGTTTCAGACCATCTACGGCGAACATCACCTAACCGCGCGTTCCACCGAAAAAGCTGCTCTAGGAGCGCTGAACAAGAACGTCACGCTCGCCGTTCGCCCCGAACACATCTCGATCTCATTCGAAGCCGCGTTCCCAGAAGACAACATCATCAAAGCCGTCGTCACCGGCATCCGCTTCACCGGCCACACAACGATAGTCTCCCTCGACGCGGGCGGCCTTCATCTCGAATCCCGAGTCTTCCGCGTAGTCGGCCTAAACGTCGGCGAACAATGCATGATCGCCATCCCACCACATCGAATTCAGGTTTTGAAGGATTGATCCCACGAATAACATGTTTAATGCGTCATTCCTTATCTCTCGTTAAAGCGTTATGTAATCAAACAAAGAATCGCAGAAGCGCATCTCTGACCCGTTCCTATGCGAGTCTACTAATCAAAGCCCACTTTATGATAAGACGCTCGCTTTTTACGATCTCGGACATACGGGTGGAGTTTTTGCGAACTCTAGGCTATCGAATCCAGTGGTCCCTGTCGCACTCATCATGCCTACAATCTTCCAGTTCGAATCGAAACGATAGAAATAAACATACCTTCGATCTAACTGTGGCGTTGTGGAGTTTCCATAGGAATAATCGAACTCGATCAATGCTTCATCTCCGAAGTCTCTCTGACGGATAACATAAACGTTCCTGAAATCCAGCCTGTTGTGAAAAATTAGCCGAGCGAACCCAGCCGTTTCAAAACTGACATTATTTGACTCGAACATGAATCGTTCACTACCTCCTTTGAAATTCATGTCATTGGAATCATTTACTGATTCGATGGTTGACGAAGTCTCTAGACTTGGTTCGCCCTTTGAAGTCTTTTCTGCGTAGCTACATCGCGATATTACATCAATGGGCGAAATTGCAGAAATAGAAGCGAGCCCGTCCTCGTTTCCAGACCGAGCCTGCTTCCAAAAGACCGATAGAGCTTCATATGGCGTTCCTGATCCCGGTAACGTGCGGTCAGTATGTTCTTTAAACATTGATAAGGAGACAATCCCTACCGAAATAAACAAGAGTAATAAGAATCCGAGTATTTTCATTGCAGATAACGCTCCTTTTTAGGGTCAGCCAGCACTTGAGTTGCGACCGCCGAGCCTCGACTGACCGCATTACGGTATATTATGCGAAGCTCGTTCTCGGAAGCTAGTCTTGGTTTACCAATACTATTTCCGCGAGCGTCAAAGAACTGAATCTTTGCTCCGGCACTTTTCTGAGAACTTACAAAATTGTTCTCTCTTTGCCCTCCCTCCTTCTTGATTTCTGCTCTTTCCGTATTCTGCTTATTCGCTTCGTTTTTGGCGTCTATCGCCGTGTTTTGGTACGTCGAACTTCCTGTAGTGCCAGAAATCCCTGCATTTACCGCACCACCCGACAGACCAGCGTTTGCACCTAATTCTCCGGTGGTTACAGAGTCCGGCAGAATTACTGACCCATCTTTGCCGGTCGTACCGTAAGAACGTTCGCGAACAAGATCCATTACATCGGACAGCTCAATGTTGTCCGCATCAACCGAATCCATGAAGGCCTTGCTACTACGAAACGCCAAATCTCTATTAAGGGCATACCCGGCCTCATTCTGTGCAAGAGATGTTGCAACTGCCGATGCGGCAATGGCCAGATCTTTGTCGTAGACCGCAGAAGTTGCTGTCCCACCTCGGGCCGGGCTTTCGTCCTGACGGACTGATATCTTCACAGACGTTGCCTTAACTGGTGCTCCAGCTTGTAAACCGTCGGTGTCAACCAGGATCAACGGTCGATTCATCGTATAAGCGTACCGATTAAAAGTCTGCGGATTAACGGATTTACCACTGGCTAGGAGTGGATCGACGGCGGTAAAGCGTCCGTGTTGGTTCTGGTACATTCTCGCTTCGGCGAAGTCTAGGTTTGTTTCGCTGTCTTTCTGATAGCCGGTGAATTTCTGACGGACCTTGTCGTCGGACGAGCCGTATCTGAGAGCGGTCGAGCGGGCACCGACGTTTATCGTGACCTCTTCGCCGAACGGTAGGAAATCTCGTCGAGATTGTACTTGACCGAATTGGTCAGTGATTATCCGGGGCGTGCCCAAATGATCGGTTGTCGTGTAGTTTACCGACGGTGTGGCAGGCGGCGTTGCAGTTGAGTATTCCGCAACGAGTTTTCCCGATGAATAAACGAAGATTGTCGTCTCTAGATCAGAGATCTTCTTAACGCGTTTGCCTTCGCCGTCGTAGAAATAGCGGCCAACGGTTACGCCGTCTTTCTTAACTTCGGTTTGTTTGTTGTCGCCGTTGAAGACGAAGGTTCGCGTAAAATTGTCAGTCGAGACATCGGTGATGATGTTGCCATTTTTGTCGAACGTAAAAC
>CALMPJ010000025.1 GCA_937871585.1 uncultured Acidobacteriota bacterium | reverse complement strand
AGCCGTTTCGGGATGCAGCACGGCTCGCGGATGAGGGTCGAAAGTTATCGCTGTTGGCACCGCTCCGACGGCCTTTGCTCGCTCGACGACCGTCTGCATAATGCGCTGGTGGCCAATATGCAAGCCGTCGAACACGCCGAGAGTTAGCACGGTCGGACGCGCGATGCCTGCGTTCTCAATGCCGTGAAAAATCTTCATCGAATCAATCGCCTAAGTGCTTGCCCGGAACAAGATAATTCTGTATGTAATTCGCGACGGCGCCATCGAGCGGAGTGATCTCGCCTGTAAAGCCGGTTGATCGAAGCTGCGAGATATCAGCCTGAGTATAGTACTGGTATCGGTCTCGAAGATGCGCAGGCATGTCAATGAACTCAACATTTTTTTCGCGTCCGAGCGCCGCAAAAATGGCGTCGGCCAGCGAGTTCCAAGGGTTCATCCTGCCAGAGCCAACGTTGAACAAGCCGCCAATGCTGTTATCTAGAAAATGCAATGTCATATCGACCGCATCTTTCACGTAAACAAAATCGCGCCCGAATTCGCCATCTTTGTAGGTAGGGTTAGCACTTTTGAAAAGCTGTAACTTTCCGGTGTCACTTATCTGAGTGTACGCTTTGTTGACGAGCGAACGCATGTCGTCTTTATGGTCTTCGTTCGGGCCGAAAACGTTGAAATACTTGAGGCCAACTATTGAGTCGAACATTCCGTTCCGAGCTGCGTACTGATCGAAGAGGTGCTTCGAATAGCCGTAAACATTGAGCGGACGGAGTTTGCCGAGATCGTCGAAACCATCAGCCATGCCGTTCGAGCCGTCGCCATATGTCGCCGCGGACGATGCGTAGATAAAACGGACACCATTCGCAACAGCGAACTCGGCGAGATCACGCGAATATTCGTAATTGTTGCGAAATATGTAATCCGAATCAGTTTCGGTGGTCGAAGAACACGCTCCGAGATGAAAGATCGCTTTGACTTGCGAGAAGTCGCCGAGATCGTCGATGAAATCTTCGGCGTCAAGATAATCGGCAAATTTCAATGGAACGAGATTCTTCCATTTATCGGTCTCGTCCATTCGGTCAACGATCAAAATGTCGTCGTAGCCGAGCTGATTGAGCCGCCAGACGATGGCACTTCCGATAAATCCGGCACCACCGGTTACGATGATCGTTCGATTCGACATACTTCAATTATGATACACCGTCGGAATGTTCGTTTGAATTTGAACGCTGAAATTCCATCACACTGTCGTCGAGCCTAGCGTACTTGAGCATGGAAAGATCTTTGAAATAGTTCTGATGAAGCTTCCACGGATGCCGCGAACCTTGACTCGGTAATTCGTCTAAAGCTTTTACGATGTACGTCGAATTGAAATCAAGAACAGGCGTTCGAATGACTGTTGGGTCGTTGTCGCGGGCAACGCAGCTAGCAAACCCATGCTTGTCCATATGCTTGATCAAACGGCAGACGTATTTCGATGTAAGATCACATTTCAGTGTCCACGAAGCGTTCGTGTAGCCAAACGCCTGTGCCAGATTAGGCACATCGTTATACATCATTCCCTTGTACGCCATCTTGGTCGAAAGATTCACAACCTCGCCGTCAACGACGAGTTCGAGGCCGGACATGATCTTTAGATTCAGGCCCGTTGCCGTGACAATGATGTCAGCCGTGAGTTCCTCTCCATTAACGAGACGGACACCGTTTTCAGTGAATTCATCGATCGTCGCGGTCACGACCGACGCCTTTCCTGCTTTCATTGCTTCGAACAGGTCGGCGTCGGGTACGACGCAAACACGCTGGTCCCACGGTTTGTACTTCGGCTCGAAGTGATGTTCGAGCGACTCATTTGCGAGCTCTTTACGAACACCTTTGGCGATCAAACGCCGCATGAAGTCGGGGTATTTTTTTGACCCTTCGTAGAACAACGCCTGGCGAACGATGTTCTTCCATCGCGAAACGGCATATGCGGCCTTGCTCGGCAGCATCTTGCGAAAGAAGTTTGCTATCTTGTCCTGCGACGCCATCGAAACAACGTACGAAGGTGACCGCTGGAGCATTGTAACGTGCTTCGCCGTCTCAGCCATCGCCGGAACCAGCGTCACCGCAGTCGCTCCGCTTCCGATTACAACGACATTCTTGTCTTTGTAGTCGAGATCTTCAGGCCAGAATTGTGGATGCACGACCGTTCCTTTGTAGTTAGATAAACTCGGCCAATCGGGCGTGAAACCGTTTTCGTATTCGTAATAGCCGGTGCAGAGATAAAGAAACTTGCACGTGATCTTCGTTTCTTCCCTTTGCGGCTCCGTTGCGTCTTCGCGGCTTTGCGGGAAACTGATGCTCACGGTCCAGACAGCCGTCTCCGATGACCATTCTGCCCGCGTCACTCGGTGCCCATACCGAATCTCGTTCTCAAGATCGTAATCGAGAGCCGTTTCGCGAATGTAATTTAGAATAGACGGCCCGTCGGCGATCGCTTTTTGCTCTTTCCAGGGCCTGAAACTATATCCGAGCGTGAACATATCGCTATCCGACCGAATTCCCGGATATCGAAACAGATCCCAAGTTCCACCGCTTCGTTCGCGGCCTTCGAGAATTGCGAACGTCTTATCCGGACACAGCTCCCGCATATGCGCACCGGCACCGATGCCTGACAATCCTGCTCCGATGATGAGAACGTCGAAATGTTCCATGAACGATTAAGAATAGCATTTGCGGCGGCGGAACTGCTTAGTTCTGAAAGCGTTCGTAAACCTGCTAATCTAAAACACATGTCCGAGAACGCAACGCCTGCAGCTGCCGTATTGCACCACCATCGCCGACGAATGGGCGGACGCGATCGTCACGAGGAACATCGTGTGGCAACGCCGCTCGAACTCTTGTTTGACCTAACTTTCGTTGTCGCATTTGCTCAGGCGGCGTCGCAATTTGCTCACGCAGTTGCTGACAATCACCTAAAGTCTGGGCTGATCGGATTTGGTTTCGCTGTGTTCGCGATCTGCTGGGCTTGGATCAACTTCTCGTGGTTTGCGTCGGCATTTGATACCGATGACTGGATATTCAGACTGACGACGATGCTGCAGATGATCGGTGTCATCATCCTTGCCCTCGGACTGCCGCAGGTTTTCTCGTCGATCGAGAAAGGCGTCTATCTAGATAATGCCGTCCTCGTGTTGGGGTACGTGATAATGCGTGTCGCGATGGTCTTTCAGTGGCTGCGGGCCGCAAAACAAGATCCTGAACATCGAAAATCCTGCATTACATATGCCGTTTGGATAT
>CALMPJ010000024.1 GCA_937871585.1 uncultured Acidobacteriota bacterium | reverse complement strand
TCGATCATCGCAACTTCGTTGTTTTCGACCAATGAACGCACGCTGCTCGCCGGGCAGCCGAGACGAGCCGCGAGCATCTCGATCGTTGTGCCTCTATTACCGTCGTCGGCTACAAACAGACGCGATAGTGAGAGATGGTCGCCGTTGGCGGCCGCTATTTTGCTGAGGAATTCGGTCGTATTTACGACGCCCTTTCGCCGATGACGTGCAGCGAACGGTTCGAGCACAACACCTCCGCCGATGGTTTGTTGTGGCGAATAGCTGCGGACAATGAATCGGTCGCCGCATATCGCAAGTGTGTCGTGTTCGGGCCGAAGTTGTACAAAACCTCGCTCGCCGGCGGCGATCTCGCCGACTTCGTTAAGAACTGTGACTCGAGCCATTACCTCCGCGGTGCCGATGTGAATTCGAACTCGCTGGCGGCTCTTGAGCGGTCGAGCTGCGTCAGCTAGCATTTCGACCTCGGCGTCGAATGAGCGAGTCGAACGAAACACGTTTGCGGCAACAAGCGTCATTCCGCGAGTGATATCGTCGTGCGAAATACCGGCAAGATTTATTGCAGTGCGCTGACCCGCGAGTGCTTTGTCAGCGGATCTTCCGTGCGATTGAAGGCCGCGAACCCTCACGAGTTTTTCCGTTGGCAAGAGTTCGACCTCGTCACCGACCGCCATCTCACCGGAGACGAGAGTTCCGGTTACGACGGTGCCAAAGCCTTTGACCGTAAAGCTGCGGTCGATCGGCAAACGAGCTACGAGATCGTTATTTCGTCGTGTCGTTTCAGCCGCGACGGCGGCAAGGTGCTGTTTCAACTCGTCAATTCCGAGACCGCTGATCGAGCTCGTTTCGACGATTTCGGCATCGGCGAGGAACGTGCCTTCGACCAGTTCGGCGACGTCGAGTTTTGCTAGCTCAATTGTTTCGGCGTCGGCGAGATCGCACTTGGTGAGAACGATCGTCCCACTCTTTATATTGAGCAGACGGCAGATGTCGAAATGCTCGCGGGTTTGCGGCATAACGCCTTCGGTAGCTGCTACGACGAGCAATATGTGGTCAATGCCGTGGGCACCGGCGAGCATATTTCGGACAAATCGTTCATGGCCCGGAACATCGACAAATCCAAAGCGGGTGTCGCCGATCGACATCTCGGCAAAGCCGAGATCGATCGTAATGCCGCGCTGCTTTTCCTCAGGCAAACGGTCGGCATCAGTTCCGGTCAAGGCTCGAACCAGAGCGGTTTTTCCATGGTCGATGTGGCCGGCAGTGCCGATGATAAGGTCCATTTATTGGGCCTCACTTTCGAATTGTTCGAGCTTGCGATAGAGCGTTTTGCGGCCGATGTTCAATAGACGTGCGGCTTGCGACTTGTCGCCGTCGGTGAATTTCAGAGTCTCCTCTATCACGCGTTTTTCGATGTCGTCCATCGACGAAGGCAGCGGCAGAAACATGCCCGTTTGGTTGCCGTCGTTGACCGACATTGCACGATGATGACGAGCAACGGCGCCTTCGGCATCGGCGGAACTTGCGATTGCCTCAGGCAGATCGCCGAGTTCGATCTGGCGGCCCGAGGCGATGATGATCGCACGTTCGATGGCGTTCTCAAGTTCGCGAACGTTGCCCGGCCAAGTGTAATTGACCATCGCTTTTAGCGCGTCATCCGAAATTCCTGAGACAAAGCGGCCGCTCTTTTGCTTGTAGCTTTCAAGAAAATGAAAGACGAGAAGATGAATGTCCTCGAACCTTTCACGTAGCGGCGGCAGGTTGATCGGGAAAACTGATAGCCGATAATAAAGGTCTTTGCGAAACGTTCCCGTTTCGATCGAGCGTTCAAGGTCGACATTTGTCGCCGCGATGACGCGAACGTCGGTCTTGATGACTGAACGGCCGCCAACACGTGTTAGTTCTCCGTCCTGCAAAACACGCAGCAGACGCACCTGAGCCTGAGGCGACATCTCGCCGATCTCATCTAAGAATAACGTGCCGCCGTCAGCTTCTTCGAAACGACCGATACGTTGGGTTCTGGCGTCGGTGAACGCGCCCTTCTCGTGGCCGAACAGCTCGCTTTCGAGCAGAGTTTCGGGTATCGCTCCGCAATTTATCTTGATGAACGGCTTGTTCTCTCGTGGCGAATTATAATGAATGAGATTAGCGATCAGCTCTTTGCCGGTTCCCGATTCGCCGGTGACCAAGACCGACGTGTTCGTATCGGCAACGTTCAGGCCAAGTTCGATAGCTCGGCGAACGCCCGGTGCTTGGCCGACGATCTCGCTCTGGCGTTGGTGCAGAGCGCTCTTGAGCCGCATTACTTCGGCGGAAAGCTGGTCGCGTTCGAGTGCGGTTCCGATCTGGTCGGCGATGCCTTCGACGAGCGCAACATCGTGGTCGGCAAACTCGCTTTGTTTGCTCCAGACAAAACCAAGTAGACCAAATGCTTTGCCTGCAACATTTACAGGCGTGACCAACGCCGCTCGGCCGCCGAGTTGAGTGTTGAAAAAGATCCGGATCGCAAACGGCAACTGCGAATCAACGAGCCTGAGCGTCTTGCCGTCACGCAGTAATTCACCAAGTGCCGAGAAGGTATCGACATCGAGCGACTTGTTGTGCTGCTCGATCATCTTCAATATCTTGCCGAGCTTGATTCCCGGCGCAGATTTGAACGACGCCAGCGAAATACGCTTTCCTGTACTGTCGAGCACGCCAAGTGCTCCGTAATCGGCACCGACAAGTCCGATCGCTCGCTCAAGAACATCAGCAGAAACCTCATTGAAATCCGAATGCGAATTCAACGTATTGGCGATCTCGAGCAGAGCATTTGTGCGTTTCGTCTCTTTCTCTTGAGTGACGTAAAGGCTCGTGTATTGATAGCCGATGGCGAGTTGCTGGGCGATCGATTCGAGAAAAGCGACCTCTTCGTCGAGCCAAACACGAGGTTTTTTCGTGTCGTGCAATCCGAGAAGTCCGAGAACGTCACCACGCAGCATTATCGGAATGATCAGCAGCGAACGCGTCTCGAGTGCCTTGGTAAAAAACTTGAGCGTCGCGTCCTTTGACTTGTGTGTGTCATTGATCCGAACTGGCTTTGTGATGTCGAATCGCTCAGCGAGTTTGGTCACATCGAACGGAATGGTCGTGCCTTCGCTCTTAGGTACCGAACGGTCGCGTCGCCATTCGTGGCTGATCTTGAGTTCGGTAGTTGAATTGAGCTGCAGTAGATCGCAGCGATCAACCTCTAACATACGACCGATCTCTGAAACGACTACATTGAGAAAGCGTTCGAGGTCGATCTGTGTCGGCAGATCGCGAGCCAAGCGATAAATGATGCCGTCGCGTGCCTCGTTCATTTTGGCACGCTGTTCGGGCGTCAGTGAGATGGATTCCTCAAATTCGATCTGCATTCTATGTCAGAATGTGCGATTTTGACACACCAAAGTCAAGTTGACACAAAATCGTATTGAAAATGATGCTTAATTGCGTTTTGGTGCCGGCTTCGGCGTCGGTTTCGGGTCTTTACCAGACTTCGGAGGTTCGACCTTTGTGTTCGACGGCGGCTTGGTTGCGGAATTTGAATTCGATGCGGTATTAGCATTTACATTGGCGTTCGAGTTTGAACGCGCCGCAGTGTTTGTGTTGGCAGGATTGTTGTAGTCAATACGGCGAGCACCGGCTGTAGCTTCTTCGAGAGCTTCTTCGGTCTCGGCGTTCTCAGGGTCGAGTTCGAACGCCTTTTTGAGAACCTTAACGGCCTCGTGATATTTGGCGAGCTTGATCTGGATCAGGCCGAGCTCATTTAAATACTCAACATCATCGGGCTTGAGCTTGACGGCTTTCTCCAACGCCTTTTCGGCATCCTCATCCTTATTCAATTTGTTCAGGGCACGGCCGAGATTGAAGTTCGCGACCGGATCGTCAGGCGTTTTTGCTAGCAGCTTCTTATAGGCAACGACCGCCTTTTCAAACATCTTGGTCGAATCGGTCTTGACCAATTTGTTGCCGACAACCTCGCCGGGAACATAGTCGCTGGTGCCTGTTCTGACAGCTTCGGTCTCGATCAAAGCATACGCCACGCCCATTTTGAAATAAGCTTCAGCGAGATCGGGATCCAGCTCGACAGCTCGTTTGTAGGCGGCGATCGCGAGTTCGGTCTGATTATCGTCGAACAGTCGGTCGCCCTCGACAACAGCGGCCGCAGGGTCAGTGATCGCCGCGAACGGCGACGGTGCGCCGGTCTCAGCCGTAGGTTCGGCATTAGCGTTTGCGACCTCAGCTTTCTTACAGCCAAATCCGCCGACAACGGCAAAGACGATGATCAAAACTAGAAAGGATCTATACATAAACTAGCCCGGCGGAAATATGAACTGCCTGCCCGCAAGCAAATGCAGGTGAAGGTGAAAAACGGTCTGTCCGCCATCCGAATTAGTATTAGCTACGACGCGATAGCCGTCCTCGGCAAAGCCCTTGGCCCGCGCAATGTCGGCTGCGGTCAATAACAAATGCCCTAACAACGAATAATGAGATTCTTTTGCCTTGTCGAGAGATGCAATGTGCTTTCGCGGAATAATGAGAATATGCGTCGGTGCCTGCGGCTCGATGTCGTTGAACGCGAGGCAATGCTCGTCTTCAAATACCTTAGCCGCCGGAATGTCCCCGCTCGCGATCTTACAAAAAATGCAGTTCTCCCGCATATACAATCAAAGGATCAGCCCGCAATTCGAAAGCAACGAAAAAGTCTGCGATAGTAAATCAATTGCGGTCAAGATTTAATTAGAGGTCTGTATTCGAGACTTTCATACCGGATACTAATACCTCATTGAATTTCAAATCAAGCATACTAGGCTGACCATCCAAACAGAATCTATGTTCAGACTAAGCCTAGAAACACAAATTAGAACGCCCAATGCCCCTTAACAAAAAGGCTGGTAAACAACGCAAGATATAGGATTGACCAAGTAGTAAACAAAACGTCGATTTTCCAATCTCGCTGACTCGCTATGCTCATTAGAATAAATATTGGGAACATCGTCAGCGTATATCGCGGAACACTTAGAATAAATGAAGTGCTTACAAAAAGAATCCAATTGGCAATCAACCACACTAAATAAGATCGCCTTAAGTATTTCCACGCGAATACAATAGATAAAAATCCGATTGCTACGAATAGCAATTCTTGAAATCCCACCATGTTAGAGTTTGCAGGAGATTGGTCAATTATCGTTCTGAACTTTCCCCAAAGCCCTTCAAATGGCAACTGTAAATACTTGCCCCAATTTTCACGCTGATATTCCAAAAACATCAGAGGTTTTCCGGACACAGCATAATTGAGAATCAAATAGGATATAAAGCCTAACGGAATCATACAAATCGATGACCATCGCCAATTTGTAATTCTTGATTCCTTATATTGCTCCCAAATTTCGAATAGCAACGCTGGAAGCAAAATAATACCGTTGATCCGACTTTGACAGGCTAACATTCCGAGAATTCCAGCAAGCACCCATTTATTGGTGCGAGCCGCCCAAAAACAACCAATAGTTAGCGCCAAAAACAGACTCTCCGTGTAAGGTATATGCAAAAAATAGCTTGTCGGAAATATGAACAAGAAAAGAACTGCTTTTTGTGCGGTTTTTTGAGAGAAATCGAGTTTGACAAGCGAACGAAATGAGATGGCAAGCGCAACAGAGGCGACTCCTGAAATGATAAACGCGCTAAGAATGTAGTTTTGGACGAATCTCGCGGTAAGTGAAGTCAGCAGAGGATAAAGGGGAAAGAAGACCAACAGGAATCTCTTTGGACCTTCGTCAACATAACCGAACTCAGCAATGTTTAGATAACTTTCCGCATCCCATCGCGTCCAAATCTTCAAATAAGAGTTAAAATCGTCGAATGGCTTATCAACAAAAACTTCGTAGCTGTGATATCCGTAGACGAGCAACATCGTCTTGACTAACAAACAAATCAAGATGACGTTTGGGTTCAACCACTCATTCTTTTTGAGGACGTCAGCAATTCGCTTGGACATACTTTTCCATTCTAAAACAGGCTAAAGACAACAAAAGCTTATCTTTAGCCTATTTTACTTTGCCCAATTTCTATCTTACGTATGCCGAGGCTGGTGGCACGTCACCAACTGTACCCCATGCCGTTGCAGCGAGACTATTATTTGAACTACGCCAAACATAATAGATCCCATCACTTGACCGCCAAACCGAAAAATCGGTTCTGCCATCGTTGTCGTAGTCCGCAGGGGTCGGGACGTCGTTTGAAAGTCCAAATGGAAAAGCTTGGAATTGGCCGTCGGAGCTTCTCAACGAATACCAAGTCCCATTGCTCGGTCTCCAAACAGCGATATCGGACTTTTTGTCTCCGTCATAATCTGCTGGGAGCAATTTGTCATCGCTCAAACCAAAAGACGTAACCGTGAATGTCACTTGTCCAACAGCAGGCGGATTAGTGTAGTAATAGTAACTAAGGTAATTCTGATGTATATACCAAACCCCACTACTCGGCCGAAATATAGCCATGTCTGCCCTCTTATCGCCGTTGTAATCAGCCGCTACCGGACGATCGCCATTCAGACCAAAAGCAAGCGTTTGAACGGTATTTGTTGCACTCTTAGATAACCACCATGTTCCACTACTGGGTCGCCAAATCGCAATGTCAGTCTTGAGGTCGCCATCGTAATCTTCAGCGACAGGAATATCTTCACTTGTTCCAAAGGACTGGAAGATATATGTATTATCAGAACTCTTGATGATGTACCACGTTCCGTTAGAAGGTCTAAATACTGAAATGTCAGTTTTCCTGTCTCCGTCATAGTCACCCGGAACAACTTTGTCACCTGCGACACCCCAGTACGCATAAGTTGGTTGGTTATTGGAGCTTTGCAAAAGGCTCCAAACTCCAGTACTGGGTCGCCAAACGGAAACATCAGATATCCGATCTGCGTCGTAGTCTACAAATCTACTGGTTTCTAAATTCATCGACGAAAAAAAACCAGTGTTGAGGAGAGTCGTTTTATCGGATGAAAGAAAATACGTATTCGGATAGGTCGCATACCCAAACCACATCAACGAATTGCTTGCGGTCGGCCCTCCCTGACAGTTGTTCGTCGGAGGGTCGCAGCCAGGAGGGTGCGGCAAATCGAAGGAGTGACCGATCTCATGACCAGCGCCACCAATCCAACGATACTTTCCAGCAGTATCCGGCGACTCCATACTACAGGGTGGAATATTGTTTTGACCTGTCAGGCCTCTAAAGTCGTTGCCAGCCATTAATGCAATTCCGTGAGTCCCTCCAATGAACTGAGTGCAATCGGGGTCAGCATCAATGTAATAAATCCAACGATTGTTTGGATCGTCAAATCCTCCGCCTGTTAACGCAAAACCATCATTCAGGGCGTTTTCATAAAAGTAGCTTCCGTACTCAGTTGGTGCGGGACTCGATACGTTGCTGCGGTACCAAGCTGAGGTATGTGATGTTTGGTAAACCTCGACTATCGGGTCATTCAGCGTAAAAGCGTTGTTGTTTGCTAGTTCCTTTTGGTAAAAATCTCGCAGATGTAACGCAACATCGGCAATTGCAGCTTTATAGTCGGGTCGAAAAGTCTTGTCTTGTGGGATAAGGTAGACAAACCGGACCCGTTTTGTTGTTGAGGTTGCCTCAGGCACACCAAGCTGATGTGCCTTTAGAAAGTCAAGACCAACCTTATTCCACGCTTCATTCGCAAATCTATGCGATTTCTGAGCCTTAACAGAAGAATCAGCCAACGCCAAAATAGCCAAAATCAAAAATCGAATTCGAAACAATCTTGAACTTAAAATCATTCTTCGATCCTCCTAAATGCTAGTGAATAAAGTGTGCTGAGAAAATCTTAACAGAGTCAAAACAATAGTCAATGCCTATACTGGTTACCTGTTGTTCGGGTTTATTGACTATCCGCAATTCGTTCGATATTGGCTCCGAGACTGCGAAGCTTGCGAACGATGGTCTCGTAACCTCGATCGATATGATAAACGCGGTCGATCAAGGTTTCGCCATCTGCACACAATGCCGCGAGAACAAGCGATGCCGACGCTCGCAGGTCGGAAGCGATGATCTTTGCTCCGGCGAGCTTGGTTGGCCCGGTTACAGTTGCTGTGTTGCCGTGAATGGCGATGTTGGCGCCCATTCGAATAAGTTCCGAGGCGTGCATGAATCGATTCTCGAAGATCGTTTCTACAACATTCGACACGCCCTCAGCCTGCGTCATCAACGCCATATACTGAGCCTGCATATCGGTCGGAAACAGCGGATGCGGCTCGGTCGTGACACCGACGGCCTTGAGGCCTGACGCAGAACGACGCACCTTGAGCGTGCTCTGATTGAGCAATTCGATGTCAACGCCAGCCTCGCGAAGTTTGTCGATCACGGCCGTCAGATGCTCAGGGCGGCAGCTTTTAATTTCAAGTTCGCCACCTGTAATTGCGGCAGCGACAATGAAAGTTCCTGTTTCAATGCGGTCGGGAATGATCGTGTGTTCGGCTGAACCAAGTGCTTCGACGCCATCGATCTCGATCGTCGGCGTTCCGGCTCCACGAATGCGGGCGCCCATTTTGTTGAGCAACTCGGCAAGGTCATCGATCTCAGGTTCCTGAGCGGCGTTGTGAATTGTCGTGCGTCCGTCAGCCAGCGAGGCGGCCATCATCACGTTTTCGGTTCCCGTAACGGTAACCTTTTCGAAATCAACATCGGCGCCGACAAGGCGGCCTTTTGGCGCACGAGCGACAACATCACCAGATTCGAGCGAGACCACGGCACCAAGCTGTTCAAATGCTTTCAAATGCAGATCGATCGGCCGCGTTCCGATAGCACAGCCGCCGGGCAAGCTAACCTTCGCCTGGCCAAAACGAGCGAGCAACGGTCCAAGAGCCAAGACGCTCGCACGCATGGTCTTCACGAGCTCATACGGAGCTTCGTAGATCTGCACGTTCGAGGCGTTTATCTTGGAAGTTCGCAGCTCAGGTGTCAGCGCAGTTGCACCGAGGTCTTCGAGCAGGCGGCGGAACGTGATCAGATCCTTTACATAAGGAACGTTGTGCAGCGTGACCGTTTCGGCCGACAGCAGCGTCGCAGCGAGACACGGCAGCGCCGAATTTTTCGCTCCGCTGATCTCGATCTTTCCATTAAGAGGCGTGCCGCCCCGTACTAAAAACTTGTCCATAGTGTAAGCAACCGTTATAGGTACGAGAATGAAATCTTATCACAAGCATTGAAATTTCGATGCTGATACTCGCAGTTTTGCATTGCGAAATTTCGCGCATTGTCTCACTATCAATTCCAAGTGTCCGACAATCGCGACGAAAATATCAGTTTGCTAGACGACGCATCGGGACGTAGCGACGCGGCTATAGTTGCGCGATGCCGTCGGGGCGAACAAGCCGCGTGGGACGAACTTGTTGATAAATATCAGCGTCTGATTTACACAATTCCAAGACGTGCCGGATTGAACGACGAACAAGCCGCCGATGTTTTTCAGGAGGTTTTCGTAACCTTGGTAGAAAAGCTGGACGCGATCGAGCAGCCCGAGCGAATTCGCTCGTGGATCGTGACGACGGCGAAGTTCAAGACTTGGGGTGTTATTCGCGGCAAGAAGGGTCACTATTCGCCGGCGACCGACGAAGAGCTGGAGAACGAGCTGAATAGCATTCCGGACGCCGCACCTTTATCAGACGACGTGCTGATCGAACTCGAAGAACAACACTTGATACGAGCCGCTGTAAACGAACTCGACGAACGATGCCGCGAGATCGTTTCGATGATATATCTGCGGGAAACTGCCGCGAGCTATGCCGAGGTTGCAATGCAGATCGGCGTCGGCGAAACGAGTATTAGTCCGCTGCGGACTAGGTGTCTGAAGAAATTGCAGAAACTTATTGGACGATGATGTCTTTTTCTACAGAACAGCAGCACTGTTCGAGTGAAGGCAATTGTGCCCGACAAAATGATGACTAACGAGAACCGAAAACTAGATCACATCATAGGCCGAATGCAGACCGACACATCCGTCGATGCTCCGGCTGATCTGATCAAATTCGCTCGAAACGCATTTTTGCAGCGTTCGCTCGCAAAGGCACCGTCGATGCTCGAACGCATCGTAGCCGTACTCAAAATGGACCTTGCACCAAACCGTGCGGCATTTGGCGAACGCTCGGCGGGCGGTTCAGCGGCTCGGCAAATGTTATTCGACGCCGGAAACTCCGCGATCGACCTGCGTGTCACCGAGAATGGCAACATGTTTAATATTCGCGGCCAGCATATCGGCGATCAAGTTGCTGAGTCGATCCAACTTGAATCGAAAGATGCAAAATTCACGTCGAAGAATGATGAACTGAAAGGTTTTGCATTCGATAGCGTTCCAGCCGGAAAGTACAGCCTGACCATCACATTTGCCTCGACCGAGATCGTGATCGACGAGATCATATTAGGCTAGTACGAGCCCTCTGATGACTAACAACTGGCCGCCGTCAAAACGACTGGCGGCCGTTTTTCGTTATACTTAGCAATTACATGCAGCCGAAACGCCTCGCAAAATTACTGATCGACGCCACGGCTGCTGACGAGCGCGCGACATTGCTCGCAAAGCACGTAAAACTCGCGAACGGCGCGCTCGCGGTCGAAATTCGCGAGGCTTGCATCGCCGCATGGTCCGCGGATCCGACACGTGTTCGGCAATGCGTAGAGGCAGCGAACGCCCTCGAAAAGATCGACAAGACGGCCGAAACACGAGCCAATGGTAACTGGACCCGAGGCATCGCCGCTATCACACAAGGCCGATTTGCAAACGCCGTAAATGCTCTGACAAAAGCAAATAGGGCATTTGCGAAACTTGAACTACGTGTCGAACAAGCACGCGTTAACGTCGCAAAACTTCTTGCTCTCGCAATGAAAGGCGACTATGACGAAGCCATAGCGGCTGGCGAACGTGCGCTGCCGGTGCTCGTAGAGAGCCGCGACCATCTCGGTGCCGGAAAGATCGAGATGAACCTGAGCAACATCGTCTCGCGGCGTTCGCAGCACGAAGAAGCCATCAAATACTGCACATCAGCACGCCGCCGATTTATAAAAGCCAAAGCCGCCGATTGGCAAGCAATGGCCGAGAACGGACTCGCGAATAGCTATGCGGAGCTTAACAATTTTCCGTTAGCGACTCGCTACTACGCGCAAGCGATGGCGACCGCAAAGTCCGCGAAAATGCACGTTACTGTCGCCGAGATCGAAGCAAGCATGGGCAATCTTGCCTTGCTTCGCGGCCAGTATGCCGAGGCATTGCGAGATCTTGAGCTGTCGCGACGTAAATTTGATGCTCTCGCGATGCCGCACCAATCGGCGATCGCAGACCTTGAGATCGCGGACATCTATCGCGAACTCAACCTCACGAAAGAATCGTCCGAGATCTACGAACGCATTATTCCTCAATTTTCGAATCTCGAAATGCGTGCGGAGGAAGCGCGAGCAACGCATGGTCTCGGCGTCGTTCAACTCGAACTCGGCAGATCGGTGGAAGGCGTCAAAGCACTGCGAAGCTCCGAACGTCTCTTTCGTGCCGAACGAAATCCGGCTGCCGCGATCAGATCGCATCTGGAGCGAGCCGCTGGTCTGCTCTCAATAGCGAAACCCTCGATCGCGATCAGCGAAACGGAAAAGATACTAGAGCATTTAGATCGCCGTGTCTCGCCGCGAACAGCCGCCAATGTCGAACTGATTCGTGGGGCGGCCTATCTTGCGGTTGGCAATAGTAGGCAGGCAATAGCAGCCGCTCACCGCGGTCTCGACGACGCAAAACGATTCGGTCAGCGTTCGGCGGAGCTTCGGTCGCATAACTTGCTCGGCAGATGTCACCTAGTCGAGAACGATCGGAAGAAGGCGGAAGCTGAGTTCAAACGTGCGATCCGCGTTATCGAAACCTTGCGCGCTCCACTTGCCTCGGAGCAGTTCAGCGTAGCCTACATGGCTTCGCAGATCGAGCCATACGAGCAATTGTCGCGGCTGTATATCAATGAAGGCAAAGCACTTAAGGCGTTTCAGATGGTCGAGAACAGCCGCTCGCGGTTTCTCGGCGATGTTGTTCTGGAAAGAAAGGCCGCGCGAAATGACGAGGCCGCGACACTTCGCGAGCAATTGAATTCGGCCTATCAGCGTCTCGCTCGCGGCGACGGCAACGCATTAGAACTGAATACCGCGATCTCAAATTTCGAATCTGAAATATCAAAGATCGACCGCGAACAGGCAAGCACAAAGCTTGGTCACGGTCGCTCAATTGAATTCAATATTGCCGAACTGCGGCGTGCCCTCGGCGGTGAAAGAACGCTGATCGAGTATGTGAACTTAGGCGGCAACATTTCCGCTTTCGTCGTCTCAGGCAAAGGTATTCGACTGTTCAAAAACATCGCAACAACTGATCAGATCGCTGAGCTTGCCGACGCTTTCCGATTTCAGATCGATGCGATGCGATACAGCGACTCGTTGTCCCCGCAGATCGTCAGCGTGCTGAAACGTAGAACTGACGGCATACTCGAACGGCTCTACGAGAATCTGTTGTCGCCATTCGCGGAGAAGATTCGCAGTAGAAATGTTGTTTTCGTCACAGGCGGAATTCTTAGCTCGCTGCCGTTTCAAGCATTTCGCAATGCCGGTAAATACCTGATCGAATCGCACGAGATCAACTACTCGCCGAGCGCAAAGGTCTGGCTGCAATTGCAACGGAAACGATCAAAGGCGATCTCGAACTCGCTGCTCGTCGGATTTGCAGATGAGAAAATTCCGTTTGTCGAGAACGAGGTGCGGTCGGTAAAGAAGTTCGCTCCGCAGCCGACATCGCTGCTCGGAAAAACTGCGACATTCGATTCTTTCAGAAATTTAGCGGCAAACGTCGACCTGATACATATGGCCTGCCACGGCATGTTTCGCTCGGACAATGCAATGTTCTCGAGCTTGCATCTCGCCGACGGTTGGATCACTGCACGCGACATTTCTGCGATGAGGCTGCGGGCCGAGCTTGTTGTATTGAGTGCGTGCGAAACCGCGTCGAACGAAACCGTCGCGGGCGACGAACTTCTCGGCCTCGCTCGCGGATTCTTAATGGCAGGTGCCAGGTCGCTAGTCGTGAGTCTTTGGAATGTCAACGACGCCGCCACTCGCAGGCTTATGGAATCGTTCTACGCCCAAATACAACTGCGCGACGGCGCCGCTGCATCTCTTAGAAAGGCACAAATATCGGCGATCGAACGCGGCGAACATCCCTATTTTTGGGCACCTTTCGTAGCGATCGGAAAATAATTTATTTTTGGTGTCTTTTTCGCGATCTGTAATACACTGTTTGGTTGGATACGAGGCTCCGGCCGCACCAGATACATGCATAACAAGTTCAAGGCAATAATATTGAACGTCGCAGTGATCCTGCTGCTGGCTGCCGCTGCGGCAGCTCAGCCGGATTGCAATTGTGTGCAGGATCAGGTCATCGTTCAGCTGAACTTGGCGAGCGATCTGCCTGCCGTTACTGCACAATACGGACTCGACCCGACACCTATCGAACAGGTCGCATCGCCGCCTGTTTATCTGCTTCGCATAACCAACGGCAATACGCCGACGCAGGTTGTCACAGCAATGACGACGCCCGCCGACGTCCGCATCATCTTTGCCGAGGTCAACCGACGACTGTCTCAGGTCGAACGTCCTGGCCTGCCGTGGACGCAAGGGCGTTCGTGGGCTGTCGGCCGTTCTTGGGCCGTCGGCGGCAGTAAGAAAGGCTACGAAAATCAGTATTTCCCTGACCGAATTCGTCTCGAACAGGCGTGGGCAAACGCCGGAACAAAGGGGCTTCGAGTCGATAACGGACAGCCTATCGTTGTAGCCGTGCTCGATACGGGAATCGACCGAAACCATCCCGCATTTGCAGGAAAACTAGTGCCGCAATCGGACATGTGGGACTTTGTCGATGGCGACAACGACCCAAGCGAAGTCGGCACTTTGCTGACGCATCCTTCGTTTGGCCACGGCACTCACGTCGCGGGAATTGTCGCACTGACGGCTCCTGACGTGAAGATAATGCCGCTCCGTATTCTTGATCAAAACGGCCAAGGCGAACTGTGGCGAATTACCGCGGCGTTGATCTGGGCCGCAAATCACGGTGCGAACGTAGCAAATCTAAGCATTGGTTATCCTGAGTCTCCTAGATTGTTGAAAGATCTGCTCGACGATCTCGATTGCGGAACTTTAGGCACGCAGTTCCCGATCACGCAGTGTTTACAGGTTTCGGTTGCTGCCGGCAACGGCGGAAACACAACGCCAATCTATCCCGCAGCAGAACAAGCTGATGGAATGTTATCGGTCACCGCCAGCACTCGTTATGATTCACTTGCGCTTTTCTCGACTTATGATCGCAGTTTCGTAGATGTCTCGGCCCCCGGCGAAGATATTGTGAGTGCACTTCCGGGCGGTCGGTACGGAGTTTGGTCCGGAACATCAATGGCGGCACCGATCGTCGCCGGTATCGCGGCTCTTGTTAAGGCTCGGTATCCATCGGTGTGTCCGACACCGCACGAATATCTTGACCACATTCAGGACGCTGCCATTAGATTTGAGCAGGGAACGGTGCCGCCTTGGAACGTTGATGTCAGGCATTTCCGTGTCGATGCGCGAAACTCAGTCGCGACGCCGCCGGTTTGCGAGCCGCCTGCTCGAAGATTCGATCGTTCGCGTTAACGGATAGTCGTCGATCCGACGAGAATGACCGATGATAAAAGGCCGCGTGACCAGCGTGGCCTTTTTTATTTTCCACATTGTGTCTTTTTCCTGATCTTACCTGCACTGTTCAATTGACGACACCTCTGAGCAATCGAGGTAAACCAGAAAATTGGCAGGAAATTGAAATGACAAGTTTTAGGAAATTGAATAGAAATCATGTTTCGTTGGTAGCGATCTTGGCTCTCGTAGCGGCTTGGGTCACGCTGCCGCTGATCAAGAGCGGAGCGCAAAGCGGCGGCAGCATTCCCATCGTCGTTCGCACGGCAAATCTAGCATCGCCGACCGGCACGGTGAATCCGCACGGAGCGGCTACGTGGGAGCTTTATCAAAGCGGTCATAAAGAGATCGAGGTAGAGGCCGAAGATCTGAGTTTTGCTCAAGGTACGGTGCTCACGGCTTGGGTCGATGGAACGAACATTGGTTCGGCCGCAGTCGATAGTCAGCAAAAATTCCGTTTGAAGTTGCGAACCGAAGACGGTCAGCAGGTGCCGTCGACAAATGATGGTTCAACCGTTCAGGTCAAGAACGGCGACACGATCGTCGTCGCAGGTGTATTTGGCGGCGGCGGACCGACGCCTTCGCCAACAGCTACGCCGACCGGCACGCCTACGGGAACTCCGACAGGAACTCCAACGGGCACGCCGAGTCCCTCGCCTTCGCCGACAGGTTCGCCAAATGAGAGCGAGCTGTTTGCGGCATTGACCGGCCCGACGCTAAACGGCGTGTTGCCAAACGGCTACGGGCAATATGAGATCCACAGCAGCCGAACGGAGATCGAGGTTCGTGTGCGTCAAGTCAATCTGCCGATCGGTACTTCGCTGAGCGTTGCGATCAATGGCACGGCCGTTGGCAATATGAGCATCGAAAGCGGCGGCGAGGCTCGTCTCAGGCTTCGCAGCGACAACGGCCAGACGGTTCCTGTTGTTGTCGCCGGAGATCCTATCGCGATCCGCAACGGTGCAAGCACGATAATGACCGGTACATTCTCAGGAATGACAGGCCCGAGCCCAACACCGACGCCGACCGGAACTCCGGGACCGACACCGAGCCCTTCGCCTGCGAATGGTCGTTCGTTCGAAGCGAATTTGACCGGAGCATTGATGTCGCCGCCGGTGACGACCAATGCAACGGGTGAGTTCAAAGTTTCGCTCAATGTTGCTGAAACCCAAGCCACGATCTTTGGCGAATTCCACAATTTGTCGAGCAGCCAGACCGGTGCCCGTATCTTTACGACAGTTGGTACTTCGCAGGTCATTCGCGACTTTGGCGTGGTCGGTGGTTTGAATGGCAACTTCGCCTCGGTCACGATCGATGTCACAGCGGCTCAGGTTCAGATGCTGCGAGCTGGCGGCTGGGCAGCAGTTATCACCAGCATGAACAATCCGAACGGTGAGGTCTATTCCGCATTCCGACTTCGATCTACGTCGAGCGATTTCAATGGCGACGGTTCGAACGATCTGTCGGTGTTCCGACCATCAACGAATACGTGGTTCGTGCAAACGGCAAACGGTTACAGCGAACAGGTCTTTGGTTCGGCGTCTGACCAACTCGTCTCCGGCGACTACGACGGCGACGGACGCACCGATATCGCGATGTTCCGCAATATGAACGGAGCGGGCATCTGGGAGATCGTTCGATCTTCGGATGGCGGCACGACCGCTTCGCAGTTCGGTATTGCGACCGATACGCCTGTTCGCGGTGATTTCGACGGTGACGGACGGCTCGACTACGCGGTCTATCGCTCATCGACCGGAACTTGGTACGTGCAAAAGAGCAACAATACCGGCTTTATCATCACACGTTACGGCCTGCCGACGGACAAGCCGCTGGCGGCTGATATCGACGGCGACGGCAGCGATGACATCGTTGTCTTCCGCCCTGAACTTGGTGATTGGTACTGGATCAACAGCTCGAACGGCCAAGCTCGCGGCACGCACTTTGGCACGAACGGTGACATCCCAACACTCGCCGACTTTGACGGCGACGGCAAGGCCGACTTGACCGTTTATCGTCCATCGACAGGAATGTGGTATTCGTGGAGATCGACCGATCAGGGATTCACGATCATGAGATTCGGTCTCGATGGTGACGTACCTGTGGTTGCCGATTACGACGGCGACGGACGTGCCGACATTGCGTTGTTCCGCCCGGCGGACGGCAATTGGTACGTGATGCGTAGTTCCGACGGCCAGTTCATGGCAGTTCACTTCGGTGTCAATGGCGATCGTCCGTTGGCAGCTCAATAACGAAATTCGGGAGCGAACATCGCGTTCGCTCCCGAAATTCAAACAACCTCAGTTACCACCATTTCATCATAGCTTCAGTCTCGGTCATACGTAGAGTATGGATTGCTATGATACCCAAACCGAGACCATCGCCCCGGCCGGAAACCCTCCTCTGGCCGGGGCATTTTGCCTTTCTAACCGCGAAGTTTGGCGAGCATCAACTGGCCTTGCTTCATATGCCGGGCTTCATGTCCGCCGAGAACGAGGAGCCATTCGGCCGGCGTCAGATCGCCGAAATACGGATGCGGGAACTTGAATGCCGAGAGATCGTAGTTTTCGAGGTCGCTTTTTAACTCGGCGAACTTTGCGGTCGAGGCTTCGAGATTTCCTAACGATTCTGAGATCGCGATGCCGCCCGTTGGTTTGACTCGTTCAGGAGCTTCGAACTTGGCTCCGGCGAGATCTCGCATCTTTGCGGCAAATGCTTCGGACATTTGAAAGCTGCCGTCGGACGTTGCTCCGGCTTCTTTCGCGGCGGCGACCAGCTTTGCGGCGATCCGCGAGATGCCCGATTCGACGATCGAAACGTGTTCGACGAGAGCAGCGAGTGTCCACGATTCGCCATCGATGACGGCGTTGGCCTCGGACTCGGAAATGCCTTCGGCAAACTCGGCAAATGCCTCGCGCACGTTGCGGTTTGCGTCGAATATCTCGGCGATGGTTGTGTATCTCATAGTGTTCTATTTATTAGCGACGGGCGTCAGCGGCTGGGCCGAAAACACGAGCCGATGCCAGCGTGCAAAGCTGGTGACGTTCTCGGTTTCGAGCTTCATTCGTTTCAGATACGCCGTCTTTGCGTAAAGCAGATCTTCCGAAGTCCAACCGAGTTCGACGATCGGATTGTACGAAACGAGTAGCTTTTCGTCGGGCAGCGTGGTCAATGGCTCGGCAGGCGAGGCCGATGGTGCAGCATTAGGATCGGTCGAATTTGCTGCTATCTGCTGCTGTTGGCGGTCGTAGGCTTGCGACGATATCAACAATTGATTCTTCAACGGAATTGCGGCTTGAGTCGGGTTCACGCCTCCGGCGTCATAGATGCGGATCTGTGTTTCGAATGCAGCCGCGACCTTTGCCGAGTCCGGCGACCAGACAGGATGTACCGCCGTAAGATTATCGTCGAGACGGCGTTCGCGGCCGTTTTTCTCAACAACTCGCGGGCGGCCAAGCGGCACCATGACCTCGCCTTTCTGCTCTGCAAGAACGGTTAAATAACGCCATTCGCGTTCCGTCGTTGCAAGTGCCGCGAGCATCGTGCTGTCGGGCGACCATACGTAGTAGAAATAGATCAGGCCTTCGTTCTGAGTCAGCGATTTGATGCCCGCACCGTCGGCGTTGCAGATATATATTTGCTCGGTGCGAAACGTTAGAACGCCCGTCGGAGCGGCCGGAGTTGCGGCGGCTTGCGGAGTTGGTTCCACAGGCGAAGCAGGCTCAGCCGAAAGCGGTGTCGTTGACGAAGCAGTCGCCGGAGTTGTCGATGGAGCTAACGGCGTCAAGGTCCGCAACATCGCGACGAACGCCACCGACGACGAATCAGGCGACCAAATTATCGTGTCCGGAAAATGAACGGCCATCGTGTCAGCGGTCACCTTGCGAAGCAGCTTGCCCTCGGGCGTGTACATATCGAGACGAACTTCGGACGTTAGATCGGTGACGTTTCGATAAACGGCAAGCACGCGTTTCTTGTCGGGCGAAGTGATCGTTCGGTCGAGCTGCTCTTGTGTACGATTCGTATCGAAATCGGCCTGAACCGCGGCGTTACGTTCCTCGATAGTCACGCCCGGCAGTGTCGGTACGGGAACGTCGGCTTCGTAGCGATAGTTCAAACGCACGGCCGGAACTTGGGACAAAGCAGTGACGCCCGCCGAATTTGATTCCGGCGGTTTCGAACCGCAAGCCGAAAAAAAGCTCACAGCAATAGCCAAAAAAGCGGCAAGGAAAGTCCTGTTTCTATTGAAGATCTGCATTCAATAACTGTTTGTAGAGCCTCTGCTGAGCCTCGGTCGGTGTCGCTACGGAGCCAAAAGAATAGTCTTTCCTGTCGTTCGAACCAAGCGTAAAATTGATCTCACGGATCTTGTCAAAGCGAAATATCGTCAACCTAACCTTATCGCCGGGCTTTTTGTCGGCGATATACGATTGAAGAAACGCCTGGCTTGCACGGTTGCCATCGATCGCGACGATCTGATCGCCGGTGTTCAGGCCTTGGTCGTATGCAGGAGTTCCCGCCGGTATCGAACGAATGGTCAAGCGTCCCGCATCTTCAGCCAGATCAGCACCAATGTACGAGCGTCCGGCATTGGTCGCTCGTTCATTTAGGTTAAGGCCGACGACCGACGCAAATGCGTTGTAATCGATCTCATCGCGGCCTCGAACGTATTTTGCAAAGAAATCGTCGAGACTCTTGCCTGCTGCCTTCTCGCATTCACGCTGAAAATCAGCGTCCGAGAAATTCTTATTCGCCTTGTAATAGTCGATATACAAGGCACGCATTACATCGTCGAGCGACTTGGCTCCATCTGACGCACCGCGGATCGCTAGGTCGAGCATCAAGGTGACGATCTCGCCTTTGTCGTAGTAAGAGATCTGGTTGTTTACCGAGTTTTCGTCCTGACGATAGTACTTGATCCACGCGTCAAAGCTTGATTCTTCCAAGCTTGTTTCAAATCGTCCGGGACGATTCTGCAAGGCCTGAATTCCTGCTGCACGCTGGCCGAGATATTCCTTATCAGACATCAGACCTGCCCGCACCAAGATCAGATTCGAGTAATACTCTGTGCCGCCTTCGGCGACCCAAAGTAGTTTGGTGTAGTTCTCGTTCTCGTAATCGAACGGCCCCAAAACATCGGGCCGCATTCGCTTGACGTTGTAAGCGTGGAAAAATTCGTGAGCGACAAGACCGAGGAAGCCGACATAACGCGAGTTCGGTTTAAATCCAAATCTACTCGTCTGCAACGCCGTTGAATTAAGATGCTCAAGCCCGCCGCCGCCGCGTGTGTTGAGAATAAATGTGTAGTCGTCATACGGAACGTCACCGAATATCTTCACCGTTTCGTCGATGATCTTGATCGTATCAGCGACGAGTTTCGGAGCGTCGTAGTTGCCCTCGCCAGAAATGACGTAACGATGCGGCTTGCCTGCGGCAGTGAACTTGAACTCCTTGAAATCGCTAACCTCGAACGGCGAATCGTAAAGCACGTCGAAATCCGGAGCTCGAAACGTATTTGGCCGATCGGCAACCGCCGGCAATCCGGTCGCGACACGCCAGTTGCCGTACGGTTTGACTTCAACGGTCGAAGGCAGTTTGAGCTGGCCTTTTACAAAGAAAAGTAGAGCAGTGTTGTTCCAGAACGCGTGCTCATCGTTCAGCTCGTTCGTGCGAACTGTAAGCTCGTTCGAATAGACCTTGTATGTCGCGACGAGTTCTGTGATGCCCGTCGTATCGACTTGCCAAGTATTCTTCGTAGTCTTTCGCCACGCCAACACCTTTCCTGTGCCGTCTTTGACTGCAAAATTCTGGACGTGGCGAGCGTATTCACGAACCAGATAGCTGCCCGGAGTCCAGACCGGCATTTTCAGCTCGGTTTTGGGTGCGACCTTATTCGGAGCTGTCCATTTTACACGCATCTCGACCTCGAGCAAGTGCGTCCACGGCTGCGACATTCCGACCGTATAACTGATATCGGACGGAGCCGAATTCGGTTCGGCAACGACGACAGGCTTTGTGGTCGGTTTCTTTCGTTGAGCTTCGGCTTCCTGATACATCGCAAAAACCGCGATCGCGGCAAACAGTAGTATAGCGTTCGAACGTAGCAAATTTCGCATTTCTAATACCTTAATATTCGCCCAATTGGGCTTACCGTTCCTGTTATCTTACAATAATATCTCGCTGCTATCCGACACAGCACGGCAAACTACGCAAATAATGACCGACAAACCGCAGATCGACAGCGAAAAACCTGACGCGAACGAAAGGTTTTTCACAACGCCGCTGATCATCATTTTCGTGACGATCTTTATCGATCTGATCGGATTTGGGATGGTCATTCCGATTCTGCCGTTCTACGCGGAAACGCCGCCGTTCAATGCGACTCCATTTGAGATCGGAATACTATTTTCGATCTATTCCTGGATGCAGTTCTTCTTTTCACCGATACTCGGCCGTCTGTCCGATATTTACGGACGCAGGCCGATATTGTTCATTAGTTTGTTGGGATCCGCGATCGGATATTTCTGTATTGGCTGGGCAGGCTCGCTCGCGATGGTTTTCGCCGGCCGTGTTATCGGCGGAGTTACGGGCGGCAACATCTCGACTGCGCAGGCGTACATCGCCGATGTCACCACAAAGGAAAATCGTGCGAAAGGCATGGGCCTATTTGGTGCCGCGTTCGGGCTTGGTTTTATTCTAGGTCCCGCGATCGCAGGAATATTGAGTAGATATGGTGTGCATGTCCCGTTTTATTTTGCTGCCGCTCTGTCATTTGTAAATGCGATCGCTCTGTATTTCGTGCTTCCGGAATCAGTCACAGACGAGATGCGTTCGAATATGCCCGAACGCCGCGGCCGTGTTGCCGAAATGCTCGAATCCTTTGGTGAGAAACAGTTCGCTCTAATTAACCTCGTTTACTTTCTTCTAGTAACTTCGTTCTCGATCCTGACGTACGCGTTTGTACTATTCACGGCATTTAGATACGGCCTGAATGCGGAGCAGAATGGCTACTTGTTCCTATTTGTAGGTGTTATTTCTGTTGTCGCGCAAGGCGTGGTCTTTGGTCCGCTGGTACGGCGTTTTGGCGAACCAAGGCTCGTTGTCGCCGGCTGCATCACAATGGTATTGAGCTTGTTCGCGTATCCATTTTTAGGACCGTTGTCAGGTGGAATTGCTTTGCTGCTGTTCGTAACGGCGACGCTTTCTTTTGGCAATTCAATGGCATCGCCTTCGCTTACGAGCCTCGCATCAAAGGTGTCGGCAGAAAGCGAACAAGGCAAAGCTCTCGGCATTGTCCAATCTATTGCCAGCCTAGCCCGTGCTATCGGACCGATGATCGGCGGAGTTTTGCTCAACAATCAAATGGACAAGGTCGATGACGCGACCGTGTTCCGTACGTTCGCAACCGCGTCCGCCATAATGCTCGTCGCACTTGCTGCGGCTGTCTTTTTTGCGCGAACTGCGAGGACGAACGTGATCGAGCGGATCAACTGACTGCACGACGCCGAATTGCGTTTGCGGCGGGGAATGTAATGCGGAATGTGGTGCCGTTTCGGCCGTCGCTCGCGGCTTCGATCGAACCGGCATGTTCCTGGACGATGCCGTAAGTGACAGCAAGCCCAAGACCGGTTCCGTTACCGACGCCCTTGGTCGTAAAGAACGGATCGAAGATCTTAGATAAATTCTCGTCGGGAATTCCCTCGCCCGAATCGATGACCTCGACAACAACAGTATTCTCATCTTCAGCCAAAGTCCGAAGTGTGATCGTGCCGCCGCCAAACATCGCGTCGCGTGCATTTAAGATCAGGTTGGTGAAAACTTGCTGAAGTTTGCCGGCGTTTCCTGTTATCTCGGGAAGGTCGGAAACATAGTCCTTCACGATCTCGACACTCGATTTGCGAAGCTGAGGTTCGAGCAGCTGGAGCGTGTCATTGAGCAGCTTGTTGATATCGCAATCGATAAAATCGGCAGAACTGCCGGCCCGAGAGAAATTGAGCAGATTGCCGACAATGTTGGTCGCACGATCGGTCTGCCGCTGCATCTTTTCTAGCAAAGCGTGTTTCGGATCGGTCTCCGGGATCATCCCCAACAGCATCTGCGTGTAGGACGATACGCCTGTGAGCGGTGTGTTCACTTCGTGAGCAACGCCGGCCGCTAAGAGGCCGATGCTCGATAGTTTCTCGCTTTGCTGCAACGTTTCCTCAAGCTTCACGCGGGACGAAACATCTTCGAGAACAATGATCGCACCTGTGTGCTGATTGCCCTGTGAACGAAGAGGTGCGATGGCGACGTTAAGTATCAGCGAGCCGCCGTGAACATCGTAAGTATGCAGCTTATAAGCGTTGCGGATCTCGGTCAGATGCCAACGCGATTTGCCTAATATGCTTTCGAGATTCAATGCAAACGCCTGATCGAAAATATCCTCGACACGTTTGCCGACAACGTCTTCGCGAACGCGTCCGGTGATCTGCTCGAACGGCGAATTGCAGCGAATAATACGGCCATCCTCGTCAACCGCAAGCAAGCCGACGTTTACGGATTCGACGATCGATTCGTTGAATTCTTTGAGTAATGCAAGCTCTTCCGTATGCTGCTGCTGCTCTTCGTAAAGGCGGCTGTTCTCGATCGCAACGGCAATATAGCCCGAAACCGTACGCAGGATCTCAAGGTCTTCGCTCGACAATAGCGAACCATCGCTGGCACGCCCGAGACCGATCACCGAAACCATTTTTCCTCTCGCAAGGCACGGTACGAAGTAGTGAAGTTCTTGTCGGATCGGCTGGCTTGTTGCTCCGGGATCCGAGATCTCGATGTCGGTTGATTCAAACTCGTCTGCACGAACGATGCCTTTCTCGGCAGATTTAAGCCGTATCATCGTACGGAAATCCGCAGGTATCTTGTATTCTTCGTCGAGACCAACAGCCTTAGCGAGGCGATAATGTGATTCTTGACGATGATCTTCGATGAGGATCGCGACCTTTTCAACATCGAGAACCTGACGGAGCCGTTCGATCAATGCGTTAAGCAACGGATCGAGAGCCGTAGTTGCTGAAAGCGTTTTGCCGAAATCGAGCAGACCCTGACGCATATCGTAGCGTTCGCCGTAGAAGAACCTGTCGGCTCGTTCCTGTAGAAACTTCTTCAAAGGTTCGCTGATAAGCACGATCGCGGCCATCGCAACAACTGCAATTAACGCTCGAAGCGTGATCTCGGTCGATGACAGATCTTTGCCAACGACAATAAATATCAGTCCTAAAGCAACAGCACCGATCATCATCGCGATCGCCATCGTCGTCATCGCGTAAACCAATGCACGACGAACCACAACATCGACGTCCATCAATCGATAACGAACGACCGAATGGCCAAAACTCAGCGGAATTAATGCCAGCGGAAGTGTTGTCAACGCAGTGCTGTAATTATCGTCCGGGATGTCGATGCCGAGACGCGTAATCAGCTGGAAAACAATGATCGGAACGATAGCCGCGACCGTGCCTGCGACAGCCCATTTTAGTCGCTGCCGCACTACTGGCTGGTGATTCTTCATGAACCGCCAGACCAGAAAAACAGCACCGGCCGAAACTCCCACCACAAAATGATAAAGCGAGGCAAGATACAAACCCGACAACAAATTTGTCTCGGAGTTGAACTGACTTATCCATTCCGCCATACCGCTATTTATCGAAATTTGCGGTATCAATGTGATCGAAATGATGCCAAGAAAGATCGTCGCGGCCGGGGCGTAAAGTATGAGCGTCTTCCACTTGCTGCCGTCAAAAACGTCGCTTCGTACTGGATAACGAATACAAAAGTGCAGAAACAATGGCACGAACGCGAGGAATGCAAGGTCATCGATCAATTGGATAGCCAAATCGAAATCTTGTCCAAATCCCAACGAGCGATAGGTATGAAAGACGAACGCCGCCAAACACACTATCGCAAAATGAATAACGAACGGTGAATGGCCGCCTTGTTTGAACAACACAAAAAGTCCGACAAGTAACCAGATCAACCCGACGATGCCAAGGAAGATTATCGACGGTGTCCAACGCGGCTGTTCGGTCAGGTCGCGGAGCGTCGCATCATATTCGTTGTTGAAAGAGTAGGGTTTTTGTAGCTTGTAGATCAGCTCATGCTCGGAACCGGCGTTGTCCCAATAAAACGGCAATTGACCGATCTTGGTCACCTCGTCATAGCTTTTGCCACCGTCATAACTAACCGCAATTAGCTTATTGTCAAGCGAGACACTGGCGCGATCTGCTGCTAATCCCGGAACGATCCGCCTGGTATATAGTCCGTCTGCGCGCTGATCCCAAACAATACCGTCGGTCGGCGGGAGCTTCTGAAATCCTCGCTGCATGAGATTGAGCGAACCGCCCGCGACCAATAGGATCGCGGCTAGCATCCACATCAAACTCCAGCTTGTGAGAAACTTACCTTTCATTACCAACTGGCAACTCTGCCTAAACTGTTCAAAGACGCAAATGACGTACCAACAAAACTAACGTTTGCGATTCGCTTTGGTTTCAGAAAAGTGCGATAAACATTGGCTTTCCTGCTATTTGTTCCGTACCAAGTTAACGGTATTCAGAAATCCGAAGCGCGGCAATCCAAGAATTTGGAGATTGTCGAAAAATCGAAAGACCCGCAGGACACGCCGTTTTGAGGCTAGGTGTCGTGCGGGCCGGAAAAACTGCTCTCAGGTCTACTAGAAACGAACCAGAATACTACCGCGAAATGCTCGGCCGGCGGCCGTCGAACGAAGAACTCCTTCGTCGCCAGTCGCGAAAATATGAGTATCCAAAATGTTCCGCGCATCGACCGTTGCTTGCGCACGGAACGGCATTCCGAACGTGGGCAATCGCTGCGTGACGAGAACGCTCAGGCCCGGATCGTAGATCGCGAGTCGGCCGCTGAACGGATCGATGGCAAAAACGGTTGCCTTTGGCGAAAGCCGGAAAACGGTTTGGACGCTCGTTCCTGTATCGAGATCAACGCCGATCTTGCCAAATACAGTTTGGAACACGGAACGCTCGAAAAGCTTCGTCGGGTCGCTGTAGCCTTCACCGGAAAGGCTCTGGCCGACGCCATACGAATAACCGGCTGATGCGTTGATCGTTCCCGAAATGCGGCGATTATAAACGACGCGTAAGCCCTGTGCTGAGCCCTGTTGATTACCCACCAACTCGCCAAACTCGCTCGTGCCTAACACATCGAACGGCAAGGCATTGATCCCAACACCTCGGCCAAGCGTCGTATCGAAGAAGGCACCGGCTTCGACACTCGAACGGCCATCAAGCACGCGTTCGATCGCGAATTCGAAGCGACGGCTCTTGTTCATCTGCGGTTTCGAGTTCGAAACCACGAGATCTTCGATAAACACCGGCTCGCGGAACAATACGCTTGCTCCTTCGAGGTCGATAGCTTGCGACCAGGTCGGCGTCTCAGTCTTAGTGGTATATGCGGTCGTCAGCCGCGTTTTTTCGTTTATATCGAACGACAGGCCAAGCCGCGGCGTGATCGATGAATCGTTTCCGGCTCCGAAGAATTTGGAATAATCTACACCGTAAACAAGCACCAATCCTTCGCGAACACGCCATTCGTCCGTCGCTTGGAACGAAAGTTGGCCCAGACGTCGGTCTAACAATGACGAATGCCGAACGCCCAGCTTTGAAATCGCTGTGTTGATCCGAATTTTATGATCGTCCGCGGGCCGAAATGTTAATTTTGTTTCGAATCGCTGCGGAGCATTAACGGCGATCGAGGTCTGGCCGATAATTACGACCTCAGCTTCGTTGCCGACGGGCATTGCAGTCGCAAAATTTAGCGTAGGAAACGCACCGTTAGCATCCGCAGTGACTCCGGTTTCGACAACTGTGCGAACTTTGCCGCCACCTGAGCGACCTTCATCTTCGGTTTCGGCTACATCGACTTGTGATTCGGCTACAGGCTCTTTGCCCTCGGCGTTCTGATAGATTGAACGCTGCATTTGTGCAGCCCTGACATGCCATTTTGAACTGTTTCTATCGGCACGCTTTTCAGGCAAAGTGTTGCCGCTTCCGGCACGCTCAAGCCTGAATCCGTAGTTCAACAATGCAGATTTATTGACCGCAACATCATTGAGCGTAACGGGATTGAAACCTTGCGCAACCGCAAGCACCGAATAACGTCCCGGCAGGATGCGAGCTACAAAACTGCCGTCTGCTGCGGAGTTGACCTGTTTTAGAAGTTTAGAAGTACCGAGTTTGAATATCGCGACGGTTGCGTCAGCAATCGGATTGCCGACGTGGTCGCGAACGACGCCTTTGATAGTGCCGAAATTACTGCCCGCGTTTGCAGTGACGACAGCATTTGTCGAGACGGTATTGGCATTAGAGACAAGCGCTGCAAAACCAACCGCAATAATTGCGGCCATCAAGTATTTGCTCTTGCCAATAAATCCCATTACAACCGACACTACGGCAATCTTCGTATTTTGTTCGCAAATGTAAACAGTGTCAACTGTCCCAAGTGTCAATTTGATGACATTATGCTTGACAAAGTTGGCTTGTCGGCTAGAATTGGAAATTGCCTCGAATATTAAGTTCAGGCAAACGGAGACGTGGCTGAGCGGCTGAAAGCGGCGGTTTGCTAAATCGTTGTAGTCCAAAAGACTACCACAGGTTCGAATCCTGTCGTCTCCGCCATCTAAAACGATGGATCAGATCCTCTTTCTCCTTTACCTTCCTTTAGCTGCCGCAGTTCCGATATGTGTTTGTTTGTCATGCTATAGATCGTTCCGCGAAGGTAAACACCCTGTTTACTCTACTTTCGCATCTGCAATTGCAATTATTATCAGTTTTGTGATTCTTCCAGTCTCGTTCCTCATGTTATTTGGAACAATATATGGAGCTGCTCACGTTAGAGGGACACCGGAAGATTCGCAGAGGCACGCGCTTGTCGGACTAATAATTATCGATGGTGGCCTGGTTTTATCAACATGGGTTTTGAGTTCGATTGTGCTTCTAAGGCCAATTGGGTGGAAAACAATAAGCAAATTAGTTTCTAGGTAGATTTTTTGCTTTCGTTGCATATTTACGTGAAAATACGGCTGCAATGCGTCGAACTATCATAATTTACGGTATCGCAATGGCGGCTTTGATCGCGCTGTTGAAGTTTGTCGAATACAAGTATATTGTTCGGGACGTTCCGCTTGAACTCTACATCGGTCTTATCGCGATTATGTTCACAGCAATTGGCATTTGGGCCGGGCTCAAGCTTACGCGTCCGAAGGTAGTCGAGATAGCAGGTCCTTTCGAACAGAACGAAGTAAATCTACGACAAACAGGTATAAGCAAACGCGAATTCGAGGTTCTCGAATTGCTCGCGGCCGGACTGTCCAATCAGGAAATAGCGGAAAAGCTATTTGTTTCAAATTCCACAGTTAAAACACACGTCTCCAACGTCCTCGCCAAGCTCGATGCCAGCCGTCGCACCGAAGCAATAGCAATAGCCAAGAATTTGCGTATAATTCCTTAGTACTTTCGACTGAAAAGCTGTAAATAGCCGAAATTCATCCTTTCGGCCGATGCGCGTGATCTAGCAATACGCGTATATTCGTCGTGTTTGGAGGAAAATTAGTATGAAAAAGATCGTGATCGTATTTGGTCTGATCTCAGGCGTCATTTCAGGTCTGCTGATGTGGCTGCTGATGGGCTTTGTAAACAACGGCACACTCAATTTTGACAACGGAATGTTCGTCGGCTACGCGACGATGATCATTGCACTGTCGCTCGTATTTTTCGGCATCAAGTCATACCGCGACAACAACGGCGGCAAGATCTCGTTTCTCAAGGGCCTGCAGGTCGGCATTCTGATCACGCTGATCTCTGCACTCTGTTACGCAGTGAGCTGGGAACTTTATTATCCGCAGATCGGCGACGACTTCATCGCAAAATATACGGCATACAATCTCGAAAAGATGAAAACCGACGGGGCATCAGCCGCTGAGATCGAGACCGCTCGCGCGGAAGGCGAGCAGTTCGCCGAAATGTACAAGAAGCTGCCGATCCGATTTGCATTCTCGATCATCGAGATACTGCCGGTAGGCATCATCGTTACACTAATTAGCGCGGCACTGCTTAGAAAACGCGAACTGCTGCCGACGGAGGCTCAGACATGACAAAAGGTTCAAAACTTTGGGTAGCCTTTCCGACCGCGATCGTGGCCGGAATTGTGAATATATTCCTGTTCTTTCTTTTCATGGTCCTTTACGGACATGTGATAAATCCCGGACACGATGACGCATTTTATCAGGACGCAGCAAGCCGTTTTGGGCCGTACGCAAGCATTATCGGCGGAATTCCCGTGTTTTTCACAGCTGGTTGGCTACTGCGGCGTTTTCTAAGCGAACGAGCCTTGAAGGTCGCGATAGCCACTTGGGTGATCTACGTCGCAGTGGATTTCGCTATCATTGTCGCCGTCGCGGCGGATCAGATCGTCGCATTCTTGCCACTACTGGCTACCTCATTCGGCACTAAGCTCGCCGCGATCTACTTCGGGGCCAGAATGCCGGCTCAAACAACAAAGGAGAATTGAAATGAATATAGTTAGAAACATCTTGGCGGTCATTCTCGGAGCAATTATCGGCGGTCTGATCAACGGGGCAACAATTGCTATTGGAACGATGTTAATTCCGCCGCCAGCCGGATTTGACCAGTCAACAACAGAGAACTTTGCAAAGACCGTCCACTTACTTCAGCCGATCAATTACCTGGTGGTGTTCCTCGCACACGCCTTAGGAGCATTCGTAGGGTCGTTGGTCGCAATGTTCATCGCAGTAAGCCATAGACTTGTCATTGCGATGATTATTGGCGCATTGTTCCTATTGGGCGGTACCATGGTCGCATTCATGGCACCGATACCGGTTTGGTACACTATCGTAGATCTGCTGCTTGCATATGTACCGATGGCGTTCATTGGATATAAATTGAGTCGCAAGCAATAAACCTCATAGAAAAGCCAATTATCAGACGGCCAAGGCGAATCATTCGCCGCGGCCATCTATTCTTTTGCACTGTGTGCTAATAAACTCGAATGATCGAGGTTGTCATTTATGTTTATCGAACTGCTCACCATTGCTGACCCAAATTCCTGGACGAATATGTTTTCGCTCGGCGATGGTGTCACCTGGCTTGAGAAGATCGTCCGACCGATCATCATTTACATTACGCTGGTAGTTCTGTTGCGTTTAGTCGGAAAACGCGAATTGGCTCAGCTCAATCCGCTCGATCTGGTGGTCATTTTGTCGCTATCGAACACGGTTCAGAACGCGATCATTGGTGACGACACTTCGCTAGTCGGAGGCATCGTCGGTGCGTGTGCTCTGCTGGCGATCAACTATGCCGTGGCTTACGTGAAATATCGTTGGCCAAAAGTTGAAGCCGTAACCGAGGGAAAGCCGATAACATTGATCGAAGACGGTCGCATTGACCATGCGATGTTGAAGCACGAGCTAATGACGGAAAGCGACCTCGACATCGTCGCCCACGAGAACGGTCTCGAGGATGCGAGTGAGATCAAGCAACTTGTTCTAAATCCAAACGGCAGCTTCCTGGTCGAGGGCAAAGACGACATACGTGATGACAAGTTCAAACATGATGTGTTGAATAAGATCGACGAGCTTTCGAAACAGATAAACACACTTACAGCATCGTTGGCCAAGACATCGTAATTGCACTAAACACGACAGTCGGGCAAACTAGTTGGTTATGACCACTCGCGTTAGATTCGCACCGTCTCCTACCGGCTATCTGCACATCGGCTCAGCACGCACCGCGCTGTTCAACTATCTCTATGCTCGCCATACGGGCGGCAAGTTTCTGCTTCGTATCGAAGACACGGACCTCGCACGTTCGACAGACGAATCGACACAGTCGATCCTGCAAGGCCTGGCGTGGCTAGGCTTCGCACCGGACGAAGCGATCGTTTTCCAGTCGAACAACGCCGACAAGCACCGCGAAGCCGCCCGACGCCTGCTCGCCGAGGGCAAGGCGTACCGCGATTTTACGCCCAAAGCCGAACCGACCGACGCCAATGTAAAAGACGCGATCAAGGAACGCGCTCGTCAGCAAGGCGGCGACAAGAACATGCGCAACAATCCGTATCGCGATCTTTCAACCGAAGAAAGCGATGCGAGAGCCGCAGCGGGCGAACCGTTCGCGATTCGTCTGAAGGTTCCGACGCATGGACGGACCGCATTTGACGATCAAGTTTACGGCATTCAGGAACGCGATTACGACGATACCGAAGATCTAGTTCTGCTTCGCTCAGACGGACATCCGCTCTATAATCTCGCGGTCGTTTGCGACGACATCGAGATGGCGATCACGCACGTAATTCGCGGTCAGGATCATCTTACGAATACACACAAGCAGATCCTGATCTACGAAGCCCTCGGCGCCACGCCGCCGACGTTCGCGCATCTGCCGCTGATCATGGCACCGAACAAAGGCAAGCTCTCGAAACGCAAACACGGCGAGGTCGTTTCGATGACGACGTATCGCGACGCGGGATTTTTGGCTGAGGCTTT
>CALMPJ010000023.1 GCA_937871585.1 uncultured Acidobacteriota bacterium | reverse complement strand
CCTGTCGTTCAACAAAGCCGTGAACGTCACGCTCGGATTGCCGATCCTTTTCTTTTTTTTCAAGCAGAAGACGGCATACGATATTGCGGGCAAGGGCGTCGCCGAACACGGCAGTATGCTTGCCGCGATCAAACTTGCTGCCGAACTCGCCTCTGGCCGATGAAACCACGCCTTCATTTTGCTAAACTAAGTCTTTGCCCAAGTGATGTACGAATCAGATCTCAAAAAACGTCCCAGAATTCTGCTTGCCGATGACTCAGTAACGATCCGCAAGGTTATTGAACTCACTTTCGCTGACGAAGGCATAGATGTGACTTCGGTCGCCGACGGCGACGAAGCGATGCGATCATTTGTCGATGCCCAGCCTGATCTGCTGATCGCCGACGTGAATATGCCTGGAATTAGTGGCTATACGCTGTGCGAGATGATCAAGTTGGACGAAGAAACGCGAGATATTCCGGTCGTTCTGCTAACAGGTTCGTTCGAACCATTCGACGCTGGCGAAGCCTCGCGTGTCGGGGCAAACTACTATTTTACAAAGCCTTTTGCGTCGGTCCGAGATGTTGTTGATAAGGTCGTAGACCTGCTCGACAATCGCTCGTTTGATGTCGCGATGATGCATGGCACCGCGGACATTGACGATCTATATGTCGAGAGCGTTTATGCAAGTGTTGATGAACCGGTCGAGATCGAAACCGCGACAGTATCAAGCGAACTAGAAGATGAGGCCGCAAACGATTTTGCCGAACTTGCCTTTCTAGATGAGATCGAGCAGCCGAAATTGGCTGCCGAAGCATCGAGTGAGCCGATCGCAGGATTTGCTTCGACGGAAGTCGAAAGCGTAGTAGAACACGTTGATCCCTACGCAGAAACCGTTGATCAGATATCGACCGATCCGTTTGAGCGAATTGTTGACGACGAACCGAGCGAGGTTGTCGCGGAGCCTGCCATTATCGAAACCGTCTCCGTCGATGCCGACCTTGAATATTTGAATCGTGCGGCAGATGCAGCCGAAACAAATTCTGCCCGGGCAGCATCATTCCAGCGCATTTTCGATGACTCCGAATTCGACGATGAGCTCATCGAGGAATTTCGTCCGAATGCCGCTGCGGTCGATACGACGCCTGTCTTGGTGGATGAACATTCGTCGATGAACGCCATTGATCCTTTCGCTGCGACTGCGACGGACACGCCGGCCCAGACCGAGCAAGCTGAATCTACACTGATCAAATTCGAGATCGATGAAACGGAATCGACCAAGCAGGAAGCCGCATATTCGCCTGAGCTTGTCGATGCGATAG
>CALMPJ010000022.1 GCA_937871585.1 uncultured Acidobacteriota bacterium | reverse complement strand
GTCTTGTATCGGGATCACAGGATCGAGTTCGCTTCGACCACGACCGCCGATGTCGGCGTTATTCGCGAAATGGAACACCGGCACGATGCCAAACGGATTTGCCGTTACACCGTCCGAGATCGCGATGAGATCCTTTGCCGCAGGCAGATAGCCTTCGACCTTCGATCTTGAGATGTATCGCTCGATGCGATCTGCATAGAACATATTCGCTCTGGCGTATTTGTTCTCATCGATCCACCATTTCATTGCCGAGATCATCTGGTTCGGCTCGTCGAGCGAATACTCGACGGCAATATTTGCGGAATTCTGAGCAAATACGTGTGCTTTGCCCCGATCGTTCGGCCACACTATCGCGTAGGCGTCGCCTGTTTTGAGGGCTTCTTTGTGTATTTGATTGGCGACGGCGTTCATACGTGCACGCTGCCATATATGTCGAGTCATCTGTTCGGTACTTTCGACTTCGCCCGATTCGACGCTGAATCCCGTGATCCGGAGTTTGTCTCGAACGGCATCGCAAACGACCGGACACAGATTCAGTGCGAACTCTCGAAACAACTCACCAAACGTATTTGCAAACTTGTCCGTCGCAAACCGCAGGTCGTGCCGTCCGTCGTAGTACCGCTCATACCGAGCGGCGCGCGTGCCGTTCGTACGAAGCGCATTTATCAATCTTTCTAAGTTTTCTTCCATAATTTCTCCTATCGAAACGAGGTCATCGCCTTCGTTTTAGCGGACAGCATCTGCACCGCCAAGCTAACGGCATCGATCTGATCGTCGTGGCGGCCCCGCGGAAACGCCGCGGCCTCGGCGATAAACTCGTCGTTCCATGAACCGCGAACAAGAGCGATCTTTCCGGCCTCAGCTAGCGGCGACCAGGCAAGTGCCCGTGTCCATTTGTCGTTGTCCACTCGGACCGAACGGATCGGCCGTCCGCGAGTTCGCACGTTGTTCGTCAGATCTTGAACGATCGCCGAACCGTGCAGAGCACTCTCGACACCGTGCTCCGTGTTTCGCTCGCGAACCAAACGCTCGACAATGTAGCGACGCTGCTCGGGATACTCGATGCGGTCTCGAAAGCCGTCTGCGATATAGAGCGTGCCGTCGGGACCGAATGCACAACGGAAGCTCGCCGTGTAATCAGCCGAGTCTTTGGTCGAAACGGCAAGGTCATATCCACGAGCCCAACGCAGACCAAAAGGCGCGGCGGCGACGATACGTGAGAACCATTCGCGCTTGAACATTCCGCCGCTACGTGGCATCGGTTCTTGTTGATAAAGCGAGGCAAACGAATAGCTACCCAATTGACGCTTGATCTTTTGCAGCCGATCGACACTGAATCTGTCCGGCCAAAGCGCTTCGCCGGGCTTGCGTCCCAATGCGTCGGTCTCGCGTGCTAAGGCCGGCAGA
>CALMPJ010000021.1 GCA_937871585.1 uncultured Acidobacteriota bacterium | reverse complement strand
TGCTCAAGTTGATCGAAAGTCGTGAAGTCTCTGTCGAGTTCTTCGACCGATTTGTCGCCGTCTTCCAGATAGAATTCGGCAAAGTCGTCGATCATCATGCGGCTGACCTTATTACGTCCGACACGCCGGAGAACCGCCTGCATTTCATCATCGAAGTTCGGGCATTTTGGCGGAAGCGGCCTGCGAGTCTTAGCAACTTCCTGAACTCGCCTTTGGTCTGCGACACAAAGTTTTTGTTCTCTGGTTCGAGATTCCTCGAAGCTGATCTCGCGATCGGCCGAAGTCGCTGTTACAGCTTCCAACTGCATACCGAGCAGGCCCATTTCATGAAGAACCTCACCCACGCTTCTTCGTCTAATCTCGCCGTAGTAGTACGCTGCGATCTGTTCGAATTCGTACTGCCCGGCGTCCGGGCTCGCGATTGCTTTTACGCATCTAACGAACTCCTTCGCATCTGTCTCGTCGGACAAAACCTTCATCGCGTATTCGAGCGACATTATCCGCACGCGGTCCAACGCTTCCGGTTCAAGTTCGTCGGCGATTCGAACGACGACATCGCCCAAGATCGAGAACTCTTCTAGCTCTCTCCTTCGCAACGGATGCGATGAAAGATGAGCACACCAGTCCTGCATCGGCGAACCGGTATTGACCGGCATGAACGCCAGCATCTGATTGTTAGGAGCGTGCTTTCTGAGTTGTTCGATACTTATTCTGTCTGCCATAACTTCCTCTCATGATCGGCGTGGTGCCGAATCGAAAATGCGTAGTATTTAAGGGCCGCATTTTCAAAACCCTGAATTAAAAGCACTTTCATTCAGGCTTGAAAATCCCTCTCAAGGTGCGGGAGAAGTATGTAGGGGAAACGAGATCGGCCGGCTATAGGGAAAGTTCTGCTAGTCGGTTTTGCAGATAAGCGAAGGTAAGCGGTGCTCGGCTTTCAAGTTGAGCACGGCCGGTTCCGAGGCCGTTTACGGGAATGACAACGATCTGTTCAGGAGCGGTACTTATACGTGCCAAATGTTCGAAGGCATGATCGATCGCCGCCTTGTTCCGTTCCAATTCTGCGTCGGTAAAAAAGGCTTCGTCGCTATTGCTGGGGAGTTTCTTCGTCGGTATGCCAACTGCATTCGGTTCACCTCTCATCGCAGCGGCTTGTCCGCCAAGACCACGCCGGACAACGTTGTCTCCGAACAAGAAGATATGATCGCGATGCTTTCTTACAAAGGCTCTGGTGATCCACTTCACCCTTACAATTCGATATCGCATACCAGGCTCCCTATATGCAAAAGAACTGCCGCCTGAAGAAAGTTCTCTCCAAGCGGCAGATAGGTCTGAATTCGAATTGGATTAGTAAGCTGCGGCCTGCTGGAGTTCCACCGGTGCGGTCTGTGCTGTCTGCATCGCAGCTCCATCGCCTTCCTCGTCGCGGCGGCCCGACAGGAACTGGAACTCCTGCAGTACGATCTCTGCGCCGGCCTGCGGAGACTCGTTCTGATCTACCCACGGGTTAAAGGTCAAACGCCCCTGAACGTAAAGACGACTGCCCTTTCGGACGTAACGTGCAAGTGTCTCCGCCTGCTTGCCAAATGCTGTCACGCGGAACCAGTCGGTCTTCTCAACGCGTCCCTCCGCGCTGTTTCGGAACGAGTTCGAGGCCATTGAAAAGCTCGCCA
>CALMPJ010000020.1 GCA_937871585.1 uncultured Acidobacteriota bacterium | reverse complement strand
GCGAAATGGTGGGCGTGAGATCTCAGATCGTTCGATCAGATTGTTACTTGGTTTGAGATGAACTGTGTTTCGTTCCGGTAAGATCCCGCGTCGTTCTTTCGACAACGCTCGCAGGGACGACGTTCTCGAAATTCGGTTCGGGCAGCTGTTCGATCACAGGTGATCGTTTGACGAGCTTGATCTGTTTCCGCAACAAGATCGAACGCCATAGCGTCTGAACATGCCACATCGCCATTGCCATGAATAGTCCGGCCGCGACGTAGATCAGCGGATGCGTTTCGGGGCGAAATCCTAAGATCGACCACAGAAGAATTGCCATCGTGATTCCTGCAACGATCGACATCGAACTCAATACAATATTCGCCGTTACGTGCTGCTGCGGCGTGACAGGGCCTTTTACAGGTTTGTTAAGATCAGGTAAATACGTTCCGCAGCCGCGGCAGAACGCTTCGGGAGCTTGGTCAGATTTTCCACATTTGGGACAGAACATTGTTGAGGATTACGAGCTTTGGGTAGGACAAGTTCGCTAAATACCGCGACGTTTGATCTCGGCTTGGATCATTTCGAGTTCGCGGCTCATATGTCCGGCGGCAGATGAGTTCTCTTCCGCACGACGCATTAGATAAGGCACCGCATCGTTGACCGGACCGTATGGAACGTATTTAGATACGTTGTAGCCTTTCTTGGCGAGCACGTACGAAATGTTGTCGCCCATGCCGTAGAGCTGCGAAAAGAAGATATTTGGGTGATTCGGATCGATGCCCATTTCGTTCATCTTTTCGGCAAGAAGCTTGGCACTTGTTTCATTATGCGAAGCGGCGACAAATGCGATCTCATTAATGTGTTTTAGACAATAATCGATCGCTGCATCGTAATCTGCGTCAGTCTCAGCCTTAGTTTCGTGAATGGGCGATTCGTAGCCCATCTCGGCTGCACGCTCGCGTTCCTTTTCCATGTAGGCACCGCGGACAATCTTAACGGCGAGAATGTAGCCGTTGTTCGAAGCCTCGCGACGAGCTTCCTTAAGAAACTGAAGACGGTCTTTACGATAAAGCTGGATCGTGTTGAAGATGATCGGACGCTCGCGATTGTAGCGTTCCATCATATCGGTCGCGTGACGGTCGATGGCGTCTTGGATCCACGAGTCTTCGGCGTCAACGAATGTCGGCTGTCCTAATTCATATGCTCGCGAACAAATTTCGTTGATCCGCGTGTTGATACGTTCACATTTTGACTGACTCTTGGCGTCGAGTTTTTTGCGAGCACTCATTCGCTCTAAAGTGCCAAGCGGAGCAATGCCCGTTACTTTAAACACCGCAAATGGAATGTTTGGATCGTCGTTGGCGCGCTCGATCGTGCGGATGACTTCGTTCTTGGTCGCTTCGAAATCTTGTTCAGTAGCTTTGCCTTCGACAGAATAATCGAGAATTGTGCCAACGCCGGATTTCCCTAACTTTCTTATCACTGGTTCGCTTTCTTCGATGGTTTCGCCGCCGCAGAATTGTTCGTAGATCGTCGACTTGATCAGGCCTTGAACGGGCAGACCGATCGCCAAAGCGAACTTTGTAGCGGCAGTTCCCATCGAATTCAGGAACGGTGAATTCAGAATCTTGAAGATGCGGTATTTCTCCTTGAGTTGGGAGTCGGACTTGTCAGCGTAAGCTGTTTCGGTGTCTTGAAGATCTAATTCAAAGCCAGCCATAAAGTCGGAATTCTAACACAACTGTAACGCGAGAACGGAAGCTAAAACAACGCAATTCGCAAAGGAATTTTGTACGTCGCCCGCAATTGCCGTATTATTTATGCTTTTGCAGTGGTGATAATAGTATGAGTAAAGCACTTCCAAAACGGTCGGAGAATTATTCCGAATGGTACAACGAGATCGTGAAACGCGCGGATCTGGCTGAGAATTCGGCTGTTCGCGGATGTATGGTCATAAAGCCCTACGGCTATGCGATCTGGGAAAAGATGCAGCGTGCGTTGGACGATATGTTCAAAGCGACAGGTCATGTGAACGCATATTTTCCTTTATTTGTACCGAAGTCGTTTTTAGAGAAAGAAGAAGAACACGCCGCAGGTTTCGCAAAAGAATGTGCCGTTGTCACTCATTATCGACTGAAAGGTAATCCTGACGGGAAAGGTCTCGTAGTTGATCCGAATGCAAAGTTGGAAGAAGAATTGATCATTCGTCCGACCTCCGAAGCAGTTATTTGGAACACATACAAAGGCTGGATCCAATCGTGGCGTGATCTGCCTTTGCTCATCAATCAATGGGCAAATGTTGTCCGCTGGGAAATGCGAACGCGTATATTCTTGAGAACTGCCGAATTTTTGTGGCAGGAAGGCCATACGGCTCATGCAACAGAGGCGGAAGCTGTTGAGGAAACAGAGAAGATGCTCGGCGTTTATGCCGATTTTGTCGAGAATTGGATGGCGGTGCCAGTCATTCAAGGTGTTAAGACGCCCAATGAACGCTTTGCTGGTGCGGAAGACACCTATTGTATCGAGGGTATGATGCAGGACGGCAAGGCATTGCAGTGCGGAACGTCGCATTTCCTCGGACAGAATTTCGCGAAGTCTTTCGATGTGCAGTTTGTGAATAAAGAGAATCAGCTTGAATACGCTTGGGCTACAAGCTGGGGCGTATCGACGCGATTGATGGGAGCTTTGATCATGGCTCATTCGGACGACCAAGGCCTTGTCTTGCCGCCTAAATTAGCTCCAATTCAGGTCGTAATAATTCCGATCTATCGGTCGCCGGAAGACCTTGCGACGATAAGTGAGAAGGTCGAGCCGATCGTTGCTGAACTAAAGGCAGTCGGAATATCGGTAAAATACGATGACAGCGACAATCAGCGAAGTGGCTGGAAGTTCGCGGAATATGAACTAAAAGGCGTTCCTGTCCGTATGGCGATCGGCATGCGAGATCTCGAGAATGGAACTGTCGAGGTCGCTCGCCGAGACACGCTTGAGAAATCGTCTGTGTCAATCCAAGGTATTGTCGATCATGTAAAAGGGCTACTTGATGAGATTCAAGTAAACATTTATCAAAAGGCACTTAAGTTCAGAGAAGAAAATACTTATCGCGTTGACGATTGGGATGGTTTCAAAGACCAGATAGAAAAAGGCGGCTTTATATCGGCACATTGGGACGGAACTTCGGAGACTGAAGAAGCGATCAAGAACGAGACGAAAGCCACGATCCGTTGCATTCCGCTTGATGCTGACAAAGAGACTGGAAAGTGCGTGTATTCGGGAAATGAATCATCGAAACGTGTGATCTTCGCGCGCGCTTACTAAAATCTGGTAATTTATCAACTTTTTCGGGAAAATGGTCGTCTAACTTAGTGTTGGGCGGCCATTTCGCTTGTTTTCGCCCAAAGTGGCTAATGTACAGAGACCTCAGCGACGAAAAATTGGTCGAATTGGCCGTGCGAGACGATAACGATGCGTTTGGCGAAATTGTTCGCCGTTGGCAGCGTAAGATCTTCGCGTTGTGTTTCGGTATGCTCGGCCGCGAAGATGATGCCGGGGATGCAGCTCAAGAAGCCTTTGTTGCAGCGTATCGAAATTTGAAAAATTTCCGAGGCGAAGCAAAGGTTTCGTCATGGCTACATCGGATCGCCGTTAATCAATGCCTGACCATTAAACGACGGCAGAAAACGCGTTCGGAAGAGTATTTGAACGACGAAGATGGCTCGGAAGAACGTGCATTTGTCGCAGCGGCGAGTTATTCGCCGGGAAATACGGCTGAGAAGGCGGAGAGATTGACTCTTGTTAGGAATGCGGTCGGGACCTTGCCGAGCGAATTGAAGCAGGTCGTTGTAATGAAAGAGTTCGAAGAAATGACGTTTCAGGAGATCTCGGAAACTCTCGAAGTGCCGCTTAGTACGGTAAAGAGTCGCCTTTACACCGCATTGAAGCAGTTGAGAATGAAGTTGGAACGAACGCCTGTCGAGGTGGCGTAAGTGATGAAAAGCGTGAACGACAATACTTGTGGATTTGAGAACGAATTGCTTTCGTACCTTTACGAAGATGGCTCGGCTGATTCGCGTGAAAAGTTTGAGTTTCATCTCGCCGATTGCGGCATTTGCACAGACGAGTTCGCTGCGATTTCGCTTGCCCGTTTCTCAGTTTACGAATGGCACAAGGAAGAATTTGTGCCAATGGAGACTCCACAGATATTAATACCTTACGAAGAACCTCGAGTCAGTATTTGGAACGGCATCCGTGAGGCATTCTCGTTCAACTGGGCTAATGCATCGCTTGCGGCCGCGGGTTTGTTGGTGGTTGCGACTCTAGGTGCTGTCTTTTTGTCGAACACCGAGGTTGTCCAAGAAGTAGATTTGGCTGGAAATTCTAATACCGTTTCGGTTACCGGTCCGTCGAATGCCGAGCCTAGCAAGCCATTGTTAGTCGATCCGAATGATGTGGTAGCTCCGGCTAAGGCTTCGGTCGAATTTCCTCCCCGCAGAACGCGTCCCGAGCGTACAGCACAATCAAAACGAGAGATTCGACCAAATCAGCCGGCAGTCCGTAATGAAGTGAAGCCGTCTACGGTCGCCACGACAAGGGACCGCCGTTCGCTTGACGCGATCGACGACGACACTGAGGATGACTCGCTGAGATTGTCTGATTTGCTCGATGCTGAGGATACTAGACTTTAAGACCTAGATCGTATGACGAAGTATCTATCTAAAATTCTGTTCTGTGTGGTCTCGGTGTTTCTGATCAGCATCGCCGTTGCGGCCCAGGACACGCCCTCGGTCGAGCCTAAACCAAGCGAAACTCCGCCAATCGCCGATGGAGCAAAAGATGGTCGCCAGGGCATGTTGATGCAGATCGGTCTGACGCGTGATCAGTTTCGGCAGCTTCGTCAGTTCAATGCACGTCACCGACCTATTATGACTGCCGCTCAGCAGCGTCTTCGCGAGGCAACAGTCGCTCTCGACGACGCCATTTATGCTGACACGCTGGCAGAAGGAGAGTTTGAGTCTAAGCTCAAAGCCCAACAGATCGCACAAGCCGAAGTGATCCGTATCCGCTCAATGGGCGAACTCGCTATCCGCAAGATCTTAACTCCTGAGCAGTTGGTCAAGTTCCGGGAACTTCGGAAGCAGTTCGAGGAAATACGTCGTGAAAACGTACAGCGGCGACAAAATGATGCGGAGCCGAAAGTTGAACGGCCTTGGATAAACCGTCAAAACAACAACACGCCACAGCGCCCGGTCAAAAACTAGTACAAACGACGAATTCTTACGTCAAATAGCCGTCAATGAGAACATTGACGGCTATTTATTTGGCACGGTCGAGCCGAACGTGTACTCTGAATGAAAGCATTTTGTTCCCGACCGCTAAATGAATCCGTTCACTAGATTCCTCTTCGAACTCCAGGGCGTAACAGATCTCTTCGTGCGCGTTGTTCGCGGTTTACGAAAAAAGCCTCGCTACTTCGACGAAATGGTCCGACAGTTGGATTCGATCGGTGTTGGTTCTGCGGGAATCGTCATTTTGACGGGCTTCTTCACCGGTGGTGTTCTGATCTTGCAAGCATATCCGACTTTGCAGTATTACGGTGCTCAAAGCAACGCCGGGCAGGGCGTTGCGACTTCTCTTATTCGCGAGCTCGGGCCTGTATTAACGGCACTAATGGTCGCCGGGCGTGTTGGTTCGGCTATTTCTGCGGAGCTTGGTTCGATGGTCGTTTCACAGCAGATCGAGGCGATGCGGGCGTTGGGAACTTCGCCTGCTCGAAAGCTTGTAACGCCAAGATTAGTTGCGTTGCTTATCGCATTGCCTTTGTTGACGGTCGCTGCTGACCTTTTCGGATTGATCGGCGGCGGAATTGTTGCTCAGCTTGTTTACGGTCTTGATTCAAAGGTTTATATCACCTCGGTTCAAGTCGGAGTGTCGATAACCGATCTTCTTGGCGGCGTGATCAAGCCGCTCGTTTTTGGATTTATCATCGCAATGGTTTCGTGCCATAAAGGGCTAAGCACGACAGGGGGAACCGTAGGCGTGGGGCGTTCCACAACCAGTGCAGTTGTCGTTTCATCGGTTTGGGTTATCATCGCGGATTTCTTCTTATCAAAGATCTTACAGCAGTTTTTTACGGGGACGATGTTCTAAAAGATGACTGATCTTGAACCGAGAGACATTGACGTAAACTCGATTCCGGCGATCGAGTTTCGCGACGTGTTTTTGGCATTCGACGACCAAGTGATCTTGAACGGAGTCAATTTCTCGGTCCGACGAGGTGAAACCAAACTCGTATTGGGTGGCTCTGGGACGGGCAAATCGACAGTTATTAAGCTCATTCTCGGTCTATTACGTCCTGATGCTGGTTCGATAATCGTCGATGGCGAAGACCTTAGCGATTTTGACGATGAAGAACTGCGACGAATTCGCAAGAAGATCGGAATGGTGTTCCAAGAAGGTGCACTGTTCGACTCACTTTCGGTTTATGAGAATGTCGCGTATCGCCTCACCGAAGAACACGTTCCCGAAGATGAGATCGAGCACGAAGTTAGGCGAATGCTCGCATTCGTAAATCTCGAAGACGCGATCGACAAAATGCCTGCCGAACTATCCGGCGGAATGCGGCGGCGAGTCGGAATTGCTCGTGCCTTGGTTGGTAATCCAAGTATCGTGCTCTTTGATGAACCAACAGCCGGACTCGATCCTCCAACTGCAAGAACGATCTGCGAACTCGCGATCAAGCTGCGTGACCTCGAAGAAGTATCGTCCATCTTTGTCACGCACGAAATGAATAACTTAGAATATCTCTCATCGGAGTATGCAGTCGTCGATGGCGAAGGTAATGTTCATTACGAAGAAGACGGCGAGTTTCTTTGTATGCTGAACACGGGAGCATTGATGTTGCGGGACGGAGATGTCATCTTTAACGGTAATGATCGTGATTTGATCGCTTCGCAGGATCAATACATTCGCCGGTTTATTCGCGGGAAATAGTCAATAGATGCCAAGGACCAATCAAAATCTAGGTTTGAGCCAGCTACGAGTGGGCATCTTTGTGTTTGCTGCACTGCTTGTGCTCGGATTTTTGATAATCAACTCAAGTGGCGACTTTAATCCGTTTGAGAAGAAGCTGCGGCTCAGGGCTCGGTTTGCCAGTGCGGACGGACTTCGACCAAATGCTGAAGTTCAACTCGCGGGCGTCTCGATCGGAAAGGTCGAGGATGTGAAATTCCTCGCCGCTGATGCATCGAATTCGGCAAATACGGTCGAAAAGAACAATGTGCAACGGATCGAAGCAACGATGGCCGTTTCGCGAGAGTTCGAAGGCCGTCCGATCACTGACTTGATACGATCTGATTCAAAAGCTCAACTTGTCGGCATGTCGATCCTAGCGAATGACAAGCTGATCAACATCTCGCCCGGGAGCTCGGATGGCACACCTATCACCGAGAACGCTATACTAGAGTCCAGTGCGGCGATATCGATGAATCAGTTGACCGACACGGGGAATAATCTGCTGCAGCAAATAAACAAGCTCGCAGTTCCTGCGAACGAGATATTGAATAAGGCGAACAAGGGTGACGGAACGCTCGGTCGAATCGTCAATGACGAAGCCCTTTACGAGAGTCTCGACGGCGCAGTTGCCGAGACAAAGGCAACGATGGAGCGTCTTAAGACGACAATTGACAAGATCAACAGCGGTCAAGGCAGCGCAGGAAAACTTGTCAACGATCCGGAGCTTTACAACAGCCTGAATAAGACCGTAGCCTCGCTCGAAGCAATTTCGTCGGATATACGGACGGGTAAAGGTACCGCCGGGAAGATAGTATCTGACGACGCGCTCTACAATGATACGCGAGCTGCTGTTGCCGATCTTCGCAAAGCTGTCGGCCAATTCAACGATATTGCCGCCGACCTCAAGATCATATCTGCTGACCTTCGCGACGGTAAGGGAACGGCGGGAAAACTTCTCAAAGATGAGAAGCTCTACGACGACACGCGTATGGCGCTAGATCGTTTCAACGCAATGTCCGCCAAACTCGATGCTATACTCGGCGATGCACAATCCGGCAAAGGCACGCTAGGAAAGATACTTACCGACGAAACTCTCTATAACAATGTCAGCGTAACCGCCAACAACATCGCCACATTCACCGGCGAAGGCACGAAGTTGCTCAATGATTTCCGTGCAAATCCCAAGAAATTTCTTCGAATCAAACTCGCGATCTTTTGAGAAACTGCATTTTATTCAGTCTTGTTTGCATATTTGCATCGCGTAGTGCATAGTATGCATCTATACATTGAATATGCAGAATTATCTGCATATGCGGTGAGAGTATGCACAAGTCAGAACGACAACAAAAGATCATCGCGTTGATAAGCGTGAACTCGATCTCAAAGCAATCAGATCTGGCAGATCGATTGTCGTCTCTTGGCTTTAGTGTGACTCAAGCCAGTGTTTCGCGTGACATCGACGAATTAGGCATCGTAAAGCTGAACGGTGCATATTCATTACCTGCTCCAATAAGGCCAACCGGCCTTGCCCCGCGATCGATCGAATCAGCGGGTGACAATATGCTTGTCGCCCGATGTACGCCCGGACTCGCCTCCGCAATCGCAGTAAAGATCGATGCCTCAAACATTGGCGAGATCGTCGGCACGATCGCAGGCGACGATACGATCTTTGTGGCAGTTCGCGATTCTAAAGCGCAGAAGTCAGCGGTTAAAGCGATTTGGAGGCTCTTTGAGAATGACTGACAAGAAGCTCAATATCGCGATCTTTGGTGGCTCGGGCTACGGCGGCAGCGAGTTGCTCCGAATCTTGCTCGCTCACCCTATTGCCGATATTAAACTTGTGACAGCGAATGAACATGCCGGAAAGGCAGTTTCAGATGTCCATAGGAATCTATTTGGAATTACAGATCTCAGATTCGAGATCGCTCCGGATGACCTTTCTCGACTCGGTCTCTTCGACGTCGCATTCTTTGCGTTGCCTCATGGTCAAGCCATAGATCTGATCCCGAAGCTTCCGGCAAATGTGAAAGCGATCGATCTTTCCGGCGATTTCCGTATAGATAACGCTGTTGTCTTCAAGGAATTCTACAAACTAGATCACGCCGGAGATATCCAGCAGAATTTCGTCTATGGATTGAGCGAGACCAATCGCGAAGCGATCAAGAATGCTGAGTACATTGCTAATCCGGGCTGTTTCGCAACCGCAACTTTGCTTGCTCTCGCGCCGATAATCAAGAGCGGTTTGGTAAACGGAAAAGTGATCGTTGATGCGAAAACTGGATCGAGCGGTTCGGGTGCCAAGGCCGCTGCGAACACCCATCATCCGCAGCGTATGAACTCGTTCTACGCCTACAAGCCGTTCGTTCATCAACACGTGCCCGAGATCGAGCAACACTTAAAAACGGTTGGCTCGTTCGAAAATGATCTGGTTTTTATGACGCACAGTCTGCCGGTTTCGCGTGGTATTTTTGCATCGTGCTATCTCGAAACGACAGTTGAGCTGACCAACGAAGACATCGCGAATCTATACCGCAATTTCTATGAAGACGCCTATTTCGTTCGTCTCGTTGACGGCTCGCCGGATATCAATTGGGTCAAGACGACGAATTTCTGCGACATAGCATTTCATACTTCTGGCAAGCAGGTTGTCGTATTTTCTGCAATAGACAATCTCGTAAAGGGAGCCGCCGGGCAGGCCGTGCAGAACATGAATTTGATGTTCGGTTTAGACGAAACAACGGGTCTGAAACTTGTAGGTACAAATCCATAATGCTGACAAAGCTTGCCGAAGAAACGTGGTTCTATATTCTGGAACACGACGACGAGACAGATGATTACATTCTCGATGTTTGTTGCGGAACTGTAGCGGTCTATGCGATCAGGTTCAAACTCAACGACGAGGAACGAGCCGAATATTTCAAGGATGCGTCGAGCATTACGACGCTCGCTAATAGAGTAAATTGCTATCCAACGGACTATTTCGACCGACGAATAGACTGATGAACTTTGAAGATATAAAAGCACTAGAGGACGACTTTCAGGTTGAGACGTATGCCAAGATGGGCATAGCGGTCGAGCGTGGACGAGGTTCGACCATTTGGACGAGCGAAGGCGTCGAGTATCTCGATCTATACGGCGGCCACGCAGTTTGTGCGACAGGCCACTCGCATCCGCTGGTTGTAGCTGCGATACAAGACCAGGCTGACAAGGTTTTGTTCTATTCGAATCTCGTCTATTCATCAGTGCGGGCACTGGCAGCGGAGAAACTGGTTTCCGTAGCCCCGAGTTCCCTTTCTAAGGCTTTCTATTGCAACTCAGGCACCGAGGCAAACGAGAACGCAATGCGTATGGCGCGCACGGCGACGGGCCGCGAAAAGATCATTTCTTTTTCGGGCGGCTTCCACGGAAGGACAGCCGATTCGATATCGGCAACATTTCTCGGTAAGTATCGTGAGATCGGGAAACCCAACGTACCCCACCATGTCGAGGCAACATTTGGAGATATTGAAAGCGTTCGAGCAGTAGCGGATCATGACACTGCGGCAATCATTCTTGAACCGATACAGTCAATGGCCGGCGTTCGTGAGGCCGAGCCTAAGTTCTTTCTTGATCTTCGTGAGCTGTGTGACGAGCTTGGCACAGTTCTTATATTCGACGAAGTGCAATCAGGAGTTGGCCGTTGCGGTTCGTGGTTCTTTGCCGAAAGCGAAATGGCCGGCGGCGTGGTTCCTGATGTTGTGACACTCGCAAAATCGCTCGGCAGCGGTGTGCCTGTCGGTGCTTGTCTTGTGAATAACGCCGTCTCATCGCAGATCAAAACTAACGACCTCGGCACGACATTCGGAGGTGGAATGCTCGCAATGGCGGCTGTCCTGGCGACACTCGAAGCCATCGAAAACGAGGACATGATCGCGAATGCAAGAGCAATCGAACAGTATCTGCGTGAGTCATTGGATGACGTCAATGGCGTCGTTGCGGTCCACGGCAAAGGCTGTTTGATCGGAATTGAATTCGATAAACCGTGCAAAGATGTCCATGCTAAATTGTTGGAAAACAACATAATTACAGGTACATCGTCAAATGCGAACGTCTTGCGACTTCTACCGCCGTTGTGTGTAGCAAAGGATGAGATCTCGAGCCTTGTGGAGGTCCTGAAAGGATGAATTATCTTAAGACATCGGACTTCAGCCGCGACGAACTCGAAGGATTTATTGTGAAAGCTCTCGACATTAAGTCGGGACAAAACGCGGAAAAGCTGCTAGCTGGAAAATCCGTCGCACTCGTCTTCTTCAATCCAAGTTTACGGACGCGTGCGTCGATGCAGGTAGGCATATACGAGCTTGGCGGCAACGCTGTCATCCTTGAGCCCGGCGGAACTTCGTGGACTCTGGAGCATCGCGACGGCGTTGTCATGGACGGCAACAAGACCGAGCATCTTGCCGAGTTTGTGCGTGTACTTGAGCGATACGTGTCGGCCATCGGAGTCCGAACTTTCGCGGAGCTCCAGGATTGGAATACGGAAAGAACCGATCCGATCCTAAATGCATTCTCTAAATATGCGGGCGTTCCGATAATAAATCTCGAATCCGCGATGCACCATCCGTGTCAGTCTATGGCGGATATGATGACGATCCGCGAGAAGTGTGGTGCCGGGAAGAAAAAGGTGCTTCTCACGTGGGCTTGGCATCCGAAGCCGCTGCCGATGGCAGTGCCGAACAGTTTCGCACTCGCGGCGGCACAGTTCGGCCACGATCTAACGATCGCTCATCCGACTGGTTACGAACTCGACGAAGAGTTGCTTGCTGAGATCGAGCATCATGCCTCCGCAAATGGCGGAAGTGTTGAGATCACGAACGATGTTGAGTCCGCATATGACGGCGTCGAGGTCGTCTATGCAAAAAGCTGGGGCGGCAAACAGTTCTATGGCAATGCTGACACCGACATCGCTCATCGCGTGAATCTGCGGGAACAATGGATAGTTGACGAAGCCAAAATGTCGCGCACAAACGACGGTATTTTCATGCACTGCTTGCCTGTTCGCCGGAATGTGATCGTGACGGACGGCGTGATCGATTCGGCAAATTCAGTCGTGATCGACGAAGCTGAAAATCGACTGCATGTGCAAAAGGCGATATTGAGTGGTCTATTGGCACGGTGAGCGAAGCAAGTTTTGCACCTTGCTTGCGTTCAAATGGCATGAAAAAACTGATAACAATATTCATCATCACTTTGTCATTTGTCACTTCAGTTTGTGAAATAAATGCCCAGTATTGCGGCCAGGGCTATAACGGAATAGTCATTTACGTGCGTAACGGGCTAAATGCCGTAAACCCGCAGTATCGGCTCTATCCGGCGTCGCCATTACGGTACAAAGAGCCAGCGCAGTCGATGCAAAAGCTGGGGAAGGTAGCCGAATATCTGAGCACGACCTTTTTTCCATACGAAGAGGTCTATTTTTCGAGATGGTGGATCCGACCGAAGATCGTGCGGAATGATCACGCTGAATCGTTCATAAATGCCTACGATCCTAAGATGTTCGAGCAGCCATTTATCGACGAGGTTCGCGACCGGAAGTTCATTATCGCGGCAAAGATCATTCGCGATTCATTCACGATCCCGACCTACGAGATGGACGACATGCCTTACCTTTTAAAAGTTTGGGCCGATAACTATGAGCCGGTATATGTGCTCGAGGCCTTTCGCGGCGGATGTTCGCGAAACTACAACCTGTTGTTAACGGATTACCGATTGCCGTCAGCCAAATAAGTTATGAATCAAGAAACATTGGATCTTTTACGCGAAGCTCTTCCCTACATCCAGCGGTTTGCAGGCAAGACATTTGTCATCAAATTCTCGGGCAAAGTGACCGAAGATCGTGACAATCTCGCGTCGCTTGCCGAAGAGATCGCCCTGCTGCACGAGGTCGGCATTCGCGTGTGCGTCATTCATGGTGGCGGCAAGCAGTTGAACGAGCTTGCCGAGCAGATGGGCGTCGTGCAGACCGTTGTCGCCGGGCGTCGAGTGACTGATGACGATACTTTGGAACTCGCGAAGATGGTGTTTCGCGGAAAGATAAATACGGAGATACTCGCACAGTTTCGGCGTCGAGGCATTTACGCAGTTGGCATCTCCGGGATCGACGGCGGCATTGTAACAGCTGAGAAACGTCCACCAAAGGACGTGCTTAATACAGAAACAGGCGAGACGAAGATGGTCGATTTTGGTCATGTCGGCGACGTTGTTCATGTGAACACGGCACTGATCAACACGATGCTCGACAGCGGCTATGTGCCGATCGTGTCATCGCTCGGGGCCGACGACGAAGGCCGAATCTTTAACATCAACGCCGACACGATCGCCGTAGAGATCGCCGCCGGACTCCAAGCCGAAAAGCTGATCTTGCTCTCTGACGTCAACGGTATCTACCTCGAAGAATCGAACGAGGACACGAAACTCTCGCGTCTTACTGTCGAAGACGCACGTCACATGATCGCCACCGGACGTGCAACCGGCGGCATGATCCCGAAACTAGAGAGCCTAATTTCCCTACTTGATCGCGGCGTGGCCTCGGCTCACATTGTCAGCGGCACCACGCGAAACGCGATCCTGGCTGAGGTGTTTACGGATGAAGGCACGGGAACGATGGTCGTGAACTAGTTTATTGCAAGTCTTCCACGCTGTACCGTTCTCTTGTTACAAGCTAGCTTGAATCAACGATTTAGGAGAACGTATGAAGAAAATAATTTTGGGAATTGGTTTAGTTTCGATGCTCGGTGTGAACGCATTCGCATCGGTTTACATCAGGTATTACAACAAAGATTCGACGCAGTGGAAGTTTGTTGTAAAGATGGACGGCTCGACGAAAGAGGTCGTCTTTAACGCCTCGACCAGCGGCGCCACAACCATCGGCGGTAGCGGCACGAAGGCCATAGTCACCACCAAATGCGGCGATGTCGAGATCGTCAACGATTCAAAGATCGAGATCAAAGACGGCTGCATCAAGTTCGTAAAATAAGAAAAAGGGTCCGTGAACATAATATTCTCGGACCTTACTTAATTTGGTGCTCAGGGCGAGACTCGAACTCGCACGGATTGCTCCACACGCCCCTCAAACGTGCGCGGCTACCAATTACGCCACCTGAGCTGAATTTTCAATATTGAGAAGACTACTTCTTCTTCTCGTCTTTCTTGGGCTCTTCCTTCTTGCCCTCTTCTTTCTTTGGCTCGTCTTTTACCTGAGTGCCGTTGCCGGTGTCAGGAACAAGCGTGCCGGCCGTCGGAGCAGCAGGAGCGGCCGCCGGTGAAGCAGCATTTGCATCAGGCGTTGCCGTATTCGAATTCGCATCCGTCGCGACGTTTGCATTCGTGTTTGTTTCGGTCGATCCTGGATTGCTCGATAAAACTGAGACATTACCTGTAAGTGCAGGCATCGAAAGCAATAGAGCAGAAACCATGAACGTGATCGCCGCAGTGATCGTGATCTTCGACAGGATCGTCGCCGTTCCACGCGGAGCCAGAGCCGAGCTGGAAACGCTGCTAGTAAACAATGCACCGGCATCGGTCTTTCCCGGCTGCAGCAAAACCGCCGCGATCAGGATGATGCAGGACAAAAAGAAAATTGTGTAAAGTACGTATTCCAACTCTAAAACTCCAAACTACTTAAAGTTAACGATCGACGCAAAGCTTTCAACCTCAAGGCTTGCCCCGCCGACCAATGCACCGTCAACGTCCGTTTGCGACATCAATGTCGCGATATTGTCCGGTTTGACCGATCCGCCGTAAAGTATTCTCACAGCGTTTGCCACATCGTTTCCGTGGCTTGCGGCCACTGTCTGACGGATGTGAGCGTGCATTTCTTGAGCCTGTTCAGGCGTGGCGGTTTTACCCGTACCAATTGCCCAAACAGGCTCGTAAGCGATTATGATACGTTCCATGTCGGCAACTGTCAAACCTGCCAAACCAGTGTTTAACTGTTCGGCGACAACCGAATTGGCGTTGCCCGATTCCCTTTCACTGAGGTGTTCGCCGACGCAAACTATGGCGACAAGCCCGGCCGCGATCGTGGCATGAGTCTTTTTGTTCACGCTCTCGTCGGTTTCACCATAGAACTGACGGCGTTCGCTGTGACCGATAATGACGTGACTGCAACCGGCGTCTTTCAGCATCACAGGAGCGATCTCGCCGGTGTGGGCACCAAATTCGTTTTGGGTTGCGCAATCCTGGGCAGACACGCGAATGTTCGAGCCTTCGAGCCTGTCGGCAACGGTCTTTAGCGCAGTGAATACAGGTGCGATGACGATTTCGCAATCATTTGCGTTTGCGACAAGCGGTTTCAGACCAACAGCGGTATTCACTGCCTCAGATAGCAGCTTATACATCTTCCAATTGCCCGCGATTACTGGTTTTCTCATATTCTATTTATCGTCGAGTGCCGCAACGCCGGGCAGAATGTCGCCGGAAAGAAACTCTAAGGTCGCGCCGCCGCCGGTCGAAATAT
>CALMPJ010000019.1 GCA_937871585.1 uncultured Acidobacteriota bacterium | reverse complement strand
CTTCGTCAAACTTGCCTTCAGCGGCCGCAAGCTTTGCACGCGTCAAAAAGGTCTGCGGATCGTCAGCAGCAACCTTGGCCAAAGTTTCCGCGAAACTACGGGCCTGCTCGATGTCGTTGTCCGCAAGTGCAAGTTCGGCGGCGAGACGTAGAGCCGAGTGATTTCTGGTATCGGCGAGGGCGTTCTTTATGGAACTGCGAGCGGCCTTGCGTTCGCCGAGAGCATTCTCAAGTGCGGCACGAGCAGACCAGATCGACGACGGCAGTTTCATCTTGCCGTCGGTCACAATACGGATCTTTGACAATGTATCAGTTAGCGTAGCTTTCGTCGCACGACCATTGATCTGAAGATCGGCGAGCGCTGAATAGGCAGGGAAGTTGTTGGCGTCGATCTCTATCGCGTGTCTCAGGACGGCGTTAGCTTCCTTCTCGATCTCGGAGCCATTGTTTCCGTCGCTTGGAGTAATCGAAAGAAACTTGCGTACCAACGTTTCACCGAGCATTGCGAGAGCAAGTGACCAATCCTTTTTCTGCTCGATCGCTTTTCGGAATGCAGATTCGGCTTCGACTATATTATTAAGCGCAAGGTAGGCCGTGCCTTTTTGATATTCGGCTTCGGGAAAAGCTTCGGTCAGCGAGATGGCTTTGTCGTATAGCTTGATCGCTCCGGCGAGATCGCCTTTTTCGTGAAGGTCCTGAGCTTGATTGAATATTGCGACGGGATCTTCCGTCGGCTCATCATCGTCTTGAGCAAGAATATCGGGCGCAGCGAATTGCAATGCGACGATAAGCAGTGCGAACGAGGACGCTCTAATAAAGTTGTTCAAAAAACGGTCCAGAAACATCGTGATCGGTTGCAATTAGATTAGCATCGACAGCCTACTAATACTACGATTTTCTCACGCCTGAAATTGGTAAGACCACAGGCAAAGCCGTATTTGCCTTAACCTTTTACAGTAAGTTAAGATTCTCGTTCGCATCTTCGGCGAAAATCGTCCATCAATGGCGTTCGACACATCCGAAATTTTGATGCAGTCCAAACCCGACGCGTGCGCCGAAAAAGAGAGGTCTCTTCGGTCGCAGATGCGCGGTCTCGGCTCCGTCGTGATCGCATTTTCAGGCGGCGTGGACAGCACCTATCTCGCTGCAGTCGCTCGTGAGGAACTTGGTGACAAAGCGCTTTGCATTCTCGGGCTCTCGCCGAGCGTCTCACAATTCCAACGCGAAGAAGCAAAACTCATTGCTCAAGAACTGCGGTTGAATTTCGAAACCGTCAACACCGACGAAATGTCCGACCCGAACTATTCAGCGAATCCTACGAATCGCTGCTATTTTTGTAAGTCCGAGCTTTTCGGCAAATTGCGTGCATTCGCAGATTCGCGCGGAATCGAGCATGTACCAGACGGAACTAACATTGATGACATCGGCGGGCACCGGCCGGGAAAAGTTGCCGGCGATGAATTAGGTGTGATCAGTCCGCTAGTCGATGCTGAAATGTCTAAGAACGAAGTGCGTGAGCTAACCAAACGTTTGGGTGTCGTCGGGTTCGATCGTCCGGCGAGTCCGTGTCTGGCGTCGCGAGTTGCTTACGGCGTTCCCGTTACGATCGAAAGACTTGCTCGTATCGAAAAGGGCGAAGACAGTTTGAGAAACCTTGGATTCAGTGAGTTTCGCGTCCGGGATCGTGGCGACCACGCTTCGGTCGAGATCGCAAATGGCGAAGTAATGCTAAATGATAAAGACGTTATTCGCGATGTCATGGCGTCAGGCTTTGAAATGGTTAGTATAGATCCGCGAGGTTTTCGCTCAGGTTCGATGAACGAAGTTTTGCAGTAGATTTTTAGATACCTATATTAATAGGAGTTAATTAATAATAATGGCAAATCCAATGGCCGACGAAATGCGGCGTTTTAAGGGCAGTGACGAGAAGAATCCGTTCGAAGCAATGAGCGAACGCTTTGACCGTGCTGCAAAGCTTTTGGGACTTGACGAAGACCTTTATGCGGTCATGCGCGTTCCAAGTCGTGAGATCAAAGTGTACATTCCCGTTCGGATGGACACTGGTCACATTCAAGTATTTGAGGGCTATCGTGTTCAGCACAATTTTGCCCGCGGACCGGCAAAGGGCGGCATTCGATATGCTCCGGACGTTTCGCTCGATGAAGTTAAGGCTCTGTCGGCGTGGATGACTTGGAAATGTGCTGTTGTGAACGTGCCATTCGGCGGCGGCAAAGGCGGCATCATTTGCGATCCGCACCAGATGTCGATCGGTGAGCTGGAACGCCTGACGCGTCGTTACACGTCGGAACTGATCGACTTTATTGGTCCTGACAAGGACGTGCCTGCTCCGGACATGAATACCAATGAGCAGACGATGGCCTGGATCATGGACACGTACTCGATGCATATGCGTCATACGGTCAATGCCGTCGTTACAGGTAAGCCCGTCGCTCTAGGCGGTTCACTCGGCCGTCGCGAAGCCACCGGACGCGGCGTGATGATATGCGTTAACGAAGCCATCAAACGACTCGGCCAGACGCCGGACAAGACAACGGTCGTTGTTCAAGGCAGCGGTAACGTGGGCGGAATTGGCGCCGAGTTGATGCATGCGGCAGGCTATAAGATCATTGCCATCTCCGATATCGGAAGTGCGATCCATAATCCAAATGGCTTGAATATTCCACACGTACTTGAGTATCTCGCACAGAACAAATCGCTCGAGGGCTATCCAGATGTCGAGCATATGGACAATAAGTCGTTGCTCGAGATCGAATGCGATGTGCTTGCTCCGTGTGCTACCGAGAATCAGATCACGTCAGAGAATGCCGATCGAATTCGCTGCAAGATCTTAGCCGAAGGTGCAAATGGCCCGACCACGCCAAAGGCGGACAAGATACTTCATGATAATGGCGTGTTCGTTATTCCTGACATTCTTGCAAACGCGGGCGGCGTAACGGTTTCGTACTTTGAATGGGTCCAAGACAGAATGGGCTACTTCTGGTCCGAGGCCGAAGTCAACCTACGGCTGGAAGAGAAGATGGTCGCGAGTTTTAATGAACTCGTTCAAGTTGCTGAAAAGCATAACGTCGATTCACGCACCGCGGCTTACATGATGGCCATAGATCGAGTCGCTTACGATACGAGAATGCGCGGGATTTACGCATAGGAAATGGCCTTTGAATCTCTAGCGCGCGTCGAAAATCGCTTGATTTTCATCGAAATGTACGCTAAGGTCTTTGTCGGAAGTTTGTTTTGATGCTTGTATTGCTACAAGTTGCAAGTGCAAATTTCTGATTAGCGAAAGAAATTAAAACAGCAATATTGCGGCATCAGGACGTTTTTATAGTCTATTTGGTTTTGATTGTCTCGATACGTGTGTAATAATTAGGTAGTTGATTTTAGGATCCTCGAACTGTCGGGGATTTCGATGACTACGATTTGAACTTAGATTCTTTATTTTTTGGCGGAGGAATGTGATGGAATTCGCAAACAAGGCGTTCGTACTGACGCTCTTAATGCTTACGCTAGTTTTTACTGCGGTAGCACAGAAAAATCTCAAGCCTGCTAGCGACCCGAGAAACACGGCTCCAACCGTGGGCACGGGTGGTTCGTATGGTGGACCAACCGGTCTATTTACCGTTTATGACGGTTCGACCCTCAGACGTGGTGAATACACGCTCAGCGGTGCGTTCAGCAACTATGATCGTGATCCGGGCAATGTTGACATTACCACGATGCCGCTCAGCTTTCAGGTCGGATTGTCCGATAATGTTGAGTTGTTCTTTGAAACAGAAGGATATCGTGCGGTCAAGGTAAACTCGCGACGCAACCTTTCTGGTAGCTACGCTCAGAACACGCAGTTTGTTACGACTGGTGGTCTTCAGGTTTTGCCGGCGATCGTAATGGCGCCTCAAGGGCCTGGAACCAGCGCGTTTCCTGGTCGTGCGGTATTTCGTCCACAAGGAGCTCCTTGGGTTCAGTTTCCGTTCTCGGGCGGAAATGCCGGAACCTACGGCCTAAACGCTCCGTTCTTCTCGGGTCCGGTCTTCGGATTTGGAGCCGGAACGAACGCACAGCTTGGACCGCCACGTGCTGGCGGCAACGGTGCTGACAATTTCCCCGGCATTGGTTCGGTCTATGGTAGCATTCTGCCGGGCATCGTATTGGCTACAGTGCCTCTAACCAACAATGCAGGCGCTGCCCTCGGAACCGCTCCTAGCGTTTTCAGCTTGGCTCCGACCTACATTGCAGACGCTCCGTTCATGAGCCGTGCCTATGGCGAATCGGCTTGGAGCAACCAGACGGTTGGCATCAAATGGCGTTTCAATAACGTCATGAGCCCTGTCAGCTACGGTGTAGTATTGGCTTATCGCTGGTATGGCGACAATGCAGATGATTTTGCAGGTTACAACCAAATGCAGCGTGGTGCGGGCCCAGGCGGCAACCGCGGTGATATTCAAGTAACTGCATTTGCTGATTCACGCCTTGCTAAGTGGGCAAACCTTTCGGCAAACATTGGCTTTATGTATGCTGCTGATGCTAAAGGTTCATTCCCGGGCGGAACATTCACGCTTCTTGATCGTCCAAACGAAGTTCAAGCAGCTATCGGAATGGACTTTCCTGTGAATAAGTTCTTCCAGCCGATCGTCGAGTTCCGTACAACGCAATACGTTGGCGGCCGTACACCTAATGCACTCGAACAGAATCCTATGGATCTGCTCG
>CALMPJ010000018.1 GCA_937871585.1 uncultured Acidobacteriota bacterium | reverse complement strand
GGAGTCTTGGGAAAGGATTTCAACACGAATGCCTCTAACCGATATTGAAATAGCTGAGATAGCAAACCCGAATTCGGCCAATGGCCAAAGAGTGGCAACCGCAGGCGCGATTAAGAAGGCGAGATTTGACGCTCGCAAGAGACTTAAGGAGTTGATGAAATAAATGAATCAAGATCACTTATCAGCTGCTGAGGTCGCCATGTTTCGGGAAGACAGTTTTTCTTCGCGATCGATCGAGATCGGCCGACATCTCCTCGCCTGCAAAGAATGTCGAGCAAAATTACCATCGGTAACGCCGCAGGAGTTCAGGAAGTGTGTTCTCGGCGCCGACGGCTCACGACTGGATGAATCTGAACAAGAATATCGATTTTTAGATCTTCCAATATTGTCCTTTGTAAGGGTAATGGCATTTGCAGGATTCGCAATTCTGCTTCTGGCGGGAATCTATTTTGTTGGTGTTCAACAGTTCAGTACGTCGAATACTGTTGCAAAAAGCGAGAATAACGCAGTCACGAATGAGTTGAATCCAGTCCCGGACACCGCTGGCAATCAGACAACTCACGATAAGGAAAAGTTACTGATAAAGAGTGTGGACGTGCGAAATAGGGATTCGGGACCAAAGCCCCCCTTATCAAAATCCGACCAAAGGAAAGTGGCAGGCGTTACAGCAAGCGGGCCAAAGTTGCAGAACGCCGAAACTCGCGGAAGCGAAAACCCTTGCTCGGGCGGGGCCATGATTAGTCTTGAATCCAAATCCGATGGGAAAGAGGTCTTCCTTAAATGGAATTCTGTAAAAGGGGCAGAATCCTACGACATTTATATTTCCGACCTCGATGAGAACATGATTGATCATTTCGAGTCGAAATCTCAAACATATTACCGTTCTGCGGTGAGGCTTGATCCGGCAAAGTCCTATCGCTGGAAGCTGATCATTACGCTAAAGAACGGCAAAAAGATCGTTGGCCCGTCCCAAATTCTTACTTCGGGAACGTCCACGGAAGACAACATAAAATCCGGAGCCATGGAAAGACAACGAGGGTCGTTTGAACTGAGGTGTGTGGTATCAAAATGAACATAATAAATCACAACCAAATAAAGTTTCGGTCGCTGGCGGTTATCCTCTATTGCTTGCTCGTCTCAGTCCACGGGCAGCAGTCTGACGATTTTCCAGTCCCCGCCAGCTTCCGTTTAGAGGGTATTCCGCGCATCAAGAACGACGATGTTAAGCACCTTTTCTTTGAACCATCTGCGATAAAGAGCAATTTGATCTGGGACGTCGATCGAACTGCTCGCAAATTACTTGTCACCGATGAAAAGAACGCCATCTACTCTGTGGATTCTCCTTTGTCCACGCCAAAGTTGGCCCTCGACGGAAGAGTGCCCAGCACTCTTCGGGTAAATCCAACTTCGTCGGTCGTTGCCTTCAACAATGACAAGGAAGATCCAGACAATTACGCCCTTTACCTTTGGGACGGAAAATCGGAGGCTCAAAAGCTAACGCGTTTTAACGGTAAAGACGATTCAGTCGATTCGTTTGTCTGGGATCGGAATGGAAAGAGTATCTATTACACCCTGAACGACTACGAGGCAAAAACGACAAAGATCTGCCAAAGCGATCTCACAGCGAGCAAGTGCTTCGCGGTGGAGCTCAAGGGACTATGGAATGTAATTGACAACGACCAAGGCAACATTCTGCTTAAGTACTGGAAATCTTCGAGCAACCAGCACATCTACCTATACTCGATAGGAAGCGGGAAACTCACACCTCTTTCCGAATCAGGAAATGCAACAAAGGCATTTTTCTTGGACGGAAGGCCACTCGCGTTAAGCGAAGACTCGCCAGAATGTGGTGGAGGTCGGTGCTTAATTTCGGTTAATCCGCGAACGGGAACGAAGGAGATTATAAGCCTAAAAGAAGTTCGCGGACATCTGGGGGACATAAAACCCTCGCCGGACGGGAAATCGTTACTGATTCAAGAAGCGTTCGATGGAATCGACAGTCTATGGATCGGAAACCTGAAGAGCAAAAGCATTGTACCGGTAGTTCCAAACTTTCTTGGCGGTTCGTACGTTGTTTGGAACACCCGTTGGCTTTCAAGTAGCGAGGTTGTTTTCACTGTTGAGAACATCGGTCAACCCGCTTTTATCAAGTCGTTCGACTTGAAGACGAAAAAAACAACAGTTTGGACAAAACCCCGACTTCCAGAGGTCCTTACGAGGACAGTAAGGCCTCCGGAGAAGATACGCTGGAGATCCTCTGATAGTAAGGAGATTTCGGGATACATTGTAAAGCCCGCCAAGATCGAGAAGAAAAGCCCCGTGCTTGTGTTTATACATGGTGGGCCTCAAGTCATTGACCGTCCTACATTTAGTTCTCTAGATGTCCGGTTTGCGACGTTTCTCGGATTGTCAATTATCCACACCAACATCCGAGGGTCGAGAGGATTTGGAAACGACTTCATGGACGCTGACAACGGGGCCAAAAGAGAGGACGCTGTTCGAGATATTAGCTCGCTTCTCGATTG
>CALMPJ010000017.1 GCA_937871585.1 uncultured Acidobacteriota bacterium | reverse complement strand
GTGCCGCGTAGGCATAGATCATCGATGGAGCAACGCGCGGGTCGTCGTCGTACATTGCCTTTTCCAAAGCCGCGAGCGAGGCGTGGCACTCTGATTCTTCGATGTAGATCTCGGTCGAGGCACACCAAACCATCACGAGCCGCGAACAGTCGTTTTCGCTCTTGAAATTCTCAATATCGGCGATCAACTGCTCAGCGAGGTCCATTTTGTTCTTGCCGGTTTTGATATTGTCGCCTTGAAGCCGTTTTACGTAATTCTGCTCGAAGACAGCGGCCATCGGCTTGAGGCTTGAGAGCGGTTCTGAGACCTGATTGAGTTGATCTTTGTCGAGAACACCGGCATTCATCGCTGCGTCGAAGGCGTTCTCCTTAAATATGTCCCACGCACCGAAAACAACGTCGTCTAACGATGCGAGCGGCACGAAGTCTTTTATCAGCGGCGAGCGATTGTCTGTGCGTTTACCAAGACGGATCGTGCCCATTTGTGTCAACGAGCCGACGGGCTGCGACAGGCCGCGGCGGATCGATTCGACACCTGCGACGAGCGTCGTCGAAACGGCTCCGAGGCCGACCAATAAAATACCAAGTTTTCCTTCTGCCGGAGCGATCTCCGTTCTATTTGTCATCAATTTTCTCCGAAATAGCCAATATTGAAGAATAATCTTGCACAGTGCTTAAGGCAAACGTAACACGCAATACAATTGAATGCGCCGTCACATATTGATAGACTATCGAGTCGCGGAACGCGGAACTATTTACACGGTTGAATCGAATTAAGTTCATAATATTGCTTCTTGTATTGTTGCTTGGTGTGGCTGCATATTTCGTCGCGCCTGTTTCGCGGAATGTCGGCGGCCAAAGTCTCGGTGTTGATCTCGCCGTGCCAACAAACCTGAAAGCGACTGATTCGGTTTATGCGACCAAGGTCGGGCTGCATTGGGAACCAGTTCCTTACGCCACTCTTTATAGAGTTTTCCGTTCGACTCCCAACGACCCGCAGACCGGCGTTTCGGTTGGACCTACCCCCGCGAATTACTGGTTCGACGCATCGGCGACTGCCGCCCAAGCCTATTTCTATTGGGTCCGAGCCGAGAATGGTGCGAACGTAAGCGCGTTAAGTTCGGGTGACGGCGGCATGCGTGCCGTTGGTAACAATTCGCCCGGCCCGCCGTTTCCGCCGCTGAATCCGCCGTTCGAAAACTCGAACAATCCGATCACCGCCGCCAAAGCCTATCTCGGCAAGACGCTGTTCTGGGATGAGCAACTCTCGTCGACCAAGACCGTCTCGTGCGGCACTTGTCATCAGCCGGCGGCCGGCGGCAGCGACCCGCGAGTCGGAACCAACACGCGGCATCCAGGGCCCGACAACATATTCAACACGGCGGATGACATCTTTGGTTCGCCGGGCGTCGTTAATAATAGTGCCGCCGGAAACTATTCGCCCGTCACTCATTTCGGAATGAACCCGCAGGTCACGAACCGAAAGTCGCCGTCGTATTTGAACGCCGGTTACACGACCGACGGCATTTTCTGGGATGGCCGTGCGAGTGACGTGTTTCGAGATCCGATAACGAACAACATAATTCTCGGCAGTTTTGGCGGGCTCGAAAGCCAGGCTGTTGCTCCGCCGTTGAACACCGGCGAAATGGGACACGTCGGACGCGATTGGCCGGCGGTCGTGTCGCGAGTTTCGAGTTCGAAACCGCTCGCTCTCGCTCATGATATTCCCGCAGGTCTCGCGAATTGGCTCGACGGACGATCTTACGCTCAGCTTTTCGAAGAAGTTTTCGGCACGCCGGACATCACTCCGGCTCGCATCGCGATGGCGATCGGCACGCACGAGCGGATGTTGTTCTCGGATCAGACGCCGCTCGATCGCTGGTCGGCCCAGCTCGAATCGCTGACTGCCGAAGAAGAACAAGGCCGCCAATTGTTCATCTCGCAGCAATGTAATTTCTGTCACGGCGGAGCCTTGCTCTCGAACGCCACGTATCAGAATGTCGGCGTACGCCCGACGACCGACGATCCCGGACGCGGTGCGTTGACCGGCGTTCCGGCTGATATCGGACGATTCAAAACGCCGCCGCTTCGAAATCTTGAACTGAAGAAAAATTACTTTCATACCGGACGTTTTGCCAATGTCGAAGACGTCGTCGAATTCTACAACCGAGGCGGCGATTTCCCTGCTCCGAATGTCGATACGCGAGTCCGGCCGCTCAATCTGACCGTTACGCAGCGTGCGGCTCTGGTCGCGTTTCTCAAGCGTCCGCTGACCGACGATCGTGTCAAAAATGAACTGCCTCCGTTCGACCGGCCAAAGCTTTTCACCGAATCGCAGTTCGTGCCGACCATCACAGGCACCGGCCGCAATGGAACCAATGGTCAGCCGCCGAATGCCATCGCACTGGAGCCGCCGATCACGGGGAACGACCGTTTCACTATTGCCGTTTCGCAGACCGTCGGCGGTGCGAACGGAAGGCTCGTGGTCAGTGATGTAGATCCAGGAGTTGGAACTACGATACCGCCGACCGGAACGGCACCGTTCGGTGTTAACGCCGTGACGCTGTCGGGCAGCGGCCCCGATGGCGGCTACGCGTCCGCAGTGATGTCGATCCCGAACGATCCGTCGCTCGTCGGTCGCACGTTCTATGGCCGCTGGTATGTGAATGACAGCGGTGCGACGAATGGATTTTCGGTTTCACGCTTGATCACTTTTACGGTGTTCGGACCTGCCGCCGAGCGAAAGGCTCCGTTCGATTTTGACGGCGATCAGAAGACCGATCTGTCCATATTCCGTCCGTCGGTCGGCGAGTGGTGGCTGCAGCGTTCGTCGAATAGCTCGACCTTCGCGGCTCAATTTGGTATATCGTCCGACCGCACCGTTCCGGCTGATTACACCGGCGACGGCAAAGCCGACATTG
>CALMPJ010000016.1 GCA_937871585.1 uncultured Acidobacteriota bacterium | reverse complement strand
CAACGCGAGGCGTCGTTCGTGCCGATCGTGGATTGCTCGGAAATGCCGAACGGCCCGCCGTTGTTGCGCCGAAGTTCGTAAACTCTGATACCAGCTCTGTACGGATCCGAAGCCACACGAACGGTCTTTGCCACGACCAGCGATTCGCTCGCACCATAGTTCCGGTATGCGAGCCGATAGCTGAATCGGTCGCTGTTCGAATCGAGCCGTTCGCCCGGAGCAGGCTGTGCGATGTCGGTCCTGTCAGGCGGGCTCGTCGGATCGAATTCGGCGACTTCCCAAGGGCTTTCGGGCCGCTCGACAAACGTCGAACTCGGCGGATCTGCAAAGTTTGCTCGAAACTCGAACAGCCTTACACCGTCAAAAGCATCCCCGTATTCGTCTGCCAAATATGTGATGAACAAACCGGGAGCATTCGCCGGCGGCGGCCTCAAACCATCGAGATCGGCGGGCAAGAAATTGCCTTTGCGCACCGTCGATACTACAGGCAGCGAGCGATTGAAATATATAAAACCCGCGGTCGGATCACCGGCGAGCATCTTTTGCCTATCAAACGCGAACATTCCGTGCCCCGAGAAATCGGCACCGATGAACTCTTCGCTCGACATATAGTAGCCGTCGGGCCAGACGCCAAACTTCACGAAATCGTGAATTCGCACGTTCGGCATCGCAAACTCATAGACATGATATTGACCAGTGGGATCGCCCGTTTTTGAAACTGCGACCAACTGCCGGAAGGGTGGAAACGCATTGCAGTACTGGCTGATCAGCCAACGGTCAGCGAGCGGATCGTAAAGTACGATCGGTAGCCCGTCGTCTCTCGTCGAACACACGGTGTTGAGCGGAGCGAACAGCGAACTCAGCTTGAACGGCTGCGTCATCGGCTGTCCCGACTTATTGTAAACGCGAACAAGCGTGTTCACGGTCTGAACGTAATGGTTCGGCCCTACATCGCCGTTCATGTCCGGCGGAATGATAAGCAGATTGAATGCGTCTATATTGTCGAAGTTGGAAAGTCCGTCAAAACTCAGCGATGGCGGCGACATTCCTAGAGGCGAGAACTTCGCTGACGAGTCGTCTTTGGTGCGATCAAAGTCTTCCGCAGTTGCAGATGCGGCCGGTTGAAGATGCGAGATTCCTCTCACAGTCGGCGGCCCTTTCTTTCCGGATCTGAGCGTGCCGAACGAATCTGCACGTGCCGACGTCGCTGCCGCGACCGCTTGCATGAATTGCGGCTGACCAACGACTGCCTCAGTAGCCAATGCCTTCGATCTAGGAAACTGAGACAGCAACACGGCAACCGCTACGGTCAAGAAAAATACTAATATCGACCACCGCTTCATCGCTACAATTCCTAAAATACGCGTAGCTATTATAATACGGCGATTCCTTAGCCTTCACAACAAAAAAGACTGCCCGAGCTCAGACTCGGACAGTCCATCTCTTGTAAGTTTCCACGACTCTAACTGAGAAATCCCTTGAACTTCGAGGCGGTAGCGGCGTAATTTGGAAAGATCTTCGCAAGGTCTTTCGTGCCTAACTGTTTCTGCGAAGCCTCGGCAAAGACATCGCGGAAATCGGTCGTCAGTGCGAGATCGCGGCCTTCGTTTAGCTGGTCGTTCTTTAGGCCTTTGAAATCACCGTAAACCTTGCCGCCTTTTACCGAATTTCCGATCGCGAACATCGTATTCGCGTGGCCATGGTCGGTGCCACGACTTCCGTTCTCGCGAGCGGTTCGACCGAATTCGGACATCGTTAGTACAACGACATCGTCCATTTTCTTGCCAAGATCGATGGTAAATGCGGCGATCGCTTGCGAGAATGTACGAAGATAGTTAGCGAGTTGACCGCGGCCGTTGCCCTGATTCGTATGCGTGTCCCAACGAATGTCGTTGCCGGTGTCGGTGAACGCAACCTCGAGACCGACGCCCGCCTTGATCAGTTGTGCGATCTGCTGCATCGATCGGCCGAACGCTGTCGCAGGATACTGAGCTCCGTTCTCAGGCTTGAACTGAGCAGGGTTTGCCTGTTTGAGAAAGTTCACGGCCTCGAACGTTTCCTTGCCGGTTTCGCCTAAGGAATCTTTCACATTCTGCTGATAGATCCCTTCGAAACCGCCTTTCATATCGGCGGTGTAAAGCCCGGCTTTGATCGTGAAATCATTGAGGTTCGTCATCGCGACCGATTCGGCTTTGCCGTAGAATGCACGCGGCAATTGCTGCGTCATCGAAACGGCACGGAATGGCGAAACTTCTTTCTCGACCTTTGCCTGCAGTACGCGATTGAGCCAGCCGTCGCGGGTGCCTTTGACGCCCGGCGTGGCCGATTCCATGTAATCCTGAGCATCGAAATGCGAACGTGTGTTATCAGGCGAACCGACCGCCGTGATCGCCGCGAGCCGTTTGTCTTTCCACAGCGGCATAAAAGCCGACATCGTCGGATTGAGCCCAAAGTGCCCGTCAAGATCCAAAGCGCCGTCTGCTTTGCCGGGCGACGCAACAGCGATCGTCGGCCGCAGGCTGTAATAACTATCGTCACCATGCGGCACGAGCATATTCAGCCCATCGACCGCACCGCGCATGAATACAGTTACCAGAACCTTCTTCTTGCCAAAGCCTTTCGCCGCCGTTTGAGCAGCCGCAAACTGATGCAAAAACTCAGGCGCCGCCGCCATCATGCCAAAACTGCCAAGTGCGATCCCGCTTGTTTTTAGAAAATAACGTCTGTCCATATTAAAAACCCTCGGACAATAAATGCCACTGTTACTTAGATGCAGGAAACTTGGAATCAGCCGACTTTTTGACTGGAACGCAGGCGCCCTCGCCTGCAAGCGTGCCGCTTCGGGACGCTGACGACCGTGGTGATCTTGAAAGTCGAAGAGAACCGGGCTTCGTCTCGGCGGAGGAACCGCCGATGCAGGCGAGGGCGCCTGCGCTCCGGCCTGTTACCTGATTATTATCTCATCGACAAAGATGAACGTATCGTCGCCTGCTCCCGGATGCCATGCGGGAATTTTGCCGAGGTTGTACGCGTGGACGCGCACAAAACGGGCCTTGGTCGGCGAGATCCTGGTTACGTAATCCTTGATCTGTTCTTTCATGTCGGTCGGTAAGATGTCGGTCTTGATCTCGGCGGCTTTGGTGAATGTGACGCCGTCCAACGAGGTTTCGAAAACGATGCGAGTCGGCATCCAAATCCACGAACGAGCATTTTGCAGAAAGCCGCCGCCGAGTTCGCTGATCGTGGATTCGCGCTGTAGGTCGATGGTGGCGATGAGGTCTTTCGGCTGATAGCCTTGCCATTCGCCGCTCGCAAAATTGACGGTGCCGCGAATGCCGTCGATCAGGCCTTCGTCACCGCCGCCGGTGTATTGGCGGTTGTATTTGTGCTCGATCTTGACCGTCCAATTGTTTGGTTTCTTTATAAATTTGGCCTCGGCGATGTAGCTTCGCTTTGCATCGTCTCCGACCGCGACTGCCTTGATCTCAGCGGTCTCGGTGATCTCAAACGGCTTTTCATACAGCATCCATTCGCCGCTCGGCAGCGTTTTGCCGCTGACGGTGTAATAGATCTTCGCGTTCGGCGTGATGGTCGAGAGCGTCACCGTCATCTTGCCCTCGAACACACGAGCACCGCCATCGATCACCGGCACAGCGACGGTTTTGATGCCCATGTTTGACATCGGAAACTCGGTGAACGCAGTCGCGACCGGTTGGTCGATCATCGCAAATTCGAGCACGCCGCCGTTGCGGATGTCGTCGTGCGTAATGAACGCTTTCTTATACGGAGCACCGTTGAGCTTGGCGTTGAGGATGTATTTGTTTGTAGATGAGACGTTCTTTGCTTTGATCGTGAACGTCTTGCCGTTCTCCAATCTGTACGTCATCTCAGGAAACAGCGGCGTACCGAATGCGTAGATGCCGTCGCCGGGATTTACGGGATAGAATCCCGATGCCGACAGGATGTACCACGCCGACATCTGGCCGCAGTCTTCGTTTCCGATCAGGCCGTCGGGCTGCGGTTTATAGAATTCGTCCATGATCTGACGAACATATTTCTGCGTTTTCCAAGGCTTATGAGCGTAGTTGAACAAATACGCGATGTGGTGCGAAGGCTCGTTGCCGTGTGCGTATTGGCCGATCAGGCCCGTGATGTCAGGCTGCTCGCGGCCCGCGAGTTTGTCGGTCGTGGTAAACAGCGAATCGAGTTTTTCGACAAACTTGTCCTCGCCGCCGTGCAACTGCATCAGCCTCGAAACATCATGCGGCACAAAGAACGAGTACACCCAAGAATTGCCCTCGGTAAAATTAAACGTCACCTCATTCGGCGCAAACGGCGACACCCAACCGCCGTTCTTTTTCGGACGCATAAAGCCGGTTGATGGATCGAAGAGGTTTTCGAAGTAGCGAGCACGCTCGTAGAATCTCTGGCGGTCGTCCATCAAGCTTTTGCGACGTGTCGACGTTTCGAGCATCTTTCCTGTCTTCTGGAACGCACTATCAAACGCGTCATCAAGCAGAATGTCCGCCATTTTCGCTATACACCAATCGTTATACGCATACTCGAGCGTCTTCGAGACCGATTCGTGCTCGTCTTCCATCGAGATGTAGCCGCGGCGTTTGTAGTCTTTTAGGCCAAAATGGTCGAGTTCGGCGGAGTGCTTGGCAGCGGCGTAGGCTTTTTCGTAGTCGAAACCTTTAATGCCTTTCGCCATCGCGTCGGCGATGACCGAAACGGCGTGATAGCCGATCATCGTGTCGGTTTCCTCGCCCCACAGTTCCCAAACCGGCAGCCGCCCGCCCTGCTCGTATTGCCGTATAAACGTATTAATAAAATCCACCGTCCGCCGCTCGTCAATGATCGTGTAAAGCGGATGCGCCGCCCGGAACGTGTCCCACATAGAAAAGACGGTGTACTGTTCCGATGGAGTGCGGACACTCTTGTCCGCATCGCCGGTTCCTCCGGCGAGAGTTTTCTTTCGTGCCGAAGCGGCACTCATGCGGACAGGAGTGTCCGCACTCCCAAGGCTGTGTACCTTACCGTCATGCCCGCGATAACTGCCGTCAACATCACTGAAAACATTCGGCTGGGTCATCGTGTGATACAGCGCTGTGTAAAAATTGGTCGTCTGAGCATCGCTCCCGCCCGAAACCTCGATCTTCGACAGCTCCTTATTCCAAGCCGCCTTAGCATCCGCACGAACTTTGTCGAAATCCCAACCCGGAAGCTCGGCAGCGAGATTCTTTCGGGCACCTTCGATGGAGACGTAGGAGATGGCGACTTTGACGAGAATGGTGTTCTTTTGATTACGATTGTCGAATCCAACGACTACTTTCTTGCCGATTACTTCGCTTTCTGTCGCGGACAACTTGCTCGGTTTCGTTGAATAGGATTCAATTGGCTCAGAAAATTCGGCAGCGAAATAGACAGTCTGATTCTTTGACCAAGAACTTGATTTCCGATATCCCTCGATTCTGTTCCCTTTTTCGACAAAAATGATCTTAGAATCCAGTAATTTGTCTCTCCAAGTCAGATCCAATGTTATCGATACAAATTCATCTTCTGGAAACGTATATCTCTGTAATCCGACACGTTCCGTTGCGGTCAGCTCAGCGAGAATTCCATCATCGTCCAGTTTCACCGAATAGTATCCCGGCTCGGCTTTTTCATTCGCGTGCGAGAATTTCGACGCATACCCGTTTATCGACTTATCTCCTTCTCTCGCAAAGAACTGTGCTTGGCCGACGGTAGGCATGAACAAAATATCGCAGCCATCCGGAATGCCCGTTCCGGACAGATGCGTGTGCGAAAAGCCGTAGATGGTGTCGTCGGAGTAGTGATAGCCGCTACTGCCGTCCCAGTTGTCGATGCGTGTATCGGGCGAGAGCTGTACCATCCCAAACGGCATCGTCGCCCCGGGGAACGTATGCCCGTGGCCCCCGGTTCCGATGAACGGATTGACCCATTTTGTGTAATCTTGGGCGAAGATATTGCCCACGAAAAGCACCAAAAGACACAAAAAAGGTAAAGATAGGCGACGATAATTTTTAACGAGATACTTCATGATTCAAGCAGTCTTCTATTTTTGTGACTTTCGTGCATTTCGTGGGCAAATTCTTAGTGCACCAACTCCCCGCCGCCGATCTGCCGTAGGCCTTGGCCTTTTAGGCCGTAGCGGACGCGGAAGAACATATCGCCTTCGTGATGGTCGTAGTGGACGGCGATCTTGTGCCAGCCGGCCTTGAGCGGCACGACGGCCGATTTGATCGCACGTTCCTTTGTGCCCTCTTCGTCGATGAGCATTTGACCGTCAATACTGAGGCTGCGGTCCCATGTCGAATCGATCTGAAAATCGTAGATGCCGTCCGCGGCGATGTTGAAATAGCCCTCAAACGTCACGCCGAACGTCTTTTTCGGATCGACACGCTGTGCAAATTGTGCCAAACCTAGCGACCTCGACTCGCCCTTTTGCGGCGGCGTGTCTTGGCCATAGGCGTTGCTCGGAACGTAGAGCGAATAATTCACGCCCGGCGTTTTGCTCGTTGGGTCGGGCTGCGGACCGAGCCAAGCGCCGCGATAGATCGTCGCGGCATAGATCGAGCTTTTACGACCATTTGGCAGCACAACAATTGTCTTGAGAGTTTGAACTTTTGGGCCGTCGGGACCGAGCACGAGCTTCGCCGGAACCTGCGGCGAGTTCGCGTTCGGCTCGCTGCCGTCGATGGTGTAAAGCACGCGTGCACCCGGAATTACGGAATGGATATTCTCGATAGTGTGCTGCTCGTCCGCACGAACTACAGTATTCGCCAGATTAAGCGGAGGCGGAATTCGGTAGTTCACATTTTGATTGTCGAGGCGAGCGAACTGTGAGAGAAGCCTTCGTTCGAAGTCCGTGAAATTCTTATTCTCAGGCGTTGACCAGACAGATTCGGCGATGGCGAGCATTCGCGGGAAGGCCATGTATTCGACGGCTGCGGGCGTTTCAAGGTATTCGGTCCAGATGTTTGCCTGGCCGCCGATGACGTATTTGGCTTCCTCACTTGTGAGCTCTTTTGGAACAGGATCGAACTGATAAACTTTCTCAAGCGGCAGATAGCCGCCGATGTTCAGCGGCTCGAAAGCAGGGTCGCCCTGGCCGTAATCGAGGTACGCGAAATCGGTCGGCGTCATGATCACGTCGTGCTTGGATTTCGCCGCCTCGATGCCGCCTTTCATTCCTCTCCACGACATAACCGTCGCATTCGGTGCGAGACCGCCTTCGAGAATTTCGTCCCAGCCAATGATCTTTTTGCCGCGTTTGTTTACGTGTTTTTCGATACGCTGGACGAAATACGACTGCACCTCGTGCTCGTCTTTTAGGTTTTCGCGTTTCTTGAGTTCCTGGACAAACGCCGATTCTTTCCAGTAGTCTTTCAGCACTTCGTCGCCGCCGATGTGGACGTATGGCGAATCGGGAAACAGTGCGATCGTCTCGTCGATCACGTCTTCGAGAAACTTGAACGTCTCGTCGGTCGGGCAGAAGACTTCCTTAAAAATGCCCCAGGTTTTCTTCACCTCAAACTTGTAATCCGGTGCCGCACAGCCCTTTCCAAGCTCCGGATACGCCGCCAGCGCCGCCGAAGCGTGCCCCGGCAACTCGATCTCAGGCACGACCGTTATGTAGCGAGCCTTGGCATAGGCGACGACATCCTTGATCTGATCCTGCGTATAAAATCCCTCGACCGGTCGACCGTCGCCCTTGAAAATGGTCGAATAAACGCCCTCGTGACTCTCGCTTCGCTTCGAACCGATCTCAGTCAATTTCGGATACTTCTTGATCTCGATCCGCCAACCCTGATCGTCCGTCAAATGCCAGTGAAAATAGTTAAACTTATACTGAGCCAGCAGATCGATGTACTTCTTGACGAATTCAACAGGCATAAAATGGCGTGATACGTCGAGGTGCATGCCGCGGTACTTGAATCTCGGCACGTCCGTAATTGCCGCACGTTGGATCTCGATCTTATTTTTGCCGGTCGGTGACATCATTTGGTAGAGCGACTGCAGTGCATAGAATCGACCGGTCATTGAGCCGCCGATCTTGATCGTATTTGACTCGACTTGTAACGAATACCACCCGTCGGCACCGTCGCTGGCCGCATCAAAAATGATCGCGGCAGTTTTTGTTTGTTTACTTGCGACCGTGAGAGTAAAACCGACACGCCGTTTCAACTCATCATTCAAAAGCGCGGCGAGGGCCTTTGCCGCCGGATCTTTTGCGACGATGATGGTCTTGCTATCGAGGCTGAATTTGCCAACGTCTCGGATTATTGCAATGGGCATTGGGACAATGCTGATCTCAGAAGCAGGACCAAGCAGATCAGACGGTTTTCTAATGGGCTGACCAAATGCAAAAGAAGCAAAAAGAAGACAAAACGCGGCGGCGAGTAGGGTGTGTTTCATAATGACTGGAAACCAGACGGAATTTTTTTAACCGGAAAAATTAAACAAGCATTCACGAGACAATTGCAAGACTTTCGTGCCGGTTCGTGTACTTTCGTGGTTCCAGTATAAAACGTCGATGTAAATGCAACTAGAGCAGCGATATAAAGTTGGTCAGCTCGTCGGGCAGCGGCTGCTGGAAGTCCATTCGTTCGCCGGTTTTTGGGTGAGTGAACGATAGTTCTTCGGAGTGCAGAAAGAAGCGGCCGAGGCGTTCGACGGATTTTTTGATGTCTTGGTCGGCGATGGTATTGTCGCGGCCTTCGTTGTAGGTGGCGTCGCCGACGACAGGATGATTGATCGACG
>CALMPJ010000015.1 GCA_937871585.1 uncultured Acidobacteriota bacterium | reverse complement strand
TGGTTCTGAGGTCGCAGCCTTGGGCTGAGGGTTTACTATTGAGATATTGCCTTGGGGATCGACTTCGTAGATGGTGGTTGTTAGGGCGTTGGGCCATTGTTCGATCTCTTGGTCTATTTGGGTTTTCATGGCGGCTTGGCGGTCTTCGTCGTGGATATCTACCCAGGCGTAGAAGCGGTGGCGGCTGGGGATGGCGAAGCGGAAGGGCGAGCCGATGGTTTGGTCGATCGTGTATCTCATATGTGACAGCAAAAGACAGACGGACGCCCATTCGACGCCTTTTTCATACCACAGTTTCTTGTACGGAGTCATTGTTCCCACGATCTCGAGGCCTTCGGCCATGGTCGAGAGATTGTCCATCGCGATCTTGTAAACGTCCTCGAATGTTTTGTCCCAGCGGTCAAGCATCTCTTGGTTGATAGTATATGAGATCTGGTCCTGCGGGCGGTCGATGATGAGAGTGGTGCAGACGTCTTCGCCAAATGGCATCACGATATGAGTGCCGGAAAGCTCGGACATTCTCCGATGCTGCGGCCGCGAATATTGGATAACATCGTCCCAAGTAGGTTCGTACTGCTCGTCGATGATCGCAGCGTCGTCAGCCAGATTTAGCATGCCTGCATATTCGGAAAAGATCGTCTCTTTTAGGTCTTCGTCGGTGCGCTCTGTCAGGTTGAACCGAATATAAAGGTCACGAAGCGGGACTTTCATGCGAACGTCGTCCTGCTTGTTCCCGACAAAGAAACCTTCGGCAATGTCGTCCTCGATCGGGCGGACAATGTAGTGCGGATATATCTCTTGGACAACAGCGATAACGCGATCGCGAAACGCCGCCATCTCATTGAAAGGCAATTCGTTCCAAGGTGTGTGAGAGTCGCTCATAGTGGTAGTTATGCTCCTATTAGTTAAGATCACCCGGGCCCTGTGGTTTCGGGCCGTGGGAAAGAAACGGTTTGGACGTCGGGCCGAGCCTTTTCAGGAATTCAGCCGACGCACGATTTATACGGTCCTTTTCAGCATTGAAGATCGCCTTCTTTTCATTCTCGACGGCTTTTTCCATTGCGTCGAGCTTCGCACGGAAATCATCGATAAAGGCGTCGTCGAAACCTAACTTTCGAGCGTCTTCGTTCCCATTGGCAGTCAGATTGATAAGCCACGTGCGGGCCGTGTAGATCACATCTTCGTCCGAAGCCTGGTCAAAGGCCTCGTTGAATCCGCGATTGTTGAGCTCTTCTTCCATCTGGGCGATATCGTCGTCCGCCATTTCGAAAAATCTTTCGTCCAGCTCCCCAGTGACGCCATACCGATCCCAATGCCAAGCGCGGAAAGCTTTGGATTGTTGTATATGTTGTTCGAGAGTGAATTCGCAGACCTGCTCGTCGTAATCAGGCGATCCGGGTTTGACCGCGAAGTTGTACTTCTCAAGGTCTTCGCCGGTCCAATCTACTTGGCTCATGTGGATCGTCGCTCCTGTGTAAAATTTAAGCGAATTGTAAACGAAAGTTTGCCAAAATTCTAGAGCAATATGACCTCACGAAAAAGGAGGCAGCCGGTAAACGGTTCTGACTTATCGCTTTCGCAGACTCAGCTTATGCCCGCTGAGGCGTTCGAGTACCTTTAGATATTTACGTGGAAACAGGCGTACGATCACGTTCATAGCCTTGGCGTCTTTGCCGATGAGGATGCGGACCTCGCCGCGGTTGATGCCGTCTAATATCACATCGGCGGCGGTGTCGGGCGGTGTTTTGGCTACTTTGTCAAAGAATTTGGCGCCTTGTTCTTTCCACTCTTCGGGAGTGTTTTCGCCGAGGCGAGAATTGCGTGCGATCTCGGTCAAGATGCCGCCGGGATGAACGCACGAAACGTCGATACCGCTGCCGGCGAGCTCGTGCCTGAGGCTTTCGGTCAGACCGCGCACCGCAAATTTCGCAGAGCAATACGCCGACTGTTCCTCAGGTGCGATCAGACCAAATACGCTGGAGATATTGATGATATGGCCGCTGCCTTGCTCGCGAAACTTGGCAAGGAACGCTTTGCAGCCATAGACGACGCCCCAATAATTGATGCCCATCAGCCATTCGATATCGCCGATCGAAAGCTGCTCGAACGTGCCCATCACGCCAACGCCTGCGTTATTGACAATGTGTGTGACCTTGCCGTGTTCGGCGACCGCCTCGTCCGCAAACTGCCGAACCTGCTCAAATTTAGACACGTCAACAACGTGCACCGAAACCGGCACTCCGGTTTGTCGAACTATGTCCGCAGTCTCGTTGAGCCCGGCTTCGTTAACATCCGCGATTGCCACGCCCGCGACACCGCGTTCCGCAGCACGCTTCGCGAGAGCACGTCCGATTCCTGACGCGGCACCAGTTATAGCGATGACTGAATTCTTATCCAACCTCATTTCTTTACGACCTGTCTTGCATTTCCTGAATTCGCGTTCACGTCAAAGACCTTGATAGTTACGGTGTATTCGCCGGAGTTCGGCAAAGCGATCTCGACGGTGAAGCGTTCGCGTGGGCTGTCTGCGATGCCGTCATCGGCGTAAACGGTTGTCCACGGGCCGCCGTTCACGCTGTACTCGGCACGCGTGATGTAGCTGGCGGCGTCGACGGCGTCAAAGCTGACACGAGCCTTGTCGCCAGTAACGACCGGCACGCCGCTCGCCGTCACGACCGGAGCGGTGTTGTCGATGTTGATTGGATCTGTCACGCGTTCGCCGTTCAACGCCAACGTTACGGGATTCGACGGCGAATCTTTCGCTACGACTCGGAACATGTAACGTCCGTCCGCCAGCGACTGCCCATCGATAGCCAGGAAATTATCGGACGAGTCGCCTTTCAACAGCTTCCACGCCGTTTCAGATATTTCGCGATAGTAAACGTCGTAAACGAGTTTGTCGCCGTTGCGGTCCTCGGCGGTCCACTGCAGCGAGGTTGCACCGCGTTGGTAGAGCTTTCGCGGAGGAACAGCAGCAGCCGGTAAACCGAAATCGATCGGATCCATTCCTGCGAGCTCGATGTTCGGATCGACCTGCTGCGGTGGATTTGCCGCAAGTCCGACATTGGTCGGCAGGACGTTTATTGCTGTAACTTCCGGTGCGAGGTTGCGTGCTGCAAACGCTAGCGATACTTCCGTTAATGAAGAGCCGGCGGCTGGAAATGTCGCTTTCCATTGCACGAAACGCCCCCTTGGGCTCGCTACTTGGGTTCCCTTTTGGTCCGACACTGCGGTGCTCCACGAACTCCACGTTTCGTCCGGTTTCTCGGTGTTTCCGCTGCGCGTTTGAACAGAAACGTTCCCGCTCGATCGCCACCAAATACGTCCCCACGTCGCGGTCGCCTTTGCGTCGAGAACCGGCGATTCGTATGTTCCGGTCGTTGCGTTTCCGCCTATTCGGAATATCGAACCTTGATTCGACGACGTCGCGATCAGGCTATTTCCGACACCGCGGATCGTCGAGATCTGGCTAGCATCGGTCTGCACAACCAGAGTTTCGCGGCCGTCGTTTCCAATGTTGTAAATGCGGCCTTTGTCCGAAGTTCCGATCATCACACCATTTCCGGTTTGATGAGCGTAGAGCGAAAATCCGACGACCGACGTCGACGCCCAGAGAAGATCGTTGCCGCCATCCGCGTAAATTCTATAGACCGCAGACTTGGCTTCCTTGAGATCGTAGCGGCTCTTGGCAGCTGTCTCGGCAACCGCAACTTTGTCGAGTGTGATCGGTTTTGGCTCGACAACTGCCGCAGCTTCGGCAGGCTTGACGCCGACCGATTCCGACAATGCCAAAACAAAAACCGAACCATCAGGCCCTGCGGCAAGTTCGTGTATTTCACGAAGCGGAGTATCGAGTACACCAAACGCTTTGCCATCCGCACCAAATCGCAACACAATGCCGTTCGAATCGGTCCCGGCAAACAGGTTTCCGGACTTATCGACAGCAAGCGAAATAATGTGTGTTTCGCTGGAATCAAACATCAGCGACGCTTCAGCCGATGCTCCCGCAGCTTTTACTTTATAAAGCTTTCCGCCATCGCCGGTCGCCACTGCCAATCCGTCGGGCAACACCGCCAACGCCCAAATGTATTTCTCTTTCGGCTCGAAATAGACGGACGCTTTGCCTGTCGAATCTATACGATAGACCTTGCCATCGGGCGAAGTTGCGGCAAATATATCGCTACCGACGATCGCCAAAGCCGACACGTTCATCTCGGCTAGATCGGCGAACTCACTTCCTTGGCCAGCCGCCGTTACCTTAAATATCTTTCCGTCGCCGCCCGTTCCAAGATAGACATTCCCTGCCGCATCGACTGCGCTCGACCACACGAACTGCTGACCGGTCTTGAAGGTTTCGCTAAACTGCGGAGCCAGCGAGATCGTCCCATTATGGTCGATCGAAACCCCGCGAGCGTCGCCTTTTAGAACGTCGGCGCGCGAAGAAACAGTCCACACCTGCGGGCCGTTGGCGAATGTATTTATGGCGAGAGCGAGTAAAAATGCGAGATTGGATAGCTTCATCAAATTATTCGAGAACCAAAAGTTAGATTCGGATAATGATAGCAAATCGCCTGTTGTAAAGTGAGTTTGATCCGAGCTATTTACGGCCGCGAATAAAATCTAGCGCGTCTTTCATCTCGTCAGCGTCGCCCGTGATCAGTCTGGCACTGCGTTCGCGGGTCAAATACGCCCAGAACCACGAGAACATAACCGACAGCCGATTGCGGAAGCCGATCAGGAAGAAGACGTGCAGAAATAGCCACATCAGCCAGGCGATGAAGCCTTTGAACTGCATTCCCGCTGCCTTTGCGATGGCCTTGCTGCGGCCGATCGTGGCCATCGTACCTTTGTCCCAGTACGTGAATTTTTCACGAGGCTTGCCTTTCAATTCGGTGAGAATGTTGTTGGCAGCAAGCGTTCCCATCTGCATCGCGGCAGGCGATACGCCGGGAACAGGTTCGCTATTTTCCTGCATCAACGAAGCCATATCGCCGATGACGTACAGGTTCGGAAAGCCCGCAAGTGTTAGGTCGTCATTGACCGGAACGCGTCCGGCTTTGTCGGTCTCGACGCCCAGAGCTCTACCTAATGGCGATGCCGCAACGCCGGTTGCCCACAGGACGACATCGCATTCGACCCAATCGTCGCCGACCTTAACGCGGCCGGGCTCGATCTCGTTAACGAAGCTATTCAGTCGAACATCGACGCCGATCTGTTCGAGTTGGCGTCG
>CALMPJ010000014.1 GCA_937871585.1 uncultured Acidobacteriota bacterium | reverse complement strand
TCTTCCGGCTCTGCCTCGATCGCACGACGGCGTGGCTTGCCTCGCCGCCGAGTCGCCACCACCTACTCAAGCGAGGCTATGCCTCGCGTCGATACTTGCGACGCAAAGCGATTTCTATTACCTTTGCAAAACCATGCGACACAAGTTTCGCCCTACACGAGATACACCGGCATATTATCTGACGTCGGTTACAAAAATCCGTCTGCCTGTTTTCCGAACGGAAGCGATCGCGAGGATCGTTTGCTCCGCTCTCGACGAAGCTCGGCGTTCGGGTGGTTTTCTGATATTCGCGTACGTCTTGATGCTCGAACATCTGCATATCGTCACCGACAGCGAGGTCAAATCCAGCGTCATTCACCGATTTGTGAATGGCATTATCGCACGTCGAGTTATCGATCATTTAAAGAACGAAGGTCACGAGGCGTCGCTTGAGAAACTTCGTGTGGCCGGACGAATCGATGGTTCGGAGTACAGCCTATGGAACCACAATCCCGACGCTCGACTTTTGTGGAGCGAGCAGATGTTGTGGCAGCGAATACAGTACACACATCTAAATCCTGTACGAGCCGGGCTTTGCGAGCATCCCAACGACTGGCCATGGTCAAGTGCTCGAATCATCCACGGCAAACCACTTTCCGATGAGCCTCTTCTCGTCGATTTTGACCGTATCGAATGGTCGAAGAAGTGAGGCATAGCCTCACGGGGTTCGCGGGGGCAATGCAGCGGCGAGGCAAGCCATCGCCGACGTGCATTCGCGGCTGAGCCGCAAGAGTTGAGTGAGAGGGTCGATATCGTTTGTGGCGAACGTCGCGAGATGCTTATGGCTCTGTCATGATCGCACTTCGGCGAGGGCTTGCCCCGCTGGTAAACGGCACCACGCAAACCCGGAGCCCGGCCCTCGCGGCTTTGGACGAGGGTAACGGGCGACAACTCTTTGACGACGAGTGTGACAAGTATCGACGCGAGGCATAGCCTCATTTGAGTTGTTGGTGGCCATGGAGCGGCGAGGCGAGCCACGCCGACGTGCGTTCGCGGCTGAGCCGCAAGAAAGTTGTAGTGTATTAGCAGGAACTATGCAGCGGTAAAGTTCGAGACCCTGATACAATTAGAATGTTAAAGATAGCGGGAGTGTGCCGCAGATCTGGCAACTGTTCTTTCTATTGAGAATCGCATGCGTGACCCCAATCTTCCCTTTCGCAACGGAGATCGATAATGGTTATCCGAAATAAGTTAATTGTTAAAATGCGGAGGGGCGTCTTCGCTTTTTTGGTAGTCGTTCTTGTGGCTTTAGCGACGGCGGCTCAGGCGGAACTTGTTCCGTCTGAATTCACTCGAATTCTTCCGGGTGTTTCAACAAGAACAGATGTTGAATCAAAATTTGGACGTAGTGAAGTTGCTCGACATGAAGCAAGGTATTCTAATTCGAATTACACTGTCATTTTTCAATACTCACGGGGCGACTGCAGATTAAGTTTCTTAAATTTAAGCCTTCCTGAGTGGACCGTTGAGAGTGTGTCTTTCGAGTGGATTGACGGTAAGGAGCCTAAACTAAAAGATATTGTCCTCGACATAAGGTCCTTTAGAAAGAAACAAACCAGTGACGTAATAACCCATGACACCTACTCTAACGTCGAAAAGGGAATTTCTGTGGTTTATGACCGAAAAATAAATGGCATTATTGGAGTTTATCTGAGGCCATCGCTGAAGGTAGAGAGTACCCACCAATGCAGAACAGTTGAATAGGTTTTAGAGTCAGAAAATCGGGATCATCAATGAGGATATGCCACCACCAAAAGGGTGTCAGACCAGCGATATTGCGATTTTCATTCTTGGTTGGTGCTATCACGTTTGGGTTTGCCTACTTCGGGGAAGGCGATGTCGTAGATGGCGTAGTTTTTCCAGGTGTTGCAGTCGACCTGCACTAATTCGCAGTCGTTTATGGTGGAGTCGGGCTTGGGCAAAACATAGAATTCTAAGGAAATTGGGCCGTCGGATCTGTTCGGCGGCCCAAGTTGGTTAGCGGTTAGCTGATCCGGCGACGAATTCGATATCTGTAACGTTATCGAGTAGAGAGATCGCACGGCTGGGCTGGGCAAAGGTGTAGAGCTTTGCGTGGACAGTAACGACGTACGTATGACCGACGGGAATATCGGTAAACGTAAAGTACCCGAAGCTGCCGCTGATCGCGTGTCGAGGCGTGGTGAGCGGTCCGCCGGACAACGTGACGCGAACGCTGCGAATGCCATTGCCGCCTGCCGTAATTACTCGTCCCGAGACCGTCGCATCAGCGGCGGTCGGGCCAAACGCAAAGCCCGACCAAAAGCCGTCTCGAGCACCATAATCGGGAGCAATGCTGATCAAATTGCCACCTGCCGCAGGTTGACCTAAGGTCGCGATAACGTTGTATTGAGCGTCACTCGACGTGCCGCCGCCATTTCCGACAACCGCTCGTTCGAGTGTATAACCGCCGCCTGTCGCGACTTGACCGTTCACGGAGGAGCTGAGTGCCAAGGCGGCGAACATGAGAATTAATGAGCCAATCGTCTTCATTCCGGTTTCCTCGCGCAAACTGCGGCATTCGGATTCTCGGCACAAACAATTGCTTTTAATGCATCTATTGCTTGCTGCTGTAACTGAAGCTGCTTCTCGAGTGCGGTCAACTTGGTTTCTTGCTCCGCTATCTTCTTGTCGCGGTCCTTTAGCTCTTCGTTGAGGCCTTGGATCGCCGCCAGCGCGACTCCGTCCGTGTCAATTGTCGTTATCATTCGGTCACTCTCGCCGACGTTGAACGTTGATCGAAAATCCTGTGCCATCACGCCGATGTGACGGATCGAACGGTCCTGAGACTTGTAGTTCCATGTCGAAACAGGAATGTTCAAGACGCCCCGCAATATATCGCGGGCGTTGACCGGTAAGAAATTCTCTTTCATGTTGACATCCGAGATCGTGCTCCATGCACCACCACCCGCCGCCAATTGGACACCGGAAGTTAGGCCTTGGTTTGTAAACATACGAATACCGCCACAGCCACGCATCGAGATCTGATTATTGGCGCTAGCCGTAACTGCGTCAGAGGAGAAGCCGGCACAACCATCGCTGATGACGATCGAACCTTGCTTTTGTGTGCCCGGCGAGCATAGATAGTCAGAACAAGTGCTGGCATTCTTTCCGATCGCAACTGAAAAATTTCCGGCCGCCTTATTTTGCAGGCCGATGGCCACGGCGAATGAGCCATTTGCGATGCTCGGGCCGATAGTGACCGAGGCGAGTCCGCCCGCGATCGAGCTTGGCCCAAGGGCAAGTGCATCATCGCTTGTTGCTTGAGCGCCTGAGCCAATAGCGACCGCGCCGACACCGCTCGCCGTGCCGTTAAATGCAAAGGCACGATCGGCCGAAGCGGTGCCATTATTTCCCAAGGCAACCGATTCGCTGCCGGATGCCGTGGTCGCTAGGTTTGCAGCGAACGAGTTATTTCCCGAAGCTCGGACATTCTCACCGAGTGCGATCGAACCATTGCCGATATTTGCTTCGTCCCAATACCCTGAACCAAAGCTATCGACCTTGCCCGCCCTGAGAGCAAACTTACCCGGATACCACATAAACCGTGAGCCTGCTCCTGTTGTCGGAACCCCGCCGATGCCGGACGTGCCCGAAGCAAAGAATCCACCATCGTGCCGGAAGCGAAAACGGCTGATATCCGTGAACACCATACCGCCATCGTCGCGGCGGCCTTTGAGATCAAGGACGGGCGATCCGAGGTCAACAGGCAAAACCGTTGAATCCTGAGTCGAAAGCGGATTGATACGGACAAGATCGGCAGGCAGACGGTTGCTGTTGATTGTAAATGTCGTCGTACCGTCATTGATCGCAGTGATCACGCTGTCGCCTGAGGTCGCAGTGACGTTCGCAGCTCGTACGGCATACGGAACTGACAGAAGTTTCTGTCTCGGTGCCAGCGTCGCGTAAGTCATCTCGGCAGGCTTCTTGACGTTGACCTCGATCCAACGATCGGCTCCCGGAAATTGATTGCCAAAATCGAGTTCGACGGTAAACAGACCGTTTGCGACCGTGACATTGGTGTCAGTGATCGTTGTGCCGACCTGATTTCCACCGCCGGAAACGGCAGTGTGCAGAGTAAACCGCATGTGGTACGTTCCGCTTGCCGGAAAAGCTCCGTCAAGCAAACGACCTTGGTAAGTGAACGTGGTCGTCTGTGCAGAAACTGACGACGAAAGGGCAAAAAGAACGGCACAAAACGCACCTAGAACAAATCCGGCAGACGTAAACTTCATCATTTTCTCCTTTTTGTGAATGCGAATCGTAGACATTCTAGCATATCGGACGCTACAGAAGGAATAAGCCGGATCTGCGAATATGCGATCTACTATTTGTTGGTGCGGTCGTGTTTAGATTTGCCTACTTCGGAAAATGCAATATCGTAGATGGCGTAGTTTTGCCAGGTGTTGTAGTCGAAGTGCCACCATTCGCTGTCGTTGACGGTGAAGCCTTCGGCTTCCATTAGGGAGCGGAGCAAGTCTCGGTTGGCGCGTTCTTCGTCGGTGCCGCCGGTGTAATCGGGCGAGGCACGTTCCGTGAATTCGTCGTAGCCTGACGGCATCGGAAGAGGTTTGCCGGTTTGGCGGTCGTATATAGTTATATCGACGGCGCAGCCGCGGTTGTGTTTGGAGCCTTTGGCAGGGTCGGCGACGAATTTCTTTTGATCTTCGCGAACGACTTCCCAAAACAGCTTGGTGATGGTCCACGGACGGTAAGCGTCGAACACCATGATGCCGAGTTTTTTCTCTTTAAGTTTCTTATGTACACGCACCAAAGCCTCAGCCGCCGGACGCTGCAAAAACGCGCGGGCTTCGGGATAGACAGCTCTGCCGACAAAGTTATCGGCGGTAGCGTAACGAATATCGAGTTTGATCGATTTGCTGAGTTTTTTGAGTTCTATCAGATCGGCCTCTAGTTTGTCGGGTTCGACCGGCGGGCCGTTTTGAGCGAGTGAAAAGCCCGCCGCCGTTAACAGAATAACCGCATTTAGGAAAAATAACCTAAGCTTTTTCATCGACTTACCGCTTTTCCGTCGGTTTTGTCTCCGGTGCGACTACGTCGTCGTCCAATATAACAACGTCTGTGCCAAACTTCTGATAATTGCGAAATCTGATCACATTACGCTGCTCGAACATCTTGCCCGATCCGGCGACGGTGCCGCGAAAATCCGAGAGTATCGGCAGCAGATATTTTTCGCCGGTGATCTCGATCATGTCGTAATCGATCACTTTGGTGACGGCTTTGACCGGGAAATTTGGTTCGATGTTCGTCAGTTTGTACTCGATCCGTAAGATCCGATGGGCGTCGCGGTCGATCCATATCTGGCCTTTTTCGCCCGCGGGCGAATATCCGTTCGGACGCGCCTTATCATCTTTCAGACCAACGCCGCCGTTCTTGTTGTTCTGAATGTCGATCTCGTAGTTGTAAACCACCGCACGGCGGCCACGAACCACGTCCGTCGTGAACGCCTCGAACTTCGTCTTGCTGTCTTTATCGAAGATCTTCTTGAGGTCCTCGACGAACTCGCCGCCTGAGGTCGCTCCGCTAAGTCCGTTGTAGCTGTTCTGAGTGGTTGCGTCCTGTACGGGCGCACCATCTTTGACCAAGACGCGATACTGCTCGCCTTTTTCGTTGCTGTAACTGACGGCGATGACGAGGTTGCTGTAGGTTTGCCAGTTGCCCGTGCCGGCGTAGGCCTCGGAACGTGCGATAAGCTGTTTGACGACGAAATCGGGCATCTCGTCTAGGGCACTCCAGGTGTTCGATTTTGCTTTGTCAAGGATATCAAGCTGCTCGGCAGCAGACGGCAGTGCCGTGCCGACGGGATCTTTTCGTTTACGGTCAGATTCTTCGAGGGCACGTTTTACGTCTTCGTTGTTTGCGGTCTTGGTACGTGTCAGACCGCGCATTCCGTCGTCGAGCACGAAATCGATGCCGCGGCGACGCAGTGTTTCGGCGAGCTCGGCACGCTTGGCAGGAGCCTTTTCAGCGGCGTAAAGCAGCTGCACGTATTCGGCACGCGTCAGCGGTTTTTCCTGAGCCGCGGCAAACGTCGGGACCAATAAAGCAAACAATAAAATAGCCCAAAATCTCATCTTTTCTTTGATGTAGCGAAACGTCGCGCAGTTGGATTACTCCAGCGCGGCCAGCCTTTGTCTAAGCGACGGTTCCATCTGTATCGCTCGCATGAAATAGCGATCTGCCTGTTCCTTAAAACCCAAATTCCGCAGCCGCAGGCCGACCATCCACAGATATCTCGCATCCTGCGGGACCACAGCGTCCGCTCGTTTCTGGAACATTGCACCGCTCGTTGTATCACCGGCGGCGTTCGATGCGACGGCGAGAAATGTGGCGGCCAGAGGCAGATTCGGATTTGCGTCAGAGATGCGTTTCCAGACGTTCATCGCCTCTTCGCGGCGGCCGAGCTGCCAGAGCGACACGGCCTTTTCCTGCTCGGCGACGATAAGTTCAGGGCTTTGAGCCAACGCTTTTTGAAAGCTCTGAATAGCCTCGTCGTACCGGCCGAGTGTGTTCAGGACCGCACCTCGATAATACAAATTCAACGCACGCGTCGGCCCGTTCATGAGCTCGGCAGATTCCGCTAAATGCGTCGCGGCGGCAGTCGCATCGCCGTCGAAAAACTCGAGCCAAGCGAGCCTGGAGACCGCTTCTTTGTTGGTGAACAGTGCCGTCGAGCGAGAACGATAGTAATATTCGCGGCCGCGGCGGACGTAATCTTTTTCGACATCACTGAGCCACGTTCCCGGATCAGCTTGAGCGATTGCGAGTTCGTCGGGAAGCGTGATCGTTTCATACGCTCTTCTGCCGCCGATCTCGTTGTAAACGATCCAACCACTGTGAATGTTGAGGCCGATCCAAATCGACGCAAGTGCGACGAAGATCCAGCCTTTGGTTGTGACGCCTTTGCTGTTTCGCAGGTTCCACGAGTAGAACGAGATGCTGGTCGAGCGGACCATTTGATATAGCCGAACGACCAAAAATGTCGTAACACAGGCGATGCCGAGAGCCATCAGCATCGGCACGAGTTGGTAGACGTCCCAGACGAAAAAGTAGCTCAGACCGAAGACGATCGCGGCGCCGATCTCTTCAAACCACGTGAGATTGTAACTTTTCGAAGGCGTCGTTTCGACAAACAGCGATGGTTTGCCAAATCCAAAATACAACGCGTCGTTCGGGCAAGCGCTGACGCAATCCATGCACTTCATACAGCCCGGATCGACGACCATTTTGTATTTTTCGACTTCGGTGTGGACGATGACATTCGATGTGCAAACGGCCGTACAATGCCCGCAACTGTTGCAATCGTCAGTCACACGAATGCGTCCGAGAGCGACCTTTTCTGCGATGCCGAAGATGCCGCCGTACGGACACGCGTACGTGCAAAACCCTTTGTTTCCAAGGAAATACACCGTTAAGAAGCCGCAGATAAATAAGAAAGGTATCGCCACGAAAACCGGCGGAAACGTGTCCCAGAAACCGGTCGTTATTAGATGGTTAGTGAACTGCGGGATGAGCGACTCGTTCTTGGGCTTTGTAAAAAACCGCACAACCGTCGGCCAAGCGAACATGTAGAAGGCGACAACCACAGGCACGAAGATCAGCAAACGAGAACGAAATTCGCGCGGCTTGAGACCAAGCTTATTCAGCAGCCACAAACAAAAGTCTTGAAGTGCGACAATATGGCATCCCCAGCCGCATACCCAACGGCCGAGAATCAGCGTCGAAAGTATCGCAAGTGCAAAAAAGATCGCTCCGGCGTTCACGGTACCGCGTTGGATCGTGTGCATCGCTTCGGAGGGCTCGATCGGCGACACGGTGACTCCCATAACCAGCCATTGGATCAGATGGACGATCATCAAGACGGTGATCGTGATCAAAACGCCCGCGCGCCAGCGGCCGCGTGTCGAGTGCGGACGCGACTTTTCGCTCGGCAAAACAGGTAGACTTGCTCTCTGTTTTTTGGTCGGCTCGGTCTTTTCGCAAGATGTTTTCATCAAACTGCATCTACATTTTGGACTATAGCGAAAAGACTATCAATAAGGTGAACAGTTCGGTTCGAAAGTGCCGCGTCGGGAATAACTTGTTTATTGTCAATTTTTTAAATGTAGAAGCGCGAAAGCTCCCATTTTATGGACACTTAGCGCCGCACACAGCCGTTGACAAAAACCTCGTGATTGGTATAAAGTACTGTGATAATTTTTGTGATCACACATTAAGCAATTTCACTAACATTACGGGTCATTCCGGGATTAGAACTAGAGGAGAAAGTAAATGAAGAAGATTTTGCCGGGCAAAGGTTTCAGGATCGGTCTGTCGGTCTTGGGTCTGGGTGCCTTATTCGCATTCGCTTGGGCGTTGGTTGGCCACGAAGCGGCCGCCAGCTCAGAGGGCGATTCTGGAACGCTTGAGAAAATGATCGTCTCGCGTGGCAGAGCGTCGATCAATGTTGATATGACCAAGCTTTATGCCGCGAAAACTCGCCAGATGCGTAACACGGTCGAGTTTGATGTCGAGCCTGATTCGTACTTCAAGGTACTTATCTTCAATGGCGAACTTCGCGGTACGTTGCCGAGCTCGATGAGCATCAAGTCGGGCGACGTCGCTTCGCTGCCTGGTTCATTCGCTAGTTCGCGTGACCAGATGGTTCTCGAAAGCCTGCCGTTTGGCGGCGACTACGAGCTAGCGATCCGTGATGCACGTTCGGGATTCATTTATTTCAACATTCAAGGTCAAGAATCGAACTATGATCCGGCGACGAGAATGTTGACGGTTCGTAATGGCCGTTTGATCCTTTCGAATGAGTATGCTGCCGAACTCGGCCGCACTGCTTCGGCAGGAACGGTTGTTGGCGATCTCAATTTCGATGTCAATCTGCGACCGCTCGAAGTAACTAAGATCGTGAACGGCGAAGTTGAGTCAGGCACGATGCCAGCCGGCAGCAATGCCGGAACCGTTCCGGGACCGGACGTGATCGTTGGTGACGTTTCCGGTCTTGCTCAGTTTGGCGGTCAGTCCGGTACGCAAGTCGGTCTTGCTTTAGGAACTGACTCGTGCAACTTTGGTACGATCGATTTGGACTGGATCGCTAATCCGGCGAACAATCATCCGGTCATCCCGCAAAACCTTTATCGTATGTCCGCAAATGGCGGAACATTTGAGCAGATCGGTGCTTCGAGCATGAAGCACGCATTTACGGCACTGACGAACAACATCTGTAACCTAGGCTGTAACGGCGTAGGCGGTTCGCGTCTTGGTTCGGGATGTTCCGATCCTTATTCGGCAAGTTTGAATGCTGGTAGCAACAACGCTCTCGGATCACGTGCTTGGACGAATCCTTACACGGGATTTTATCCGCGTAACGATGGGGCGACACCAAACAACAGCCACACTGGCCATACGCATACCGGTCCAAGCCATCGACTTCTCACCGAAGTCGCAGATCTGATTCCGGCTCAGAATCCCGGTGCAACGTACTTCGCAGAAGGTCAATATGTCACGCCGCATGAGTATGCTTGGTGCCAATCGAATCCGACGCAGTGCAATATGAACAATAATGTTTCGTATCGCCAATACAATGTCACCAATTCGGCCAGCCCATTCACTTTTAGCTCGGCGGGTACGACGCAACGTCAGAAGGCCGCTATCTTGGCTTGGAATGGCGCTACGATCGTCCAGTTTCAGCCGTCTGCTGGCAATACGGATGGCATTGGCTTCCTCGGCTATAAGGTCACGAACCCATCGGCAGGTGTCTGGCACTATGAATACGCGATCTATAACCAGAATATCGATCGTGCGATCCAATCGTTCGGTATACCGATCGGAAGTGGTGTAACTATCACCAATGTAGGATTCCATGCACCTCCGCAGCATCCTGGTTCGGCAATGGACGGAACCGAGAACAGTCTCGGATTCAGCAGCGCCGCTTGGACGCAGTCGGAAACCGGTGGTTATACGACTTGGAGTTCGGAATCGCTTCTCGCGAACCCGAACGCCAACGCGATCCGATGGGGTACGCTGTACAACATTCGGTTTGATTCGAATCAGCCGCCGATGACCACATTCGCTCGGCTCGGATTCCTTAAGACCGGACAGCCTATCAGCGTTCGTGTCCAGGTTCCGATGAGCGGCGGAATCACTTGCTCACGAGTGCCGCAGGGAAATCGCTGCTAGTCGTTAGCATTGATCGAAAGCAAAAGGGGAAGTTCCGATCCGGAACTTCCCCTTTTCATTATTATTAAAGAAGTGAAAAAGTCTGGTTAGTTAACCCATTCTTCCTCGTAATTTAATTGCCAATGCCTTGTCACCCAAGCCTGAGCAGCTGTCATTGCAACATTCTTCCATTTCTTGAGATTTTCAAGAACCGAAAGGGCTGCCATCGGCTTGCTAGGGTCTCGTTCAACTCTGATGACTTGGGTAGAAACCTCGATTATTGGCCGTTTCTCCCCCATGATCTTGAGTTTTACTTCTGACCCGACCGGCGGTAGTGTTTCCAAGTTGACCAGAGCGCTGTTTTCACCAACATTCTCGGTCATACCCTCGACGGAAATTGTCTCGCCGCTCGTTTGATCTACCCAGCTAGCCTGAACCGGCATACTGGCTAAGATCCTATGGTGCAATGGCGTTTTGTATGATGATGTAGCGTATTCTACGTCTGCCATTAATTCCCCCTATCTCCCAGCTTGTTCGTGCATTTTCGGTAAGCCGAACCATTCGGCAAAACCTGATGCGTGTACAATCTAAGTCAAAATTACAAAAAAGTCAAGTTTTATTCAAACTCGTGAAATTCAGCGTTTTATGTAATTAATTCACTATCGACGCCGAATTTTCAGTCAATTTGTAACACAGTTTATTACAAATAGCAAGGACTTCGTGAAAAAAAGTACTAATTCGAGTTCGGTGAAGGTTTCCAACCGAATTAACGCCGATTTCTCCCACTTGTAACATCGATTTTCGTATCAGTGTGTAGCCTTGAATACTTTGAAAGCGGAACTCAAATTGCCTGTAACATATGTAACGAACATTTGCGTGGTCGTTAGGCAACAAGCCGATCCGTGAGGAGCTTGGACTGTTGCGTGTAAGTGCATTTATATCAATTATTTAGATGGGATCGTTTAGTTAGGTGAACATAGTTTCTACAAAGCCGAAACTTTGCTCACTAGCTAAAAATCCGAAAATGTGAAGTTATCTTCCGAAAAATGATCAGGTTGCCGAAATTTTGACATTTTTGAGCAACGTTTCCCTTTAGAAATTCACGAGGTCAAAAAGACAATGACGAATAAAGTATTTTTTAGATTTTTGCTGACGGCAATGTTTGCTGTCATCTCTTCGGTCTCGATCACCGCACAGGTGACGACCGGTGAGATCGCTGGCCGTGTAGTTGACGGTCAAAGCCAACCGATCGCAGGAGTTGCCGTCGAGGCTACTCACGTGCCTTCAGGGACAACCTATAGCGCGACGTCGGACGCATCTGGACGTTTCACTCTTCCGGGCATGCGTGTTGGCGGCCCATACACGATCAAAGCGACGAGTGTTGGTTTCAACGACCAAACACGCGAGGGCATTCAGCTCGGACTCGGTTCGGTCGCTACGGTTAATTTCACCATGAGCACTTCGATCAACGTCGAAGTCACCGTCACTGACGACGAGATCTTCAGTGAAGCAAAAACAGGTGCGTCGACAAATGTCGGTAGTGAAGTTGTAACAACCTTGCCGACGCTCAATCGCCGTTTGAATGATTTTGCGAAGCTAACTCCGTCCTACAGCGGCGGACCTTTCGGCGGTTCGGTTGCCGGACAGGATAACCGTATGAACAACATCACGGTTGATGGTTCGTACTTCAATAATTCGTTTGGTTTGAGTGGACAGCCCGGTGAACGTACCGAAGTTTCGCCGATCTCGCTCGACGCGATCGAAGAATTTCAGGTCAACGTAGCACCTTTCGACGTTCGTCAAGGTAACTTCGTTGGTGCCGGTATCAACACTGTTACGAAGAGCGGAACCAACACGTATCATGGTTCGGGCTACTATAACTTCCGCAACGAATCATTCTTGGGCACAAAGGTTGGCCCGACGCTTCTGTTCAATCGCGGAGAACTCGATTACAAACTTTGGGGACTGACATTCGGCGGACCGCTGCCATTCTTTAATTTTGGCGAGAATGACGGACCGGCTTTTATCAGCGGAAAGAACAAACTTTTCTTCTTCTTTAGCTACGAGAACGAGAAGACCGCAAGACCGGCACATACTTTCACTGCTCGCCAGGCGGGACAGACTCAAGGTGGGAGCATTTCACGCGTACTTCAGTCTGATCTTGATACTCTTGCAACATACTTGAAGACCAATTTTGGATACGATCCGGGCCGCTATCAGAATTACGCTTCGGAAACGCCGGCTGAAAAGTACCTTTTCCGTACCGATTACAACATCAATTCGACGAATCGCCTGACGCTGCGATATATGCAGCTCGATTCGACGACCGATCGTCCGATCAGTACGTCGAACAGTGGCGGTACGGCAGGTTTTGGCCGAGGTTCGCAGGGTCTTACTTACCTCAGCTTTGAAAACTCGAACTACAAGATCCTCGAGAATATCAAGTCGGTAGTTGGCGAATGGACAACATCATTCGGCGGTCGAGCAGCAAACAGCCTTATTGTTGGTTTCACAAAGCAGGACGAAAGCCGTCCGAATACGACCAAGCTCTTCCCGCTTGTCGATATTCATGATGGTTCGACGGGAACGCTTAGCGCAAGCACAGCATACACGTCGTTTGGATATGAACCGTTTACGCCTCAGAACACGCTTAAGTACGATTCGTTCCAGATCCAGGACAACTTCTCACTGTTCCGCGGACCGCACACTTTCCAGTTTGGCGTAAGCTATGAAAAGTACAAGTCGATGAATATTTTCTTCCCGTCATCGCAAAGTATCTATTCATATCGTTCGCTGGCAGATTTTTACACTGACGCAAATGCGTTCCTCAACAATGTACCGTCGACGGTTACTGTCGCACGATTCAACGTTCGATATGCAAATCAGCCTGGATTGACCACGCCGGTTCAGCCGCTTCGGGTGCAGTATCTTGGGCTTTACGCACAAGATCAATGGAAGGTATTTGACAATTTCAGCTTTACGTACGGATTGAGAATGGAAGCACCGTTTTTCGCTGCAACCGGTCTTAGGAATCCGCTCGTTGATACTCTGACCTTCAGGGATAACGATGGAAGCAATCTTAAGCTTCAGTCTGAAAAGCTTCCCGATTCGAACATTCTCTGGTCGCCGAGAGTTGGCTTTAACTGGAGCCCGCTCAAGAGCGAAAAGCTTCAGATCCGCGGCGGTTTAGGTATGTTTACCGCTCGTCCGCCATATGTTTGGATCTCGAACCAGATCGGTAATAACGGTGTGCTAACAAGCATTCAGTCGCTTGATGCAACAACGATCCGTCGATTTAATCCGAATCCAACGGCTTACGTTCCGGCTACAGTAACCGGTGCACCTCAGGCCGGACAACAGGACCTTAACTTTACGGTTCCTAACTACAAATTCCCTCAGATCTGGCGTACATCGTTCGCAGCAGACTATAAAGTGCCGCTTGGTATGGTCGTAGGTGCTGAGTACATCTATACAAAGGATGTGAACGGAACTGCATACATCAATGCAAACCTTTCGAACCCTGACAGTGCGTTCACCGGCCCTGACAATCGTCCGCGATGGGTTGCCGATACTTGTCCAACAGTTTCTGGTGTTCAGGTTCGTGTAAATTGCGATGTTATCCAGGCGATCACTCTCAAGAACTCAAGCTTGGGTGAGGCATGGAACCTTGCGTTCACACTTGAGAAGCGTAATTCGAAAGGCTTTTACGCGAAAGGCGGATATGCTTACGGCGTTTCCAAGAATACGGTTGACGCATCGTCAACTGCAGGAACGTCGTTCTCGAGCATTAACCACCGCGGTAACCCGAACAATCCTGGTCTAGGATTTAGTTCGGCTTATATGGGCCACCGAGTATTTGCGTCGGCTTCGTATTACCTCGAGTACTTCAAGTTCGGTGCGACCACGTTCTCAGCGTTTTGGGAATCGAGGAACCAGCGTAACGACAGCTATCGCTACTCGAATGATATGAACGGAGACACGATCGCAAACGATCTTCTCTACATCGGTCGCGACGCGTCGGAAACCACGTTCGTGACGAACGGTGCGTTTACGCCGGCACAACAGTCAGCTGCATGGGAAGCATTTATCCAACAGGATAAATACCTCTCGGCAAATCGCGGCAGCTATGCTGTTCGAAACGCTGCTTTGTATCCGATCGTTCACAATTTGGACTTTAGCATTGCACAGGATCTTTTCTTCAACCTGTTCAAAGCGAAGCACAAATTCCAGTTCCGTGCAGACATCCTGAACTTTGGAAATCTTCTTAACAAGAATTGGGGTGCAAACTATGCAGCGGCGAATAACAACTTTGCACCGCTTGCATATGCAGGTGTTGATGGCACAGGCCGTCCGACGTTCCGCTTGAACACGATCGGCGGACAATTGTTGACCTCAACATACTCGCGAAGAAATACTAGCTCGGCTGATGTCTACACGATCCAGCTTGGTGTTAAGTATTCGTTCTAATTTGCTGACACTTTGTTAGCCTATGAGGTCGTCCTTTTGGACGGCCTCTTTTTCATTTGGATTCTTACTTCCTAAGACTCACACTTTTTCCAACCGCAACTTTCAACTACACTTCCAAGAGTGAAGATCTTGCACATCTCATCGGCCCGTGATTTTGGCGGCGGCGAACGTCATCTGGTCGACCTCTGTCGCGAGCTTGTTAAGCGTGGGCACGAAGTCTTTGTCGCACTGAGACCGACTTGCACTTGGAAAGATCGTCTGGATCTTGTCGCTGAGCAGAATTTCCTGACCGTTTCGATTCGCAATTCGTTCGGCATGTTCAGCGCGAAAAAGATCGGTTCGTTCGTCAATAAACACCAGATCGATATCGTTCACGCTCATCTCGCCCGTGACTATCTGGCAGCAAGTGTCGCGGATCGAATGGCTTCGCGGTCAAAGCTCGTATTGACGAGACACGTCGTTTTCCCGATGAAGCCATTTCACAAACTCGCTCTCAGAAATGTCGATGCAGCGATCGCGGTTTCATCGGTCGTTCAAACCGAGTTAAAGAACATCTTTCCGCCAAGCAAGATCAAGCTGATTCACAACGGCCTGAACTTTACCATTGCGAATGATCGCCAGAAACTCGGCAATGAATTCAGACAGTTTCACCGAATACCTGTAGATGTCCCTCTTATCGGAACGGTCGGCGAGTTGAAACCGCTCAAAGGCCAACGCGATCTGGTGATCGCAGCGAGCGAGATCGTGAAGAAGTTTCCGGACGCGAGATTTGTCGTTGCCGGCCTCGACCACACGATCGACAAGCGGTTTCGGCGTGAGCTTAAGCGTCTTGTCAGCGTGTTCGGTCTCGAACATCAGTTCCTTTGGCTGGATTGGCTCGAAGATCTGACGCCGCTGCTCTCGGCGCTCGACGTGTATGTGGCTCCATCGCACAGCGAGAGCTTTGGCCTGGCAACACTTGAGGCAATGTCGAATGGTGTTCCCGTAGTTTCTACGGCAACGGACGGAGCGAAAGAAATGATCGACGATCATGATCTTTTGGTTCCGATCGAGGATCCGATAGCGATCTCAAAGATGGTCGACGAACTACTCAGTTCTTCCGAAAACGCGAGAGAAATAGCAGAACGACTTCGAAGCTCCGCCCGTTCCAGATATTCGCTCGACACGATGGTCGATCGAACGGAATCACTCTACAACGAGCTTATTGCGTCACGTTCGTGAAGGTGTCAGGCTCCCGTTGTCCGGTCTGCGTGTACGCGATCGTAACCGGCCCCTGCGGGATCCCGCTTGCTGTCTGGCACAGACCGATACTGTTCAACGTCAACAATGGAATTCCCTTTACCAGCAGATTTACAGTAGGTTTTAGCCAAATGACCTGTTGGCAAGGGCTCGGACCGTAAGTATAGTTTGGACAACCGACAACCATAAATATGTCGTTATAAAAAAGCGGAAGCCGGCCGTCCACGCGGTAGCTCGAGTAGGTCATCGGCGTGTGCATGACCATGCCGCCGTGCGGACACATCATCACGGTTTTTGAGTTAAGAAGTAACGCTCCCATAAGTTTCGCTCCATCGATTCCCGGAACAATATCACTAACAACTTATTGACGTAACACGGCGGCGAATTTTGCACTAAATCGATTCGCAATAATGCATATGAGAGTTTATCTTATTCTAATGAAACAGTCCGTTCTGCTTCTGAGCGTTGTGATCGCACTTACGATGTCCGCACTAGCCCAAACACCGAAAGAGCTTGCCGAATCGTGGGATAAGCACCACATTGCCACAAAATTTCCGTCTGACGCTCGTCACGCCGATCTGAAAATATACGTCGAGAAACTGAGACAGTTGGGTGTTTCGGTATCTGAGGTTGGGCGCAGTTTCGAAGGCCGTGAGATCTATCAGATGCAGTTTGGGAAAGGCCCGCTCAAGGTCTTTATGTGGTCGCAAATGCACGGCGACGAGCCGACGGCGACATCGACTTTGGTCGATATGTTCGCGTTCTTTCAGCAGAACCGAAATTTGCCGTGGGTGAAAGAGCTCGAAGAGAAACTGACGATCCGAGCAGTGCCGATGCTCAATCCGGACGGTGCGGAGGTTTACAAACGCTACAATGCTCAGAACCTCGACATCAACCGCGATGCTCGAAATCTTACGTCGCCCGAAGCGAGACTATTGAAGCAGCTTCGCGATCAGTGGCAGCCGGCGATCGGATTCAATTTGCACAATCAGAGGGAACTCACAACCGTCGGAAATGCCCCGCGACAGGCCGCGATCTCTCTTCTCGTAGTTTACGGAGACGCTGAAAAGACACCGTCCGATGGCCATTCGCGGAACGAACGCATCGCTGCGACCATGGTCAAGGCGTTGAACGAATTCATTCCCGGCTACATCGGCCGATATGGAGATGAATGGACGCCGACGGCATTCGGAGACAATTTTTCGGCTTGGGGAACGCCCGTTATATTGGTCGAGACCGGTGCTTTGCATGGGAAAGATGAGAAGTTTCTCGTCAAAATGAACTTTGTTGCGTATCTCACCGCATTGAGATCGATCGTCACCGGCAGTGAGCGACAACAGGATCCTAACCTTTACATTTTGCTTCCTGAAAATGGCTCGGGATCGTTGGTGAACTATGTTTTTCGGGGCGGCGGTATCGTTAAGAGCGATGGCAGCGTAACCTTCGGCGATGTTTCGGTGATAACTCAACGACGACGAGCGAGCTATCTTCAATCAAATGTGATCAGCGTAGTTGGAAACATCGGCAAGGTTCGCGGGCTCGAGGAATATGACGCTTCGCAGTTCAACATTGTCCAGAGGCTCGGCCAGATGCAGAGCGGAAAGGCCGCAGAGTTTTACTTTTTCAAGAAGGATCGAGTGATCGATTGGAAGACGCTCGACATAAATGTAACAAAACCCGACGCGGTATTTTCTTTCGGAAAATGGCCGGTCGGCAGTGTACAGCGAAAATAGCAGATGCTGACTTTGCTCCGCATTCAGAATGTTGCTTTGATCGACAAGCTCGAGATCGAGCTGTCGGCCGGGCTTTGTCTGCTGACTGGCGAGACAGGCTCCGGAAAATCGATCATCGTCGACAGTCTCGGAGCACTTGCCGGCGGTCGCGTGACCAACGATCTTGTAAAGGAAGGCACCGAATCAGCAACGATAGAAGGCGAGTTTCGCCCTGCAAAAACATCGCCGGTTTGGAGTGAACTGGTGGAAGCCGGTATAGATCCGAGTGAGGACGAAACGGTCGTTATCCGCCGCGATATATCGCTCGCGGGCAAGAATCGCGTGTTTATTAACGGCCAGCTTTCGACCGCAGGTGTGCTCAAGACGATCGGCGATCACCTCGTCGATATTCACGGCCAAGGCGATCAGGCGGCGCTTTATGATGTCGAGCAACATTGCGTCCTGCTCGATGAATATGCCGATCATCCGAAGTTGCTGAGCGCGGTCCAATCGGCGTTTGAGCATTGGAACAAGGTGAGTTCGCAGCTGTTGGCTCTGCATCAAGACGAAAATGAAAAGCTTCAGTTGATCGACATACTAACGTTTCAGATCAATGAGATCGAGCGAGTTTCGCCGACGGTCGGTGAAGACGGTGAACTGGAAACCGAGAAACGACGCTTGGCAAATAGTGGCAAGATCTCGTCGTTGAGCAACGAACTTTACGAGACGCTCTATAATGACGAACATTCTACGCTGGCGACGCTTGAGCGTTCGGCAAAACTAGCCGCTGAACTTGGCGTATTTGATTCAGCATTCCGGGAGTTTGACGAAGGTGTCAAAGACGCGATCGCAGTCGTCGAGGAACTGGCCCGTACAGCCCGTGACAATAGCAGAAAGATAGATTTCTCGCCGGAAAGACAGGCTGAGATCGAAGACAGGCTGGCAGAGCTTTCGCAACTAAAGCGAAAATATGGCGGGACGCTCGACACCGTTCTCGGACATCTGGAAACGTCGAAAGAGCGACTTTCTCAGCTTCAGAATGACGAGTTTCACGAGGAAGAACTTCGCAAACAGCTTTCGGCAGCCGAAGCCGAATACGAGATCGCCGCTGGCAAACTAAGCTCGTCGCGACAGGCCTCGGCAAAGAAATTGAACAAAGCCGTCGAGGCAGGTCTCGCGGACGTAGCGCTCGAACGAGCGGTATTCGAAGCGCGCGTAGATGCGGTTTCGGATAAGTTTTCGTCTATAGGTTGTGATGAAGTTGAGTTCTACTTCTCGGCAAATCCTGGCGAACCGCCGCGTCCGCTAGCTCGTGTCGCTTCCGGCGGCGAAGCCTCGAGATTGATGCTAACTGTAAAAACGGTGATCGCGGGAAACGAGCCAAAGACATCGGTTTTTGACGAAGTCGACACCGGAATCGGCGGTCGCGTAGCCGAGGCCGTAGGCAAGAAGCTCAAGTCGTTGTCGAGATCTCAGCAAGTGCTGTGTGTGACACATCAACCGCAGATCGCGGCACTTGCTGATACACACATTGTCATCGAGAAGCAGCACGGACGCGACTCAACTTCGGTCTCTGCACGTACACTTTCGTTGGATGAACGCGTTGACGAGGTCGCGCGAATGCTTGCCGGAGAATCGATCACGGACGCAGCTCGCGAGAATGCGCGAGCACTGATCGCGGCTAGTTCCAACCGCGTAAAGGGAGCAAAGAGCTAACTAATATGCCCTCAGAATTGATCGCAAAGGTCTTTCGCGGAGAGACCGTCGAATCGCAACACTTCGGCCATCTCGCTATTGTCGAAAATGGTGCCGTGGTCGCGTCGATCGGCGACCCGAATACGGTCACGTATTTCCGTTCGGCAGCGAAAGCGTTTCAGGCGATACCGTTCGTCACGAGCGGTGCCGCCGATGCGTTCGGATTTTCGGAACGCGAATTTGCATTAGCCGTTGCATCGCATTCGGGCGAACCCGAACATGTAGCGTTAGCGGCGGCGATGCTGGAGAAGGCGGGCCTTGCCGAATCAGATCTGCGTTGTGGCCCTCACTTGCCGTTTGATAGTAATTCGGCTAATGCACTGATCTCCGCCGGTCGTGAACCGACGCAACTACATAACAATTGCAGCGGAAAACACGCCGCGATGCTGGCATTTGCTAAGCACATCGGTGCAACAACCGAAGACTATGACGCAGTCGACCATCGTATTCAGAAACGAATATTGCGATGCGTTTCCGAGTTCACGGGGGTTGCAGAAAATGAGATCGCGATAGGTATTGATGGTTGCTCGGCTCCGAATTTCGCATTGCCCGTCGTTGCAATGGCTCGTAGCTTTGCGAAGCTCGTCTCGCCTGTTGGGCTGCACGAATTGACTCGCATGGCTTGTGAACGCATCGTCAAGGCGATGATCGCCCATCCCGATCTCGTCGGTGGCCGCGACCGACTTGATACGAGAATAATGCTGGCGGCAAACGGCAAAGTGATCTCAAAGGTCGGTGCTGACGGCGTTTGGCTTTGCGGCATATTGCCATGCGACCGATGGCCGAATGGCCTCGGCATTGCACTCAAGGTAGAGGACGGCGATGATTTCAAGGCCAGACCTGCGGTCTCGATCGACATTTTGCGGCAACTCGGAATGTTAGGAAATGAGGATCTGACCGATATTTCGCCGTTGCCGGTCAAGAGTCGGCGCGGCGCCGTCGTCGGAATGATCAGATCAACCTTGGTTATTAAATTATGAGCAAAAGCGTATCTGAACTATTTGACCTTACCGGACGAACTGCGATCGTTACCGGCGGCTCGCGAGGCATCGGCAAAGAAATGGCCGAGGCTCTTGCCGAAGCCGGAGCCAACCTGATGCTTTGCGCACGCAGGCGCGAATGGCTGGACGAAACCGTCAACGAATTCGCCGGGCGCTCGTTTTCCGTGATCGGCAAGGTTTGTGATGTGTCAAAGCCAGACGAAGTTCAAGCCGTCATCGATTCGACGGTTAAGCACTTCGGAAGTGTTGATATTTTGGTCAATAACGCCGGTATCTCGTGGGGAGCAATGCCCGAGGAAATGCCGCTCGACCAATGGCAAAAGGTCATTGACGTAAATCTCACCGGCTGCTTTCTGTTCGCTCAGGCTGCCGGCCGCCAGATGCTGTCGCAAGGCAAAGGTTCGATCATCAATATTGCGTCTATCGCTGGAATGACATCGTCCGCAAACGGTCCGTTTTACGCGGGATATGTGGCGAGCAAGGCCGGTCTGATCGGCCTGACGCGCGAACTCGCCGCAAGCTGGGGACGCCGCGGAATTCGTGTAAATGCTATCGCTCCCGGCTTTTTCCATTCGCGGCTCGCTGATGCCGTTATCGACATCTACGAACGCTCGATCCAGGAGAACAACGTCATTCCTCGCGTCGGCGAAGAAGGCGAACTAAAAGGTACGGTCGTGTTCCTCGCCTCCGATGCTTCGAGCTACGTGACCGGACAGACGATCTCGGTCGACGGTGGAATGACAGTTTAGAATTATGGAAGAGTTATTGACACCTTCGCCGGAGCAATCGGCCGTTGCAGTATTGGTTATCGGCTTTTTGTTTGGGCTATATCACGCAATAGAGGCTGACCATCTTGCAGCCGTTTCAGCGATCGTAAGCGAACACAAAAATCTGTTTCTTGCGTCGGTGATCGGTGGATTTTGGGGTGTCGGACATACGATCTCGTTGTTCATCGTCGGCGCGTTGGTTGTCTTTGTAAAGGTTCAGATCTCTGAGAGTACCGAAGGCGTCCTTGAAGGTGTCGTCGGCCTGATGCTCATTCTTCTTGGCCTGAATGCGATACGCAAGATCTTTACGGCCGAAAGGATCCACTCACATATTCACGAGCACGACGGCACGAAGCATTCGCATATTCACACACATACAGCAGATGAAAAGGCGTCTTCGCATCACCGTTTTGCACCACGATCGATCGCCGTTGGAATGATCCACGGCCTTGCAGGAAGCGCGGGGCTGATGCTACTCGTACTACCAACGATCTCGTCGCCGTGGCTGGCATTGATCTACATTCTGATCTTTGGAGTAGGCTCGATAGCGGGAATGATGATAATGAGTATGTTAATGGGTCTGCCGTTATATGCAACAGCCGAAAGGTTTGCCATTCTTAATAAGGCGATCCGTTTTGCGGCAGGCAGCTTTAGTCTGGTCTGGGGTGCGATGCTGTTTCACGAAAAATTTATTGCCGCGTAAACGCGAATTGACCGAATCTTTCAGGGACGTGGAAGTTCGGTATTTCCGTCATCGTCGGCATCCATGCCAAATAGCCGCGGTTCGGATCTGTCCCAACACAGCGAAATAGATTTCCGAGCCACACTTCTCCATTTTTCGGCGTTTTGCCGAGAGCAGAAAATGGTATCCTGACCGCCATCACAACCTTCTCATATTCGGTCTTAACAGCAGACGTCATTCCCGAGGCGAAGTCGAGATCAGTTTTTCGACCGTCGTGAGTAACCTCTAACGCTAGGTCGATCCACTCGCCAGTCGGAGCGATCTCAAACTCAAAATACTTGTTTGTAAATTGCGCGTTCGGCGCGATAAACACTTCGCAAACATCGCGATCCCATAATCCAATGGTCTTTTCTGCCAAATTCGGCGTTTCGTTTACGATCATGGCTTCACCGATCGCGGCTTCGAATCTGATAAACAAAGCATTGTTTGACCATAGGCCTCGTACTGAAAAGCGGCGATTCTTTGGTGCGAGATCACCGGTCCAGTATTCGCAGACTTCAATCTCGCGACCATGCTGCCACAGTACATTGTCTAGTTCCCCGATCGGAAGTTCGTCTTCGATGTAAACAATTTCAAAGCGCTTATCGGTGTTCATTATATATTGGTAAACAACTTTCTTTTGGATTCTAGCAGAACAACCCAAAAAGCATAGTTTTTGCCTGTCTCGTTTTAATAGTTAATAATAGAGATTCTAGCCTCGATCGCCACTGATACTTTTGAACAAGGCTGTAGTTTCGCGAGACCTATGCACGAATTGCCTTTGCTGATAAATATAGCTGTCGCTCTCGTCGCCGCGTTGCTTGGCGGCTTGATCGCAAAGACATTACGACTACCAACGATCGTCGGTTATATGCTCGCGGGCATCGCCATTGGGCCTTTTACTCCCGGATATATCGGCGATCTTTCAACGATCAGCCAGCTTGCCGAACTCGGTGTCATCTTTCTAATGTTCGGTGTTGGCCTACACTTTTCCATCGAAGATCTCTGGAAAGTTCGTAATATCGCCATTCCCGGAGCGATCGGCCAGATGCTTGTTACCACGGTGCTTGGTTACGGTTTGGCAAGGCTATTTGGTTGGTCTCATTCGTCGGGGCTTGTGCTCGGTCTGGCAATTTCGATCGCCAGCACAGTCGTTCTACTTCGCGGACTGATGGACAACGGCCTATTGAATACTCAACACGGCCAAGCAGCGGTTGGTTGGCTCATACTCGAAGACATCGCAACCGTGTTGATGCTATTGCTGATGCCAACGCTGGCGTCTGGTGAAGGCGGCGTCGATTGGGGCGGGCTCGGGTTCACATTATTGAAAGCCGGAGCGTTTTTCGCCCTGCTCATTTTCATCGGACGCAAGCTAATTCCATACCTTTTGATGGGCACGGCGAAGTCGGGCTCTCGCGAGCTGTTCATTCTCGCGGTACTTGCGGTATCGGTCGGCATCGCTCTGGCATCGACTAAAATATTTGACGTTTCAATCGCCCTTGGCGCGTTTGCCGCCGGTGTCGTTGTCAATGAATCGAAACTCAGCCATCAGGTCAGCGCCGACGTCGTTCCGTTTCGCGATGCGTTTTCCGTGATCTTTTTTGTGTCGATCGGAATGATGGTCGACATTAAGTACATCGGGAATAATATCCCGGCTCTTATAGCTTTAGTTGCGGTGATCACGGCTGGCAAATACATCGTCACATTGATGATGGGGCTGTTTATCAAACAGCCAGCTCGCACATTTCTCGTCGTGGCCGCCGGACTAAGCCAGATCGGAGAATTCTCCTTCATCTTAGGCCAAGCCGGAGTTTCGCTCGGCCTGCTCAGTCAAGATCAATATTCAATGATCCTCGCCGGTGCATTGCTTTCAATAACGGTGAATCCGTTGATGTACAAGATAACGACGCCCGCGGAAACGTTCCTCAGAAAATTCCCGATCTTCTGGCGGCAGCTCGACAAGTTCGGCGAACAAGCTCCAATGCCCGAATCGATGTCCGATCATGTCGTGGTCATCGGCTACGGACGCGTCGGCCATCACATCGTTAATGTACTGTCGAATCTGAAAGTCCCGCTTGTTGTACTCGATTCAAACGTTGAGCGTATAGAGGAACTGACGGAACTTGGCATTCCATGTCTTTACGGTGATGCAGGAAATTCTGAGGTGATCTCGCACGCAGGGCTAGAGCGGGCACGACTGCTTGTTGTCACGACGCCTGATGACTCCGCGACGCACATCATTGTTTCGGCGGCTCGTTCGGCATCGACTGACCTTCACATAATTGCACGCGGAGCGACCGACAATAGCGTCGATCATTTGTATTCGTCGGGAGCCGATCACGTGATCCAGCCTGAACTCGAAGGCGGATTGCAGGTTGTTCGCCGAACACTTCTAGACCTGGGATTTTCTCTTAGAAAAGTTCAGCAGTACACGGACGCAGTGCGAACCGACAGATATAACACTGCGATAGATACGAGAGAAGAGCGGCAATTTCTTAATGAACTTCTTATCGCCAGTGACAATATCAGTCTGAACTGGCTTTGTTTGCAAGGCGGCAGCAAACTCGCAGGTAAGACATTGGTCGATTCAAAGATCCGAGAGACCTCGGGTGCATCGATCGTTGCGATCTCCCGTCAATCGGGCCTGATCTCAAATCCTAGCCCGCAGACCAAAATTAAGAAAGGCGACGTCATCGGCCTCATCGGTGACGAAGAGCAATTGCGAAAAGCCGCTGATATTCTCGGTGCTGACACACCGTAGCGGCTGTTTAGGGGTCGGCGATCATTATTTGGACATTTTGAGTACGGGTTTCCATCCTCCGAAAACGAACTTTGGCCGGCTATAGTCGGCTATGATTTTCGCATCTTTGACAGCGTCAAGTTGTCGCGACCACGCTGCACGTTTGCTGACATCGACCAGTTTGCCGTCCAAAGTTCGGCTGTTGTATTCCCAGAATCGAACTTTTCCACCCATGTCGGCGTTGCCCCAGCCTTCGGGAGCGATGCCGTCCATCTTCGAGTTGAGAAGAATAACCTCGGCAAACGGATAGCTCGACTGGCCGTTCTGCGGAGCCCGAGCAATGTTGAACTCGCCGCCGATCCCGATAAAGGTCGAATCCTTGAAGATATTCCCGTGAACGCCCTCAGTGTTTCGCGGCCACATAAAGACCTGAGTCGAACGAAGTGTACATCGTTCGCAAAACAGCATTCCGCGGCCGAGTATCGTGTCTCCGTCGCCAATTATCGTCGTGTCGACGGCGTAGATCTTGCCATTCGCCTGCAGAGCGTCGCCGCTGCCAATCACCTTTATATTCGAAAGAATGTTCCGCTCGCCGTTGATCAACAGACCTTCGGCTTGCCCGCGTAATGTGGTCTGCAAAGTAATATTCGCAATATGAAAGTCGTTGCAATTATCGATCGTGACGGCCGCTCGACGCGACGGAAATGTGCCGGGACATTCGTTCGTGCGAATGTTTGATGGATGCGGATTGAAGACCTCGTTGTTTGCGTATCGGACAATGGTTCTGTCGGCACCTTCGCCGACGATCGTTACATTGTCCTTGTTACGGGCATAGACGAGTTCTTCGTAAACGCCGGCTTTTACCTTGATCGTAATACGCTTCTTCGAGCGAACAGGAACAAAGTGGTGCGCACCTTGAACGGTGCTGAAGCCTGCCGAACCATCTGAAGATACAGTACGAATTTGGGCATCTTCACGTGGAGTATGTGACCAGAATTTTGTTTCAAACGACCAAGTGCGAGCCGGAATTCCGACAAAGCCGCTATTCGTACTTAGCACGCCGGGATCGATCTCAACGAAATACCTTCTGCCGGATTCAAGTACGTCGTGATGCGGGTGAATAGTTGCGGTATTGCCATCGACAGTGATCGGGTAGAAATGAAATCCGTCGGTAAATCCGCCGATGATCGTTAGCTGATAGTCACCGATCGTATCTGCCGCTCCACCTGAGCCTAAACCCGGCCGCGTGTCGCGATTTGTTGCTCGGCTTGTTCGCCTATACGAGTATGGCGTCTTAATGTAGTCCTTTGCCCGAACGGCAGGATCGATAGGCTTCGTCGGCCCGGCCGGAATACTCAGGTCAAGCTGATCGACAATTTTTCCCGTTTCCGCTTCGATGATCCGGATCTTGCCCGATGTTCCGATCTTTGGCGGCTCGGAGAACGTAAGCCTGAGTTTCACATCGGCATTTACCAGCGTAGCTCCGTTTTCGGGATAAAGTTTCGGAGATCCCATCGTTAGCATCGCTGACGATGGGTCGATATTCATACTCAAGTAGATGGCGACAAGTACGCAGGTGCCGATGGCCAGACGGAAAATACTCATACGCAGAGAATAGATCCTCAACGTGATCACTCCAAATATTGAGATAGATCAGGAGTTGAGCACAGTCTTGAACGCCATCTTGGCGAGTTGCCATGTGCGGTTCCAGTCGATCTTGCCGCCTTCGTCTCGACCCATTATTTTGTCGACAAAGATCCGTCGGAAATCGCGGCCTTCGCGGCGAAGCATAAACTCTTTCGCGTAAGGTTTTGCGGTCTCGAAGAAGTTGAACTCGGGATCCGTAATGATGCCAATGCCCTCAAGTGTCATCAGAGCACGCATAATGTAGGTGAAATTTGAAGGCAAGCGGAATGGATAATCGTACATCACATCAGCGAGATCGTACGTCAGTTCTTTGAAATTGACGTCCTTGAGTTTCAAGTTGAAATGAAACTCGAACATTCGCTCGACGACAGGCTTGACGGTCGAATGCGGCGTTCCGGGCTTAAGGAAATCTAGGTCGATCAGGTCCTGCGCAATGCCCGCAGGATCTTTTTGAACGACATGGAAGAACGCGTCGATCATCTTCGACTGCAATTCAGGCGTGATCCGGCCGACCATACCAAAATCGAAAAATGCGAGTCGTCCGTCATCCATCACGAGCAAGTTGCCCGGATGGGGATCGGCGTGGAAAAACCCGTCTTCAAGAAGCTGCTTCAGGTAAGTCTTTATCAATAAACGATTTACCTTTGCCGATGAGATATTTCGCAGTAGGTGGCCCTCGAGATCGGTAACTTTAGTGCCGCGAATGAATTCCATTGTGAGAACCTTGCCCGTCGTCGCATGCCAGTGAATTTCCGGCACGTGAATGTTCGACCAGTTCTTAAAATTCTCACGAAACCGCTCGGCATTGCGGCCCTCGGCGGCATAGTCCATTTCTTCGTGGACCGTTACGTCAAACTCACGAAGCATTCCCGCCCAGTCGGCGTTCTCATTAAGCTGCGGAAAGCGTTCGGCGAATTTCGCGACCTTTTTCAGGATAACGATGTCACCGGCAATGGTGCCTTCGAGATTTGGACGTTGGACCTTAACCGCGACCTCTTGGCCGGAATGCAGTTTCGCCCTATAGACTTGGCCGAGCGAGGCGGCAGCAACAGGTTCTATGTCGAATTCTGCATAAACTTCGTTAATCTTTTTGCCCAATTCGCGTTCGATTATCGAGAACGCAATGTCGTTTGGAAATGCCGGAACCTGATCGACCAGCGTACCGAGTTCTTTGACGAAAGGCAGCGGAAGTAGATCAGCCCGTGTTCCCATCGATTGGCCGATCTTAATGAACGTCGGCCCAAGCTTGATGAGCTTTTCCTTAAGCCAAACAGCTTGGCGTTCCTGATTGAACTCCTTATTTGTCGAGTTTCCAACGAATATACGCCGCATCAGCAGCATGAAAATATGAAAGAACCACTGTTTGAGCTGGACAAGCCTTTCGCCGTAAACGGCCGCCCGTGTAAGCTCCAGAGCCTTCGACATCCGAGCCTTGGCTTTCTTCTGATGATGCTTGTGATGCAACTCGTACTGATCTAAGTAGAGATAAAGCGAAAGCATCGCGATGACGCGCGAGATCTGAAATAACCGCCAATAACCCGCGATGCCGTGCGAGTGGCTTTCTACCTTCTTCTCAACAGCCGCGAGCTCGCGCTCTTCAGCTAAAAGATCTGCGTTCGATGTACGCTTAGCGATCGCGAGGTCGCCGGTCGGTATCATCGAATGCTCAATAACTCGTTCTTTTACAACAACTTCGCTCATCTATTTATCGTCCATCTCCTGACCGAATTGCAGCAAATAACCATTGTTATCGTAAATGGCAAATTCGCGCATGCCCCAGGGAAACGTTTCGATGTCGTAACAGACCTTAGTTTTGTCTTTCAATTTTGCCCAGAGAGATTCAACGTCGTCGGTTGTGAAATAGAAAGAACCGGAGAAACCGATCTTCGTGTTCGGCTCGTGCTCGTTTGGCTTGGCCAACATCAAGAAAACGTCGTCTTTGCCAAGTGATGCCCAACCCCAGTCATCATTTCGTTCATGACAGTCAAAACCCAGAACCGACGTATAAAATTCTATCGACGCGTCGAGGTCTTCGGTCCAAAGCAATGGTCTCAGGAATGTCAGCCTCATAACAACGCCAGCATATTCTGTACGCCCTGATGCCGGAAATAGTTCCTTGCTGTTTGCGTGTCACGCTCGATCTGAGCCTTTAACTCATCTATTCCGTTGAACTTACGCTCGTCGCGGATTCGATGCAGAAACCGAACACGCAGCACATCACCGTATAGATCGCCATCAAAATCGAATACAAATGTTTCAATCGAAGGCACCGAATCGGATTCAAACGTCGGCCGAACGCCAATATTTGTAATACTTTTTCGCCAGACACCATCGATCAAACTCGCGGTTGCGTAGACGCCGTATCGCGGAATCACACGATTGTGCGGTTTAAGATTTGCGGTCGGAAAACCAATCGTATGCCCGCGACGGTCGCCGCGAATGATAACGCCTTCGACACCGTACGGTCGGCCAAGCATTCGTCGCGCAAGGTTAATACGTCCTTCATCAAGCAATTTTCTGATCTCGGATGAACTGACACGCCGGCCGCGCAGCCTCACCTCCGGAATTTCGTCGGCAACAAAGCCAAGTTGTCCTGCCATTTTCTGGAGCAACCCAATATTGCCTCCGCGACCGCGCCCAAAAGCGAAACCTTCGCCAAGATATACATCCTTTGCCTGAAGTCGCTCGGCAACGACATCTTTCAAAAATATCTCCGCAGGTTGTGATGCAAACTCGGCATCAAATGCGATCACGATAGTCTGTTCGATCCCGAGATGCTCAAGATTTGCGAGTCGCTGATCTAAGGTCTGGA
>CALMPJ010000013.1 GCA_937871585.1 uncultured Acidobacteriota bacterium | reverse complement strand
AACTCCGGCGTCCAGAAGTGGACGTGGTTCGGGATGGCCTTGGCCGTCAGCGTCAGGAACGCCGAAAGAATCGTGTGCAAAAACACCTTCCGATCATCTCGCTGGTTGGCTACACGAATGCAGGCAAATCGACTTTGCTCAATTCACTTACACAAAGTGAAGTTTACGCTGAGAAGAAGATGTTCGCGACGCTCGACCCGACATCACGGCGTTTGCGGCTGCCGTATGATCAGGAAGTTATCATTAACGACACCGTTGGATTTATTCGCGACCTGCCCGAGGCGTTGGTTTCGGCGTTTCGTGCAACGCTCGAAGAGATCGCCGACAGTGACCTGTTGATACATGTAGTTGATGCCTCGAATCCGCGAGTTCTACAGCAGATCGCTTCGGTCGAGAAGATCATTGCCGATCTTGAATATGACAAAATTCCGCAGCTTCTTGTTTTGAATAAGACCGATCTATTAAGCAAGGCCGAACGCGAGACGCTGGAACGTCAATTAAGTCTTGACAGCGAACGCGTTGGCGTGTCAATTTCAGCTATTCGGCGTGATAGCTTGACGCCGATGCTCGAACAGATCGGTGCGATGATACGCGTCGAGCTGCCCGAGTATATGACGATGTCAGCGAACGTCGAAGCATAATGAGCAAGCGTACCGACCAACTGAAATCGCCCGCGACCAGGGCGAGCGACAAACTGCTTGCGGCCATCAAACGGCCGTTCGCATTGCTGTCCGATGACCAGTTCTTTTGGTTTGGTTTCGCACTTATCTGTCTCACGACGGCGCTGCTAGTTCACAATCCGTTTTGGGATCTTCGCTCGACATCTACCTATCAAGTCGGCGACATTGCACGCGAGAATATCATTTCGCCGGCTGATATTTACGCTGATGATTCAGCGTCGGCGGAGAAATTACGCGCTCAGGCACGCGATTCGGTGCGGCCAATATTTCGGTACGAATCGAATCGATCCGACACAGTGACGCAGTCCTTCGTATCGGCTTGGGAATTGCTGCAACGGCCTGACAACAAGCTCGAATCAAAGTGGACCGGTCCCGGCGGAGCCGAGGTTGGGAAGACGCTGTCGTCGCGAAAGTTCAGCAAAAATGAGCTTGATGCCGTGCTTGGTGCCCTCAAAGAATCTTCGACCGGTTACATCTACGACGATGCCGACAAGCAGTATTTTCAAAACGAAGTAGCCGTATTCGACAAAGCAAAGCCAAATCAGCAATCGACCGTATCGATGCCTGAGATGAGCTGGACATCGTTGTCGGCGGCGAGAGAGAAGCTAAAGACGAGATTAGCGGCAATAAAAAGTTTGTCTGCTGCCGAGGGCGAAGCGTTTTATACAGCGACCGCGATGGCGATCGAGCCTTCGGTTTCGTTTGACAGCGTGGCAACGGAAACGGCGAAACAAGCTGCGGTTCAAAGCGTTACTCCATCAGGCGTTGCGTTGAAACGCGGACAAAAGATCGTCGATCAAGGAAGCCCGATCACGACAGAGATGCTGCCAAAGATCGCGGCGGTCGAGAATTACGGTTCGACGTCGCGGCAATGGAACCGATTCATCGGTGTCTTGCTGCTGATCGTCGGTTTATATTGGGCAGCGTGGAAATTCGTTCAGAATCGCGGCATATTGCCTAGATTAGCTTTGTCGGCGAGACGTACATTTGCATTGCTCGGCTTCGTTGTCGTCGTTCAAACCGGCATCGCGGCGTTGATGTTCAGGCTCGCGGAATATACGGCAGGGCAGAACATTCGTGCACCGTTCAATGATCCGACATTCTGGGCTTTGGCGATACCGTTCGCGGCCGGCAGCTTGATGATCGCATTGCTGGCAGACCGTCCGACGGCATTGGTCACGGGAATGCTAAACGCCCTGATCGTCGGGTTTCTTGCACCGCGCGGACTCGAGTTTGCGGTGTTTGCTATGCTGTCGTCATCGGTTGCGGTTTATGGAATTGGCCGTTATCGAAATCGCCAGACGGTAACTCTAGCCGGAGCCGTTGTCGGAGCTGCTAGTGTCGTTCTAGCGATCGCATTGATCGCATTTACTCAGCAGCCTTTTATCCTGAATACGTTTCTATTGGCTGTCGCGTGCGCATTAACAAGCGGTATATTGACTGCCGCCGTAACATCGGTGCTGATGCCGGTTTGCGAGAATTTGTTCGGTATTCTGACCGACGTAAAACTGCTCGAATTATCGAATGCAGATCTGCCGGTTCTTGGCCAACTCGCGCTTCGTGCTCCGGGAACGAACCAGCATTCGCATGCCGTCGGCCAGCTTGCCGAAGAGGCTTGTCGCGTGGTTGGTGGCAACGCGTTGCTAGCTCGGATCGGAGCGTTGTACCACGATATCGGCAAAACTGCGGCTCCGGAACATTACGTCGAAAACCAGTCAGGCAAAAATCCGCACGATAAACTAAAGGCCGCACAAAGCGCAAAGATCATTATTAGTCACGTTACTTACGGCACAAAAATGGCTCGCGAAATGGGCTTGCCGCAAAGAATAATCGACTTTATTCCGCAGCATCACGGCACGCGTACGCTGCACTATTTCCTCAAGAAAGCACAGGCGGAGGCTCGTCCTGACGAAGACATTTCCGAGAATGATTTTCGATATCCGGGGCCAAAGCCGCAGTTCAAAGAAGCCGCGATAATGATGATCGCCGATTCGTGCGAAGCCGCCGCACGTTCGCTTTCCGAGCCGTCGCCGGAGAATATTCGATTTATCGTCACGAAGATAATCGATGCGATCTTGGCTGACGATCAGTTAGGCGAATGTGATCTGACGCTGCGAGAGTTGACGCAAATACGTGAATCGATGATCAAATCGTTGGTCGCGATCTATCATTCGCGAGTCGATTATCCCGGCTACGTGCCGCCGAATTCGGGACAGTTCAAGTTTCCGTCCGCCGATGTCGATCAAGCGGAGAAAGCCATTCGGTACAACGACCCAGAAGATATTCCGATCAGCCCCGGCGGCGAGATCGAAGACGAAGCGATCGACCGGACCGTCGAGCCTACGAAAGCCGATGCCACGAAAGCCTAGTTCAAAGTTATGTTGAAACGATACACATTCTGGTTCTCAGCAGCGATATTGTTCCAATTGCTGACTGGAGTTATGCATTCGATCAGTCTCTTTGTCCCACTTGCACCGGAGAATGAAACGGAAAAGCAGCTTGTTGAACTATTAACAACATACAAGATCAACGCCGGCGGAGGATTCTATCCGACCTTTTCGAATCTTTTTACGGCACTGAGTTCGTGTTTTACTTTCTTGTGTCTTTACGCAGGCTTGACCAACGGCTATTTGCTTATTAAGCAAACCGAGCCAAACGTGATGAGAGGAATTCTGGCGATCAATGTCGGAATTTTTGGTGTCGTGTTTCTCGTGATGGCGTTTTTCACGTTTCTGCCGCCGATCGTCTGCTGCGGACTGATATTCCTAAATTTGCTCGCAGCTTATATTGTTTGTCCAAAGATCAGCAGTTCGATCGATTGAGGTCAGATCTTCAGTTTGTCGTAGGTTGTTCGAAGGTCCTCGGGCAGCGTACGTGTCTCGCCAATAGCCGTCATAAAATTACCATCGCCGACCCAACGCGGCAAGAGATGCATGTGATAATGGCTCGCGACACCGGCACCGGCGGCGCGGCCGAGGTTCATGCCGATGTTTATGCCGTCAGCGTGGTAAACCGAACCGATCTTTTCCGTGAACATCTTAACGAGGTCCATCATCTCGTCGGTCGAGGATTTCGATGCGTCAGCGGGCGACGCGACGTGTTCGTAGGGAAGCACCATCATATGGCCCGACGTGTATGGATAGACGTTGAGGATCGCAAAGTTAAACTCGGCACGATGAAGAATGAAATTATCTTCATCAGATGCCGAGTTTTGCAGGATGTCGCAAAAGACACAATCGTTAACGATCGGTCCGCTGCTTTTAGTTATGTAATCGTATCGCCAAGGGCTCCAGATAACGTCCACTTGGGCTACCTACGCGTTGTTGATCAGTTCCTTTAGCTCTTTGCCGGGCTTAAAATATGCAACGCGTTTTGCCGGAATTTCGACAGCGTCGCCGGTTTTTGGATTGCGTCCTTTCCGTGAATTACGCTCACGTACACGGAAACTGCCAAATCCGCGCAACTCGATCTTTTCGCCTTTATTGAGCGACGCCGTAATGCTATCGAGAATGATCTCGACCAATTGCTCGGCATCTTTTTTTGTCATGTCCGCTTCGCGAGCGACGCGTTCTACGAGGTCAGCTTTTGTCATCTCTCAATGGTTCTCCAACAACAGAAAATTTCCCCAATTTCCCTTGTAAAGTGTTAAGCGGACTGAGTTTCCGATTCTTCGTCCGTCGTCGCCTCTGCTGCTGCTGCTTCGGCTACAGGCTCTTCGGCCGCCTCGGCAACAGGTTCCTCAGCGACTTCCGCCGCAGGCTCCTCGACGGTTTCTTCGGCAGCTACTTCAGTCGGAGAGTCTTCCGTTTCCGCGACCGGTGCGTCGGCGACTGCCTCTTCTGCCGAAGCTTCTTCAGCTTCCGCAGCCGGAGCTTCTTCCGTTTCGGAAGCTGCGGCCTCAGCGGCAGCGGCTTCCTTGGCGGCGAACTCTTCGGCCTTGATTCGTTTTGCTTCGGCCTTCGCTCGTTTCTTCTCTTCCGGATCGACCTCGGCTGGTGCTTCTTCGGTTGCACCGCCAAACTTTAGGTTAGCGAGTTCACCGAGCGATGCCATGCCGCCTTTCGCTTCCGAAGAATAGATACGCGAATCAACGACCGGCTCGTCATCCTTGCCAACGGCACGATGCGAAAGCCCGATCTTCTGATCAACGGTGTCGATTCGAAGGATCTTGAAATCCATCTCCTGGCCCATCTTCGCGAACGATTCGGGGCTGTCGACACGTTCCTCCGAGAGTTCCGAAATATGACACAAGCCTTCTAGGCCTTCGCCAAGCTCGACGAATACGCCGAAATTGGTAAATCGCGTAACTGTTCCGCGAACAGTGTCGCCGGCACGATGTGTCGCGACGAAGCCTTCCCAAGCACTCGGCGTGAGATCTTTCATCGAAAGCGACAGACGCTGTCCAGCCTTGTCAATGCTGGTGACGATCGCTTCAACTTCTTGATCTTTCTTGAGTACATCTTTCGGATGCTTGATCTTCTTAGCCCAAGTGATATCCGAAACGTGAACCAAACCATCCACACCTTCTTCGAGTTCGATGAATGCTCCGAAATCGGTCAGGTTTCGAACCTTTCCGCTTACTCGTGCACCAACAGGATATCTAAGGTCAACGGTCGCCCACGGATTTTCCTGGAACTGCTTCATTCCGAGGCTGATACGTTTTTCTTCGGTATCGACGCCGAGAACTTGAACCTCGACCTCGTCGCCGCGATTGAACATACGCTTTGGCATGATCTGACGGCGTGACCAGGAGATCTCAGAAACGTGCACGAGGCCCTCGACGCCCGGTTCCAACTCGACGAAAACGCCGTAGTCAGTGACCGAAGAGACCTTGCCCATGACCTTTGAATTAACAGGGAACAGGTCGATAACGGTTGACCAAGGATCCGGCTGGAGCTGTTTAAAACCAAGCGAGATCTTTTCTTTTTCCTTGTCGAGCTTCAAGACCTTGACCTGAACGTGGTCATCGACCTTGAACATATCGCTCGGGTGATGCAGCCGTCCCCACGACATATCTGTCACGTGGAGCAGGCCGTCGATGCCGCCGATATCAACAAATGCACCGTATTCAGTGAGATTTTTGACGACACCTTCGACAACGTAGCCGATCTCGATCTTCGAAAGCGTTTCGGATTTCTGAGCATTTACAACTTCGTCGGTCAGAACCTTGCGGGACAAAACGACATTGTTGCGCTTGCGGCTGAATTTGATGATCTTAGCTTCGATCTCTTGGCCCTTGTAGCTATCGAGACTGTAGACAGGACGCGAATCGATCTGCGAGCCGGGCAGAAATGCCTCGATGCCATTGAGATCTACGCGAAGCCCGCCCTTTGTCTTATCGACAACGGTACCGGTAACGGTGGTTTCTTCATTAAATGCCTTTTCGACGTCGTCCCAGGCTTTGCGGCCGCGAGCGT
>CALMPJ010000012.1 GCA_937871585.1 uncultured Acidobacteriota bacterium | reverse complement strand
CATTCTTAAGAGCCGCGATCTAACGTCCCGTGTTCAGAACTTCGGCCTTGCAAGTGATCGTCCGGCAGTTGGTGATTACGATGGCGACGGCAAAACGGATATCGGCGTATATCGACCGTCGACCAGTTTCTGGTACGGATTCCGTAGTTCCGACAGTGCTTGGCTCACGTTAAAGTGGGGTTCGCCCGGCGATGTGCCGGTTGGCTCCGCGTATGTGCAATAGTTCGTGGCATAAAAGGAGCGGTTTCGGCCGCTCTATTTCTTGTCTAGCGAGGGCTATGTGATAATTCCGTCCAGCATTCAATGGAACTTATTGAGCGAAAACACTCGAAACTCGGCATCACTTCGTGTATCGTCGCATTCGCAGTTTGGGTGTATTTTGCCGTCGCAGTCTATTTGGTATTTTATGTCGAAGGCGTCACGAAATGGCTGAACGATAATTTCACGCCCGAATCTCGCGGAATTAGCGACTTTAGAGGCCTTGGCACTGCGATCGTTGTCTTTGCCGTTATTTTCTTCATCATTCCATTAGCCGGACATTTTCTTGGATTGCTGTTCGGTGTCGTCGGCTTAATTAGCCGGAAAACCAAGAACCTTCTTCCAGTCGCAGGCATTGCACTTAACCTGTTGCCCGGGCTGATCCTCACTATTTTGTGGGTGATCGGCTCGCTTGCGTCAAGCTGATCTTGTACACCATATCGTTTCCACCAGCGCCTATATCGTCGGCAGACAAAGGGCGAATGATCTGTCGGAATATCAATAACATCAATAGTGTCAATGGTTTATGGCTTGTGGCACGCTCGTTGCCAAGTAGTGAGCGGCCAGGGCATTGGCCCAAAATCGCAATCATAGGAGTATTAACATGAAAAAAACGATTTCGACATTTTTGATGATGGCAGTATTTGCAGTCGGGTTGAGCGCACTTTCGGCGACAACTGCTTCGGCACAGGAGCGTTCGTATCGCTCGCGACAGCGACAGACGGTGGTTTACAAAAAGCCTAGCTTTTATCGTCGCCATCGTAACGTGATCAACATGGCGATCGGTACCGGCGGCGGTGCATTGCTCGGCGGACTGCTTGGCGGCAAGAAGGGAGCGCTGATCGGAACGATCGCAGGCGCCGGTGGTTCGGCTCTTTACACCTACAAGCTCGTACCGAAAAAGCGTAAGTACAATTCGTACTACACGCGTCGTTACTAGTCATTGGTGAATTGAAGTTAAAAGGCTGCGGGGAATTTCCTCGCAGTCTTTTTCATACTACTGGTGAGTTTGAGCCTGAACCGGCTTGTCGGTCGCGGTTCCCCAATTTTCTACCCGGAAGTTACCGGTCGAGCTTAGGTACTGCCACCACTCACCATTTCGATAAATGGCTATGTCCTGTTTTCCGTCGCCATCGTAATCTGCCGGAACCGGAATGTCGGTCGAATTGCCAAACTGCACAGCGAGTGTGCCCAAACTCGAACGTGCGATCCACCAAACACCGGTCGAAGGACGAAAAATAGCGTAATCGTCTTGCCGGTCGCCGTCATAATCGCCCGGAACCGGAATGTCGCCCGCAATTCCCCATTGAAAAGTTTGTGGCGGAGCGTAACCACGATAATCGTAAGTGTACCAATAGCCGTTCTGAAAATACCCGAATTCGTCACGGCTGTCGCCACTGAAATCGCTGACCACCGGTTTGTCCGAAGGCAATTCGCCCGCAAGCGTGTATTCGTAAGGCTGAGATGTCGGATTTCCGACGTACATACCTTCGCGAATAAACCATTTCGCGACGCCATTGCGAACTCCGCGAACGGCCTGATCCTCGATATAAGGCCCAAGATCGTCAAAATCTCCGGTCATCGGCTTATCGCCGGCGGTCCCGATATTGATATATCGCCAATCGTTTAGTTGGCTCGACCACGCGTGCCACGTGCTATTTGTCCCGTCACGATAAACGGCGATATCGGTCTTGCCGTCATTATCGAAATGGCCGGCGGCCACCTTGTCAGTTGGAAATCCCCAGTAGAAATAGCGAATTCCCTCCGAGCTTTGATTCAGATACCAATAACCGTTGCTCGGCCGATAGACGACAAGATCGCTACGGCCATCGCCGTCAAAATCGTATTTGGCACGCTTCGGTGTTGTGTTTGGTTCGAGCCTGACGAGTTTTCGCTTAGTGTAGTTGCCGGAAACGCCCTGAAATGCTCCGTAAACATAGAGTTTTCCATTCCCTGCATCTCGAAAGCCCGAAGTTGTTCCATTGGTGTGATTCTCAAAAACAATATTGTCGAGTTTCTGATCGACCGAGCCATCGGCATAAACCTTAGAAAGTTGAATCGGATTGCCGAAGTAATACTGCCAGCGTTTGCAGCCGCCGACGTACGTCGAGCCATCCGGCATTGGTAAAAAGATCGAGCCGCTGCAAAGAGGTATTTCGAGATCGAGCGCACCGTTCGCCAACAGGCGTTTTGCAGGCTTGTAATTATTGCCGGACGTTCCATTGCTGACCATGATCTTGCCGTCCGGCAGCAGCGTCAAACCTTCGACATAGGAACGCTCGGCGGGTTGACCGTTGAACGACATGTCTTTGCTGCCGTCCGAATTTAGTCGGTGAAGCGGCTTTTGGTCCGGATCCCACGACCAAGTCGAGGCGGCGAGAAGTATTTTTCCATCTTGCAATGGCTGAACGTCCGAGCAATATCCACCGACAAAGAACGTAACACGAAAGCTTGCATCAGGCGTGCCGTCTGAATTCATGCGATGAGCCGTGTTGTAATTCTCGCCGTTGATCGTCCGTCCGGCGCAAACTATGAACTTGCCCTCCGGCGTCGGCTCGATGATGCGATTTCCGAATGATGAACCGAGTGAGGCAAGCTGCATTGTTGCGTCGATGGAACCGTCGGCGTTAATGCGGGCATAGTTCGTGAAATCATTACCAACCTTAAAATCGCCGGTAATGAGAAACTTACCGCCTGCAAGCGGCCTGATCGACGAAACTTCGTTGCTGTTCCACGAGCTTGACGTGCTGCCGGTAATAGGAACCGAAAATGAGTTATCAAGCGTGCCGTTAGCATTGAGTCGTATGACGAAAGGAGTGCATGGACTCGAGCTGTTTACGCAATAGGCCCCAGACACGAGCATTCGCCCGTCGCCGAGCAAGTGAACATCCATTACACGATCGTTTGAGCTAAATGCCGCGTTAAACGTCGCATCTACTTTGAGATCAACCGCGAAAACTGTTGAGCAAAGGACTACCAAAAATAGCGCAGTACGGGCGAATGACATGAGAAAACACCTCAGTTTGATTCGAAAGGGCTACAATTACATTATTTGTTATTGGTATTTGAGTCAATGGGCTCTTTCTCACGCAAAGCGGAATGGAAAGTGTAAGATCGGCGGCCACCTTTCGGTTACCGCCGATCTTGGAGGGCAAGCATGCCTGCTTGACTAGTAAGTGTAAGTGTTCGCACCGATCATCGTGTCCGCGATGCGTTGGCGGGCGGCGATGGTGTTGATCGGCGAATTGTTTTTGGTGAAACGCTTAAGGGCGACGATCAATGTACGGCCTTCGTCGCCCTCGGCGATTGCGGCGATCGTGTTTTTGGCTTTTGCCTCAATGCGTTGGATGGCGTCATTACAGAACACGCCGGCCATGTCGATATAGCGGCCCGCGGCTTCCTCA
>CALMPJ010000011.1 GCA_937871585.1 uncultured Acidobacteriota bacterium | reverse complement strand
TTCTTTTTAAACCAAAACTGTTCAAGCCACGAAACAGAATCATTGCCGTACCACTTCACAAAATAACCTTCCGCCTCCGCGATTTTTTCGGCGGCAACGAAACCGGAAAAGTTGTCGCGAGCGTGTGAGCGGACATACTTATTGGACAAAGCAATCTTTTCGGCGCCTTTGTACTTGGTGGATGGATTGTATGGACCTGCGGCCTTTTCCAGATATCCCACAGCCCGACCTTCCGCGTGACGATGAAAGAGATAAGAGAGCTTCGTGTAACGCTTCCGACCGAGTGGGTAATTTTCCGAACCGAACTTGTTGGCCAAGACTGAAATTATGACGGCTTCGTTTATCGCGGAATTATGACCTTTAAGGGTGTTTTGTGTGCGTTCTACTGATTGGAACTGCAAGACTCTCGATTCGGGGGGCACTAATCGCCGGGTTCCGGTTAGGAGTTCCCGCATCATTCCCTGCCGGATCCGCCGAGCTTTAGCGAGACCGAACTCGAGTGAATCGATTTCAACATCGATGTCCGATAGGACAGATGCGATCGCTTCCTGCTCTGCAATCGTAGGAAGCGGGATACTGACCTTTCGAATGATCGTAAGGTTAAGCCCGCCTCGCCCTCCGTCTCCGGCCGACAGCTCACGGAGTTCTTCATAGCGAAAGTCGAGATTGTAATAAAGATACCGCGAAACAAACCCATCATTTGGGAGGATCGCGGCAATGGACTGGTTCGTGCACAACGGGATGAAGTTCATTGCGACCGTTCCACGAGTCCGGCCCTGTCCAGCCAGACCCACTAGCACACAGTTTTGGGGGAGCAATCGAGTATTACAATTCCTTAACCCTGAGGTCGTTATGCGACCTTCAACGTCAAATACGGATTTCAGATTCAATTCCCCCGAATTCATCCAAGGTATACTTCCACCCCAGTAGCTAGCAATCTTTGTACTCGGCGTTCCCCCGGCTACACAATCGGCGAACTCGCCAATCTGCTTTAACATCCACTCGTCTGAAAAACCCGGGAGTCGCTTTACGCCGGTTAGCAACTCCCTCATTACCCCCCATTTGATCTTGTGTTTTTTGGCAATGAGTTCTTCGAGTGACTGGGTAAGATGATCAATATCGCCTAGCGCCTCGGCAATGGCTTCTTGTTCATGATCCGCAGTTGGCACGGGAATCATTACGGATGAGAGTGTGCGTCCATTTGTTAGGGCTCGCGTTGTATAAGTGCTCTTTGAGACAATTTGGTTGCGAACGGTTCCAGACGAAAAACAGTATTTCTTGAAATTGTCGGAAAGTACGCTTTTCTTAGGACGAGCCCGCAGAACGAATCCGCTAAAAACTGTGTCGCGCACATCGTCCAATAAAACGGCCGCTATGCCTACCTCTTCAGCGGTCTCGGACGTTCTTGTAAAAAAGACATCTCCGCGTTTAGCGCTGTAGGCATCTAGTTCATCTTTGGAAACTGTTACGCGTCCCAATATGTCGCCTGCTTTCAGACCAGCATGGTTATAGACGTCCATGTAATTAACAATCGGGGTGCCGGAGCCAAAATAGCCTTTTGCCTTGTTGAGTCCATTCTTAAACTCGAACAGATCTCCAAGCGCGATCTCCTCCCAATCTTCTGGAATAGGCCCGAACTCGGTTTGTTTGTAGCTCGGTTTTACCTCCATCCAAAGCCCATCCTGTTTAGGTGCTGACTTACTTTCGCTTCGAGTTGATCCACGCGCTCGGCAATCTTGGGTAAAGGGGTATCGTACCGATTTGCGAGTTCGCTAACTCGCGATGTCAAAGCGTGGCTTATGCGGTCCATCTCTGCGTGGATTCGTCGATCGATTTCCGCCAGCCATTTGTCATCAACAACCAGTGCTTTGATCTCTTCTTCGGTAAGCGTTGGATATTTCGAATAGGCGAATGAATCGAGCTCGGCGTCGGCTTCCTTCACCGCTTTTTTCAGTGCCGCTATTTGCTCGGTAGCTTCCAAATATTCATTGAGGATCCGCAACTCGACGAAATCCTCATGGTTGGGTTCCGCAGCGAAACGTCTTTGCACAGCATCGGCACCAACCTTCAAGGACTCCATAGCGGTTTCCGCCGCCGCCTTCGCCGTAGTCAGAACAGTCAAATACGACTCGAACAAGGCGCGCTCATTGACGTCGATCATCTCGCGCAACCTCGCCCTTACTTCTGCCTGCGATATTTTTCGTTTCGTTTTTCGCAGCACCTGGATGCGTTGATCGGCTTCCAGCATTTCCTGTTTGTTTCGGCAACGCTCCTGTTCGGCAACCGCGTGTGCGTATTTCTCAAAAGCTTCATGATCTGACGACTCCAAGAGACCGATCGTCGCCTCCTGCCTCGCGATCAATGCGTCGGTCCGGCTGTTAACCGTGCTGAGTATCCCCTCGTCACCACCGTGCTCGTCCTCAAGCTCGGCGAGTCTCGTCGTGAGATTTTCGAGCTCCGCTTGCTTCACGCGAAGTGCTGCCTGTTCTTCCGAGAAGAACCGATCGATCACGAATTGCTTCGGCACTAGATCGCACGCCCAGCCTTTATCCACTTCTTTGCCCTTCTTGTTCGTTTCGAGAATGCGGTAAGTCTCGGCCTTCCACCCATCCGCCTCGATCAGGTAACAATCGTCCTGCATCGTCTCAGCCCAGTAATCCATCAGGTGTTGATAAACATCATAGGCGTCGATCAGTGGCTTATCCTGATAATGAGCGAGGAGATCTTCACCAAGCTCGACGATCAACTCCTTCGGATGAAAACCGGGAGCGAGCTCTTTCAGGTGCTCCGAGATGCGCTCTTTCCATCCTGCGAGATGTAGGTTCATCACGGCGACGAAATCCGCAAATTCTTGGTGGTTATAGATCGAAGTTTTCAGGCCGACTTTTTCGACGATAAGTTCAAAATAGCCTGGACGGATTTCGTGGAGCAAGGCTCCGCGCAACGAGGGACAAACACTCCAATATTCTCCCAAAGCGTCAATGTCGCGCTCGGGTATGCCGCCGCGGAGATGGCCGTCAATGTCCTGCAGATCGTCGGAGAGCAGGCTGTCGATATAGCGCGGAAGGTTCAGGTTGTATTCATTCGCCTCGATTTCTTCAAACGGAACCATTCGGGAATAGCCGGCAACGTCAGCCCGCTTATCGAACACGTCAACTATGCGATGGATATCCTGTTCACGCAGGCGGTTCTTCGGGCCGTCTTTCGCGAAGCTCTTGCTCGCGTCGATCATGAAAATTCCTTTCCTGGCTTGGGCATCTTCCTTGTCGATAACCACGATGCACGCGGGTATGCCCGTGCCGTAAAAAAGGTTAGGAGGCAACCCGATCAGCGCCTTGATATATCCTTTACGAACCAAATTGCGCCTAATGTCGGCTTCGGCATGGCCTCGAAACAGAACGCCATGCGGCAAAATGCAAGCCCCTTTCCCGTTGCTCCTTAACGAACGAACGATGTGTAACAGGTACGCATAATCGCCCTGCTTCGGCGGGGGCGTTCCGAACGATTGAAACCGTTCATATGGATCCTTCAACGGATCAATTCCGGTGCTCCACCGCTTATCGGAAAACGGCGGATTCGCGACCGCGAAATTGAACGTTTTGATCGAGTCACCGTCCCTGAACTTGGGATCGGTTATCGTATTACCCTGCGCGATCAGCGCCGTAGGGTTGTTGTGCAGGATCATGTTCATCCGGGCGAGGCCGCTCGTCGTCGCGTCCTTTTCTTGCCCGTACAACGTGACCTTCGCTCTCGCTTCATCGGCAACTTTCAGAAGCAGGGATGCGGATCCGCACGTCGGGTCGTACACGGTCGTATCGTTCGTGACACTTGCCGAGCGGATGCCTATGATCTTCGCCATCACACGACTCACCTCAGCCGGTGTATAGAACTGACCTTTGCTCTTTCCGCTTTCGGTGGCGAAATGTCTCATCAGGTACTCGTAGGCGTCGCCAAGAATGTCGTCGCCATCGGCCCGATTTTTAGAAAAGTCGAGCGACTTGTCTTCGAAAATCGCGATGAGGTTGGTGAGCTTATCCTGCCTTTCTTTTCCGTCCCCCAATTTTGTCGCGTCATTGAAATCCGGAAAGTCAGCCTGGGACAGTTGTTGATTCGCGTCAGCGAGCGGTGCAATGATCTCTTTATTGATCTTGTCGCCAATCTCCGGGTTGCCCTTGAGCGCGACCATGTCGGCGAAGCTGGCACCGGGCGGAATCGTTATCGGGGAAAACGGAACACCGGCATATTTGTCACTGACGTATTTGATAAACAGAAGCGACAGGACGTAATCCTTGTACTGAGACGCGTCCATGCCGCCGCGCAGCTCGTCGCAGCTTGCCCAGAGGGACGTATACAGCTCGGATTTCTTGATCGCCATAGAAAACAACCGACAGAAGCTTGCTTGATTTTGAAATTGTGCCTCCGCCTTGAGGCAAGCGTATATTTTAGTTCACAAGTGCCGCGGATGCCCACTTGAAATATACAAAACTCGATGACAGCCACCGGAATTTCTGACAAAATACCTTAACGAGAGACGGTTGAATATGAGATCTCTAAAGGGCAGCGGACAATCGATGACTTCAGGCAAAAACGGCGAGCGTATACTCGAGCGCCTTGTCCCCGACTTTCGACAATTCGCACCAAAACTCAAAAAGCTCGTTAATGAATTCGATCCGACGACACCCCAGACGATGCTCGCTAAGTTCGAACGCACTTTGAATGGGTTCGCACCTGCGACGCCCTTGGCTCAACGCTACTTTCTTCGCGTTATCAAGATGGCGATTCGTATGCCAGGCTTTCGGCAAAGCATCCTCAACCAATTAGACGAAGTAATTGCGATGACAAAGGCTGAGGCTAAAAAAGATCCACGGTACGCACTTCTTCTGAAGCTGATGAATGAAGCGGATAGAAAGTCCATTCTGGCCGGCGGGGTAGTGACGTCCCGACATGCAGATCCTAGACAATGGTTTGCGGTTCAAATGAATTCGGTGTCAAAGATCGACCTTGCAAAGTCGACTGTCGGAGAACGCCGAGCAAACGCCGTGAAGGAAGCCTTCCGCGACACTGTGGAGTATCTTTACACGCCCTACATCAAGACGCTCGTATATCTTTCGTATCTTCGGGAAGGTCGGGACGAGGAAAGTCTAAAGAAGGTGGATGGCATGCGGTTTGGTAATTCGATAAAACACCTAAGCGCGAAACTTTCGGATTACCCAAAATTATTCGACGGGAAAGCGGGCTGGATGCGCAACTGCGCTACACACGATTACTTGACGTACAACCTAAAGACGGACACTTTTATTTTTCGAGACCGCGAGAGGAATCCGATCCCTATACGGACGGATGATCTTCTGGCCATGACGGAGGATATGTATCAGCTTGCTGGAGAGACTGTGGCCAGGGTTGGTCAGCTCTATATGTTCCGGGAAGTCTTCCGCAACATGGGTCTTCGCGAAGTATTTATCGACCACATTCCCGCCATTGCCTTCGAGAAAGATTCGCAAAAGGCACACGCCTTGGAAGAGAGAATGCGAAAAGATTTGGAGGCGAAGTTTGAGGCGAGGCACTAACTCCGATCGGCGGCGTGGTGCTAGAAGAATCGATTTACTAACATCGGGAGAAATATCTCGTCCTCGTTCTCGACCAAATCCACTCCGACGCGGCAATCGACATTCACGCGATAGAAAGTATCAGCAAACATCACCTGCCTGATTTCGTTTGCAAACGGTACTGTAAGTATGCGAAATCCTTCTTCGGGGATTCTCCCATGTAACTGCTGCATTACCTCATTGCCAAAATCGAAGGACGCGACGTACTCGTCACCTTCATCCGGTTTCATTCCTAAAGAAAAATTGTACTGATCCTCATCCAGATGCGCGATAAATGGAATCGGAACTGCCGGGAAGATTAGACTCGAAAACTCGCCGAAACCCAGCCGCTTAAGATGCAGTCCAAGATCCTTTTTCAGGCCGAAGTCGTAATCTAGTACCGTCTTCGGGCCAAGCAGTTTGACCAGATTGTCCCAGTAACTCGCTATGAGCCTCATATCGAACTGGAGCACTGGCGCGGGCTTACTCACATGGTAGAGAACGAATTGCCTTCCATTGCAAAGAGCGAAGTACGGGGTTCGAACCTCGCTGTGCATGGCGTACGAATATGCTTGCTCGACGTGCTTTGTATTCAGTATATCCTCGGTGGGAGCCTTAGCTTCGAGTATCCATGCGTGTTTATCGTGAACTTCGAGCAGATAATCTGGAACAAGATAGATCTTTTTGGTCGCACTGCCGATGGAAACGAACGGGTGTAGAAGTTTTTTGCTTCGTATAATCCTGTAAGGTCGCTCAATTCCGTAGCCCAGGCTTTTTAGGATGGGTACGATGATTTCCTCCCTCACCGAATCTTCCAGAAATCCCGGATCGTTTAGGCTATCCCAGGCAAATTCTTTAAGGATGTTGAGTCGTTTTAATTGGTTCATCACGCAACTGAATCTTTTCTAATTCAGCATATCAGACTATCCCATATAAGTGTCTAATGGGACATAAGCAAGTTAATTGGGACACATCATATGTCCCGATTTGTCTTTACAATGTCCCAATTAGTAAATATAATGTCCCAATTAGGTAAATGGGACATATAAATTCCCATTTGTAATACCGCCAAAAAGCATATGAAAAAAGGAGAAAAGAAAGCCGGATTGGAAGCTCTCATCATTCAATTGCTGAGTGATGCGGAAGAGGTTAGTATCCGCTCAATTGCGGATGCAGCCGGGATTCCGAACGATGAAACCGAACGCAAAGCGATTCGACGAGCTTTGGAATCATTGACAAGACAAAACATAGTCATTCCGAAGGGTTCTGCACGTTCACGCGTATACATTCTGCCCGAGAAAACGTCCGAAGCAGATCTGCTTCAAGAGAACGAGGAAAGCGTCGTAACAGCTGGGTCAAAAATCGGCAATTTTCTTAAAGGGATCGACGTATCCCCGGAATCGAAGGCGTTATGGAATTACGTTACTCAAGCTCTCGCCGAACGAGCGCCGGTCGGATACGTTCAGGAATACCTGCTCTCCTACGAACCGAACGAGACTTTCTATCTCGCCGCCGACCACCGCGAAAAATTGAAGGCTCTTGGACAGGTTGAGGCGGTCGTTCAACCGGCTGGAACTTACGCCCGAAACATACTGGATCGGCTGTTGATCGATCTATCATGGAACTCCAGCCGGCTCGAGGGGAACACTTATTCCTTACTTGAGACCAAACGGTTGATAGAACTGGGTGAAACGGCGACGGGAAAGGAAGTATCCGAAGCTCAAATGATCTTGAATCATAAAGCGGCGATAGAGTACATAGTTGAATCCGTCGAAGACGACGGGATTACGTCACATGAGATCCGAAGCATTCACGCTCTTCTCTCGGAGAATTTGCTCGGGGATCCGGCCGCGTCCGGGCGGTTGCGATCTATCATTGTGGAGATCGGCGGTTCGACATATGTGCCCCTCGAAAATCCACAACTGATCCGAGAGTGTTTCGATATCTTCATAGAAAAGATGAACCGGATCGAAGATCCGTTCGAACAGTCACTATTTTCGATCGTACACTTGTCATACCTTCAAGCATTCGAGGATGTGAACAAGAGGACCGCTCGACTCGTCGCGAACATCCCCCTGGTCAAGAAAAACCTCCGGCCGCTATCTTTCACAGACGTCGATAAGGATGCCTATGTTTATGCACTTCTCGGCATTTACGAAAGGAATGATGTCAGTCTGATTCGCGATCTATACATGTGGGCTTACACCCGATCTTCGCAACGGTACACGGCGATCCAGCTAGCTATGGGGGAACCCAACCAAATGAAGTTGCGGTATCGAACACAGATTCAGGAGATTATCAGGTCGATAATTACGGAACGCGTTGCCGGCAACGAGGTGGTGCCGCGTATCCACGCTTCAATAGATGCGAGTTCCATTGGGGAATCCGACAGCGAAGAGGTCTTCGGTTTGATCGAGCAAGAGATCGTGAGCCTGCATGATGGAAATGTCGCACGTTTCAAGGTTCGCCCCAGCGAATTTCAGGCTTGGAAGGAGGTGCAATGAGAGTCACATAAATGGTGCGGAGAACAGGATGCTCTTGTGGTGCTACGTGACATTTCTAGGTAGTTTTCATGCAGCTAGGTTTTCAAGCTCTCAATAGGACGCAGTTTGGAGATTCCAGATTCACTCACTGGTTGTGAACAGCCTCTCCGTGCCCTTCGTCAAGTCGCTTGACGGCCTCCAGCATTAGATCCGCGTCGGTCTCGGCATAGATGTTTGTGATACTCATGTCGGAATGAGCGAACAGATTCTGAACTATCAGAGGGTTAGTGTTCCTTCTAATGAGTTCACTAGCGAAATAGGTTCTTAGGTCGTGGAAGTGATAGTTTTCTTCACGAGTCCCTTCCGGCTTGTTGATTTTTGCTCGAACAAGGACTGGGTGCCATCGTTTGCGGAAATCGACGATTGGAAAAGGTAACTGCTTATCGGCAATCAGATCCCTCAGTACCGATGCTGCGGTTGTGTTGATCGGAACGGATCGCGGAGGTCGTCCCTTGGAACCAATTACCCACACCCTTTGATTCTCAAAATCAATCACATCCTCGTTCAAAGCCAATAGTTGGCCTCGGCGCAACGGCATGTTAACGGCCAATTGGACAAGCCTGTAAAGTAGCTGGTCGGATTCAAGCTCCTTCCAAAGTGCTTTCTTCTGATCGGCCGTAAGTAGACGCTTTCTTGGCGGTGGTTCTGGTAGGGCCTTCACATACTGCATCGGATTGCGATCAAGGACGTCCTCCTCACAAGCGAGACTGAAGATCTTCGACAAAGTCGACATGATCCTGTTGATCGAGGAAGGAGAGATTGAACTTTTCTTTTTTCGTTGATTTTTCCCATATTGGAGTCTGCTCCTGCAATCTCGACAATCTTGTGGCGTAATGGTGTGCAGAGGTTGATTCTTTAGGTGTTTCAAAAGAAGTTTTATGTAAAGGTTCTTCGCCCCCTTATTGACGTTGTTTTGCTCTACATATTTTCGATAGGTTGTTTCTACAAAGTCTCCAAAAGATACAGTCGTATCTGTTTGTCCGAATGATCTGTCGAATAGTTGCTTGACCAGTTGTCGCTCGGCGAGTTCAGCTTCTTCCTTAGTACGGGCTGTCGGAATAACCTGATGAATAGTCTTATGCCCTTTAACTCGTCTGTATACCCACCAGCGAGCTGCCGCATACGCCGGATGCTTCGCGTTTATCCGCTTACCGTTATATTTCTTAAAAACTGACATACGCTTAGTAATTCGCTAACCAGGCATCCACTTCAGTTCTGTTGAAAGTTGGCCGGCCCACTCCGTGAAATGGAAGGCCATTTTTCCTCATCCATCGATTGATCGTTGCTCCCGATTTCTTCAAATACTTCGCAACTTCGGACTTCGTCATGATCTGCGGCGGCTGAGATGAATGTATAGCTTTTTCGATGGCCCCCGCGACGGAGGTGTCGATCAAGCGAATCAGCTCTTCTTTTTCTATCGTGATAATTTCAACCATTTCCTGAACCTCCGATCACCAGTTGGCAAAAAATGTGCCTCGCCAAAAAGCCATGAAAATAGACAGCATCGGCCATAAAAGTCGCGAAAACGCGCCATTCGGCGCAGTTTTGCACCACACAAAGGATGTTTATAAACCAGCCTAATCAGGAGTGATGATCTTTGAGAGTTTTGAGCGGAAAAAGGATGACAAAAAGAATACTGCAACCAACCTGCAACCAAGTCAAAAAAATAGGGCTTCCAGCAATCGCTGAAAGCCCCATGTTTATTGGTCGGGACGACAAGATTTGAACTTGCGACCTCTCGCACCCCAAGCGAACGCGCTACCAGGCTGCGCTACGTCCCGAAAACTCAAGTTTTAGATTAGGTTTAGGCTCGACGAATGTCAAACTGCGGAGCTTTCCGCGGCAATCTCAGGGCGTTTCTTAAGCATTTCGCGGAGTTCGAGTAGCTCAACGCTGAGTTTTCTAAGTGCTTCCCGCTGTTTTGTTGAAAGTCCAACTGCAGGAGCCGAATCGACATCATTTGCATCAACTGCGACCGGCGTTGTATCAAATAACGTCGGAGCCGATGATTCGACTTGGTTTTCCACAAGCTCGGCGACCACAGTTTCTTCGCCACGCGACGCTTGTCTTGCATCGGCGATCAGTTTCTTTCTCGCACCGGCGATCGTAAACATCTCATTATAAAGAAGTTGCTTGATCTTGAGTGCGGTTTCAACGTCCTTGCGACGGTAGCTTCGCTGACCTGATTTGTTTTTCTGCGGAGATAGAACTGAAAACTCGCTTTCCCAATACCTGAGCACATGTGCCTGAACTCCGACAATGTCGCACACTTCTCCGATCTTGAAGAATATCTTTTCGGGAATTACGACTGCCGTTTGTGCCATCTGAGGTTGGATTGTGTTAAAGTTCTTTGTAACTAACCGACCGTTATTGTATGTAACTATTACATTTGTGTCAATAGCTGAGCGATGAGATCTGAGTTCGAGTTTATCCACAACATTAAGAAACGATTCAACCTTGAAGCAATAGGTGATGATTGTGCCGTGTTGCCGTTCAGCGATACCCATGACCTCGTAATTTCGTCAGATCTCCTCGTGCAAGATGTTGATTTCAGGCTACTTTGGGCGACGCCTGAACAGATCGGTCACAAAACTGTTGCAGTTTCGCTATCAGATATCGCCGCAATGGGCGGATCTCCGATCTGGGCGATGTTATCACTCGCAGTTCCCGACAATCTGTGGAAAACTGACTTTCTCGACAAGTTTTACACAGGCTGGCACGCTTTGGCGGATAAATATGACGTAAAACTTGTCGGCGGCGATATTTCCCGAACCGACGGTCCGTTTATCGCTGATTCTACCGTTGCAGGTCAAGTTCCGCACGGAAAAGCGATCCTTCGAAGCGGTGCCAAGCCGGGCGACGCGATCTTTGTTTCCGGCACTCTCGGCGGAGCCGCAGGAGCTTTGAATTTACTGGAATCGAATACCGAAATTGACCCAGAGTTCGCTAAATTTCAGCTTGAACCGCAACCTCAGCTACAGTTAGCTAAACTATTGATAGATAATAATATAGCTAGTTCCATGATTGACGTTAGCGACGGCCTTTCATCAGATATCGGGAATATCTGTAACGAAAGCCGATGTGGTGCCCAGATCGTTGTGGAAAACGTGGCAGTTAATACGGAGCTGAGTCGGTACTTCGATGTAACTTCGGCATTCGATCTCGCTTTGCACGGTGGCGAGGATTTTCAACTGCTTTTCACCGTTCCGCAAGAAAAAATTTCACTCCTCAAAAACGAGCCGGTTTCGCTGATCGGCACGATCACAGCAAATGTTGGTATCATTGAACTTAGCACGAATGGAGAATCGTCGATTCTCACACCAAAAGGCTATCAACATTTCTAACCATATCCAACTTTTTTTCACATTTCTGAAAAAAACCTCTTGACAACGATTTTTGACCTGTGTTTATACTTCAAACTCGCTTGCAACAAAGCATGCGAATTTTGGGAGATTTTTAGATGATTCGAAGAAACGAACAGATATTTAGCACATTTGCCATGTGGGCAGGCCGCGCAGGGCGGCATATGCTCACGACCGGCGCAATGTGCCTCTGTTTGGATAATTCGAATTATCAGCCCAAGTCGAACGGTGAAGATCGTTCGCAACAACTAGATTGATCTTGCGGGAGCGGCGTTCCCGCTCCCGAAACATCGAAAGTAAACGCGATTAGTCGCGTCAGAGGTTTTTAGGAGCGGTTACGCCCGGGATATTGGAAGCCCGAGAGTAGCCGCTCCTTTTACTTTTGATGTTTGAAAACTGAATAGCCGTATTTTCAATGCGGAATTCGGAATTCGGAGTGCGGAATTTAGATACCGCGTTCCTCATTCCGCACTCCGCATTTTTCAGGAGGCGTAGTTCAATGGAATCAGAATAGCTGAATACGAATCAGCAGGTTGCAGGTTCGAGTCCTGCCGTCTCCTCCATCATTATTTCGGGATCGTCTAATCGGCAGGACGTCTGGCTCTGAACCAGCAGATCGAGGTTCGAATCCTTGTCCCGAAGCCAAATTTCAACAACAGAGCGTTCCGCAGATGGCTAAACGGGCTTGTTTTGGAAACAAGTGTTCGCAGGTTCAAATCCTGCCGCTCTGACCAATTTTTATCACGCATGGGTAGCCAAAATGGCAAAGGCGCCGGTCTTAGAAACCGGAGATTGCGGGTTCGAATCCCGCCCTGTGTACCAACTCTTGGGGACGAATGCAAAACGTCGAGCAAACAGTTTTTCAAGCTGTTCATAGCGGGTTCGAGTCCCGTCGTCCCTTCCATCTCGCGTATGTTGAACAAAGCACAGTGCCCAACTCGGTTCCGGGCACCTCTCGACGCACGCTTCATACGCCGGCGGCAAGGGCACGATGCAAAATGCCCTTGCCAACAATTTTTCGCAGGTGTAGCCAAGCGGCCAAAGGCGGCGGATTGCAAATCCGCTAATCATCGGTTCAAATCCGATCACCTGCTCCATATTGATTTTGGATTCCGGATTTTAGATTTTGGATTGGCTCGCCGCCGGTAATCCAAAATCTAAAATCCAAAATCCCAAATGTCTCATGTGGTTCGTAGCTCAATCGGCAGAGCACTTCACTGTGAATGAAGCCGTTGCCGGTTCGAATCCGGCCGTTCCACCCAACTCGATTTTAGATTTGGGATTTCCGATTTTGGATTGGAATCCAAAATCCACAATCACAAATCCAAAATCATTTGGGGCCGTGGCAGAAAGGCGTATGCACTTCCCTGTCTAGGAAGACGATGACGGTTCGAGTCCGTTCGGCCTCGCCATAAATTTCGGACGTTTAGCTGAGACAGATCAGCGTCGGTTTGAAGAACCGAAGAACTTGGTGCGATACCAAGAGCGTCAAACAGAAACCTAAGGAGAAAACCTATGTTTGCACTAAAGAGTTATCGCATATTCACGGCGATATGAACCCGCAGCTTTTCCTAGTTCGCTGAGTTCACATCGCATTTTATCAACAGAATTTCAGCAAGTTATAAATAGGGGAAAAGACAATGAGCAAGAAATATCACGTTCGGGAGCGCTCGTTCCTGAATCTTGAAACGGAAATGCGAGCTTACGTCATCGGCGTGGTCGAAGACACTCGCGACATCCCGAATAGCGACGAAAACGATTGGAAATGGGGAAAGATCGAGCTAAGTCTGGCCGATTGTTCCCGCGAAGTTTCCTTCGATTTTGACCTGAGCACGCCCGAAGATCGCGAAAACAGCCTGCACAAGATCCGCAAGATCGCCGATGTTGTGAACGCCGTTCATCGTGCTATCGAGGTCGAAGCTGAATCGATCAACGAACGCCAATCGTTCAAACCAGCCACGCAGACAATGTCTGCGTCGGCCTAATTTCGTCTCTCACACCGCACCGGCCGTTTCGCCGTGAAACGGCCGGCAAATGGAGAGATATCAGTCTTACCAACAGAAACGCAACGGTCGCGTTCGGCGAGGATGATCGTGACAAGTAGACCATTTCGGTCTCTTCGCTTGAAAAAGCTTGCTTGTTCGATCGTCTGTTGATGCCGATCCGCGGCTGCGTTTGCCCTCATTTTTATACCGATCGGTGGCCAAGATGGTTAAGGCACTCGCCTTTTAAGCGAGGGATGCGTGGGTTCGAAACCCACCCGATCGACCAGAAACTGCGGTGTAGTTCAACGGTAGAACAGCGGTCTCATAAACCGCTAGATGGAGGTTCAATTCCTCCCACCGCGACCAAAATTCGTAGGATAGGCTGCCAAGCCTGTCCTTATTGACCGACAGGCTAGGCAGCCTGTCTTACTATTGTTTCCTTGGCAGGTAACTCAGTTGGTAGAGTGCCCGACTGTTAATCGGGTTGTCGCGGGTTCAAGTCCCGCCCTGTCAGCCAAAAAAACCGTAGAACAGGCTGCCTAGCCTGTTCTCTTTGACCGACAGGCTAGACAGCCTGTCGTACTATTTGAGGAGAGATAAATGCCACATAACAAACTAAACATTAGCGGTGCGCATGCCAACGTGTTGTCGTGGGTTACTCATGGTCTGGACCATGAGGAGGAAGCGATGCTGCGAAACGTGTCGCGTTTGCCGTGTATTTTCAAGCACGTCGCACTGATGCCGGACGCTCATCTGGGCAAAGGCTCGATGGTCGGTTCGGTCATTGCAACGAAAGATGCCGTGATCCCGGCGACGGTCGGGGTCGATATCGGCTGCGGAATGATGGCGGTGAAGACGCCGTTCAAGAGCGGAATTCTCGATCGCAAGATGGCAGAGTTTCGTCACGAGATCGAGCGTGCGATCCCGACCGGATTCAATGCGTACAAAGAGTCGGTTGACGAAGCGTCGCGTTGGGACGGCTGGGAGACATTCGGCGACCTGCATCCGAAAATTCAGGATCGTAAACGTAAGTCGATGGTCCAGCTCGGAACGCTCGGCGGAGGTAACCACTTCATCGAGGTCTGTCTGGACACGGAAGATAATGTTTGGCTGATGCTGCATTCGGGTTCGCGAAACATCGGCAAGGAGCTTGCCGAGCGTCACATCGCGACCGCGAAAACGCTGCATCGACTGAACGAACTTCCGTCGCCCGACCTGGCGTACTTTATTCAGGGAACGGACGAGTTCGTTGCCTATTGGCACGACCTGGACTGGGCTCAAAAGTACGCTATGAAAAACCGTGAGGTCATGATGACGCGTCTGCTGAAGTCGTTCAATCGAATGTTCACCAACCAGACCGCGTTTCGTCCTGAGATCACGGTCAACTGTCACCACAACTATGTTGGTGTCGAGGAACACTTCGGCGAGACGGTTTACGTTACTCGTAAGGGTGCGATCAACGCCGAAGACGGGCGTTACGGAATTATCCCGGGCTCGATGGGAGCGAAATCGTTCATCATCAAGGGCCTTGGAAACCCCGAATCGTTCAATTCGTGCTCGCACGGTGCCGGCCGTAAAATGTCGCGTACCAAGGCGAAAGCGAAGTACACCATTGATGACCTGAAAAAGCAGACGATGGGCGTCGAATGCCGCAAGGACAAAGGCGTCGTCGATGAAATCCCCGGTGCCTACAAAGACATCGAGGAAGTCATGCGTGCTCAGTCCGATCTCGTTGAGGTCGTCGCCGAGCTAAAGCAAGTGATCTGTGTGAAGGGATAAGAGCCACGCGTCGTTATTGCGGCGCGTGACTCTTCGTCTATCATTGTAGAATGCGAATCAAAAAGTTCCGATGCATTAATTGCGGCGGGCCGAAAGTAAACAAATACGTCACGCCGTATATAATGTGCGATTTTTGCGGCGGGTTTACTGATATCGACTTTGCTATCGGCATTGAGACTTGGAACGAGAACGCGATGGCGACTTTCGGGTATCAAGCGAAAAAGATCGCGTTGATGGCGGCGATGCAGAATTCGGTAGCTCGTGGTGATCGTGCTGAGAATGCTCGTCTACAGCGGGAATTTTGGGACATGTACTACAAGACATTTCCTGCCTATTTGCCGCCGACCATAGACGATGATGCGAAATATCAGCTTTATCTTGAGGTTTGCGTAACGTCTAGCGTTGACAGCAGCTTTGACCCAAAATGGCAGAACTACGGCGTCGAGCAGCAGCGTTTGCAGAGTCTCGTTACGTTTGGAAATCTGAACGGAAAAAACGTAGCTGAAAGCTCGTCATTCTTCCGTCTTGCCGATTTTTTCGTTTCGATCACTAAAGAAGGAATGCGTTCATTCTACGAAGACGAACGCTACGCCATTATGCACGAACTGCTCCCGATGCCTGTTCATCTGAAGATGAAAACGTCGATGTTCGTTCAGGCGTGGCTTCCCTATTTGAGTGACGAAGATGCCGATCGGCTGCTGAAAATGCTTGGGTTTTCGAATGATTATGAAGAGATCGAACAACCGAATGGCTCAACGATCGAATGTCACCATTGCAAAGTGCAGTTGTTCGCTCCAGACGGTTCGTTGAAGGTATTTTGCGAACATTGCCGTCGAACAACGCCGGTTAGATCGCGATTCTTCTGTTCGTCGTGCGGTTCGCCAAATGAGATGCCGGATGATCCGTCAAAAGCAGCTAACTGCTCGAGCTGTGGTATCGCCAACCGTTTGATACAGCCATTTTTCGGATAGTAACTACGAAATATTGTCTTAAGTTTTTGTAACGCAACAACATATTGTGCTTGCGTTTTTCGTGCGTTTTTTTAATACTACAGGGTATAAAGACGGGATCATCTCGCGTCCATATCGTACTTTGCCCTAAAATAAGGAGGAGAGTGTTTTGCTGACTGGACGAGTTTTATTGCTTAATTTTTCTTACGAGCCGCTTGGCACCGTAGGCGTGGCTCGGGCTGTGTGCCTGTGGTTTCGCGGTGCGATCTTTGTCGAGGAGAATGACGGCGACAATGTGCTGCATTCTCCGACGACCGAATTCCCTGTGCCGTCGGTTATTCGATTGCGTAATTATATTCACTTGCGACGCAATAATCGTGAAACCACGATGAAACGTGCTCGAATTTATATTCGAGACCGTTATCGTTGTCAGTATTGCGGCGAGCATCGCCATGCCAAAGACCTGACGCTCGATCACATCTTGCCTCGAGCCCAAGGTGGCGAAAGCACTCCGCAAAATCTGGTCACTGCTTGCGTGAAATGCAATCAACGCAAAGGCAACCGTACGCCCGAACAGGCACGTATGCCATTGCTGACGTCGCAGAAGTTGCTTCGTTTGGGTCTCGATCATGTTCTGCTGTGCCATTACGCCGAGAATCGTCCTGAATGGCGCAAGTATCTGTTCATGGACGAGGTTGACGAAGCCGCCAAGCGTATGGCAGCATAGTTGTTTACGCGAAATGCGTCGTTGTTTGCGGCTTGATCACGAGATCAGGCCGCTTTTCTTTTTGGACGGCTGTTCAGTTTTCATGTTATGAGGTGATGTCATGAAATTGATCATTATTCACGGTGCTCCGGCCGTTGGGAAGTTGACTGTCAGCCGCGAACTGGCCGCTCGGACGAGCTTCAAGCTGTTCGACAATCACACGAGCATTGACTGTGTGAAACCAGTGTTCGAGTTTGGCAGCAAGCCTTTCTGGCGTCTGCTTAAGCATATTCGCGAGCAGACGTTTATCGAGGCTGCCCGCGAAGGCGTCAACCTTATACACACGTTCTGTTATGCCAAAGGCCCGGACGACGAGCAGTATCTCCGCATGATCGCTTGCGTCGAAGAGAATGGCGGCGAGGTGAATTCGGTGCTTTTGCTCTGCGATGACGAAACGCGACGCGAGCGCATAGTTGCGGACGATCGTAAGCAGATCGGCAAACTGACCGATCCTGACTCGATCGATCTGTCAAAAGAGAAATGGGATCTGTATTCGCCGCTGCCGGCCCGCGAAACTTTGGTGATTGACACGACCGATACTCCGCCTGAGGAAACAGCTTTGCGGATAATTGAGCATTACGAATTGGAGACAATATGAGATTTAGTAACGAAAACGAGATCGCTGAGGTCGTTCGCACTTTCGAGGATGCAACGATCAGCCGCGACGATTGGAAACACGCAGAACATCTGACCGTTGCGTTGCAATATCTAATTGAGGATGATCTAGAAACGGCAACGACAAAGATGCGCGACGGCATATTCAAGCTGCTCGGAGCATTTGGAGTGGATCTGACAAAGGAAATGCCATATCACGAGACGCTAACCGTGTTTTGGATGCGAACTGTAGCCGAATTCAACGAATCAACAAGTGGAGCTTCGTTGCTAGAGAAAGCGAATGATCTTGTCGAGAGATTCGACAAAGATCATCCGCTCAAATTCTACAGTCGTGAGTATTTGTTCTCAGACGAGGCTCGATCCCGATTCGTCGAGCCTGATCTTCAAAAGTTGCCGTCCGTTATCAGCATCCAAGTGTCATAGGCTTCGCGATGAACACCGGCCCAAATAGAACCAACAGTGTTATAGTCCGCCAGGCCTCTGGAAATGTGTTTTCCTTTCCAGTCAGCTCCAGTATGAGGTCGCCACTGCGGTTCCATCGCACTCACGTCGGCCCAAGCGTCGCTTCCGGTGATACCGTAAATCACATTGACGTGGCGTTTGTTCGTGCCCAATTCGGTAAACGCAATATAGATCGGTCCACACAACAAGAGATTGAGAATCTTACTATACGTAAACGTACTCGCCGTCTGAAATTCGAGCAACTTCATCCCATTCTCACGAATGAGATGCTTCATATCTCCGTCGGGCAAGCCGCCCTGTTGGGTCGCTCTCGCTTTGTAACGATCCCAAAGCTTAGTTTGCGACGCGTTGATCGACATCGCGGCCTTGTACCACCATTTCAAACTCGCCGCCCAGCAGGCCATATCATTTATCTGTCGGACCGCAGGAATACTTCGATAACCAGCCATAATTGTTCTCTCCTTTCTGCCGTTAGGCATTCAAATGCTCAATAACAATGACGCAATTTTCGAAACTTTTTGCGAACATGGATACGAAAAGTAAAAAAAGGACGCTACGATATAACAGTTACGAATTATGCTTTCATTTTATAACACGCTTTCTCGCCAAATTGAAGAATTTCAGCCGATCGAGGACGGCAAGGTACGAATGTACATTTGCGGACCTACCGTTTGGAATTTTGCCCACATCGGTAATTTTCGAACGTTCGTTTTTGGCGATGTGCTCCGTCGATACCTGAAATTCAAGGGTTACGAGCTGACGCACGTGATGAATCTGACGGACATCGATGACCGTATCATCAATGAAGCGGCTGCAAGAAATATCTCGATCGACGAATTTACAGAGCCATATGCTCAATATTTTCTTGAGGATTTCGATGCTCTCGGCAACGAACGTCCCGAAATCATCCCGCGAGCAACGCACCATATTCCGGAAATGATCGCGATCATTTCCACTTTGCTCGAAAACGGCCATGCTTACGAATCTGATGGCTCGATCTATTACCGGATCGCAGCATTTCCCGAATATGGCAAGTTGTCGAAGATCAAATTCGAGGGCAATATCACCGGCGGCAGTGAGCGTATCGATACTGATAAATACGATAAAGAAGACGCCCGCGACTTCGCCTTGTGGAAATTGGTGGGCGAAGACGAACAGCCCGGCTGGGAAGCACCTTTTGGCCGCGGCCGTCCCGGTTGGCATATCGAATGTTCAGCGATGTCAATGAAATACCTTGGCGAGACCTTCGACCTGCACGCGGGAGGGCAAGATCTTCAATTTCCGCATCACGAAAACGAGATCGCTCAAAGCGAAGGTGCGACCGGAAAACTGTTTTCGAAATATTGGATACACAGCGAATTCCTCAAGATCGACGACGTGACGATGTCCAAATCCAAGGGCAATTTCTTCACGTTCCGCGACCTTACTAAACAAGGCTATTCGCCGCTCGCGATCAGGTACTTGCTGCTCTCAGTTCCCTATCGCAAGCAGTTGAACTTCACATTCGAAGGCCTGCAAGGTGCAGAATCCACCGTCGAACGCCTCCGAAATTTCCGTTCGCTAGTTAAGGAAAACAGCGGCAGTGCGAATGCGGACGATGCTGTCGAACTTGTGATGATCGCCCTCAATAAGTTCGAAGCAGCAATGGACGACGATCTCAACAACGCCGCCGCCCTCGCCGCCGTCCACGATCTCGTCCGCGAGGTCAACATCATCATGTCCGATCGTTCTTTATCTTCCGAAGAAAAAGTTGCAGTTTTGGACGCCGTCGGAAAATTCGACGCAGTTCTCGGCATCTTCGGTCCCGAAGACTCAGAATTACTCGACGCCGACATCGAAAAGCTCATCGAAGACCGCCAAACCGCCCGAGCAAACCGCGACTTTGCCCGATCCGACGAGATTCGAGACGAACTCGCCGAAAAAGGCATCATTCTCGAAGATACGAAGGAAGGTGTAAGATGGAAACGCAAGTAGAAAAGAGGTACCCCATGGCTAAATTTAATTCTTCTCTAGTAACCTTATTGTTGGCATTGGTTGCTTTCTCGTTTCCCGCAGTGTCTCAAACTCCGACTAAAAGCGGCATTGAACAGACGAAAGCCGAATACGTTGCATTGTTGCAGAAACTCAAGAAAGGTTCACCTGATGCAAACTTCGGTCAATTACGGAGAGCTTTTGTCGAGTGGAAGCGCAGCGGAGGAAAGCCAGAGCCGCATCCCAAGAGAGCCGACATGGTAAAGGCAATCCAAGCCAACAACCATGAGGAAGCGGTCAAACTCGCTGAAGAGGTAATCGATTCCGAATTCTACAATCACAATCTTTTTGGTGCTATTTCAGATTCGTACAAAGCTCTCAATAACAAGAAACAGGCAGACTATTACAACGATTTGTTCCATCGGGCTCAGCACGGAGTATTTTTAAGTGGTGACGGGAAAACCGCCGAAACAGCCTTCTACGTCGTCAGCATTCCTGAGGAATATCGTGTAATGAACGAGCTGGGATTTAAAGTTACGGTTCAATCACTTGCAGTGATAAATGGGCAGGCTTACGATATACTTTCCGGCAAAGACTCTAAGGGCAATAATGTTGAAGTCTATTTCAATATTTGCTTCTTCTTTTCGTGCGAAACGAAATAAAGCTGATTTTAAGCAGGCCAAACTGTTGTGAATTCTAAATAATTGTCTATCTAAACGTGGTCTAGTTCTTTATGAGTCTCACCAAAAAGGTACGAGTTGGCTCAGCAGACATTGGCTCCATTTTCTCGATTCGGTAGCCAAGTTGGGACAATTCAGCCAAAGGTGAAGCCGTCGCTTCAAATCGCGAGGTTCTAAACGCGACGAAGATCGACGGCTCGTTTATATCCTCAACGTTCACAACATTTACGGCGTCAAACCTGCGCGGCAAAAAGTAGGCTTTATCTTCCTTAACGGCTGTGCCGTTCACCTTAATGATCGCAGAATTTGTGTCTTTAAGAGTAAACCAAGCGTGATAAGCGGCAAGATCTTCGAAAACATAGAGCCTTTCGGTATCTGAGCGTTGTTCCGCAAACTTTGCCGCCGCCGAATTCCATTCGCACCATGGCGCTACGGTAGGTACCGATGTCAAGCCATTCACAAGGCCATAACCGGAAAACAGCACGATCAAAGTAACAGATGCGGTTTGCATCCAAGCTTTCGGTAATCTCAGTATTGCGAATGCCGAAATCACTGCAAATGGAGCGAAAACTATGATCAGATGACGAGTTCCCCAAACGGAAAACGGTGAGATGCAGCTTAGTGTCAAAGCGATGACCAACGGGACAGCAAATAGCATCGACAACGACCTTAGAGCGTCCGTTTCACTCATGATAAGTGCTTTATTCTTAACTATTAACCAGGCAATACTTAAAGTAGTAATTACTAGGATCGGAAGTGCTACTTTAACATCAGAAATTGGGTCGACGCTCGTTGCTTGGTAGTAGATCGGCTCGATCAGGTTGAATATAAGTGTAACGATCTGCCTAATTCCCGGTCGCTGCATCCAGCCAATATTCTGAGCGACACCACCCGCTTCTGACGCAGAATAAACGGCGACTGCCCACGGAGCAAAGATCGCCGCTAGAACACCGAACATCAACACCATTCGCCGCCATTTCATACGCTGAAACATCAGTATTGCGACTATTTCAGAGACCACAACGAACCAGCCAAAATAATGTGTATAGACCAGGAAGCAATTCAGGATCAAAAGCGGTACAAATGACTTGCCTTTAATGTAATATCGAGCAAAAAGCCACGCCGAGAATAGCGAGAGGCACATAAGCATCGAGTACATTCTTACTTCTTGAGAATACTTTAAGATAGAGCCGTTAAATGTAAGAAACAAAATAGCAAATGGGGCTGTCAATGTTGGTAGTTTCAACACTCGAACCAGCCAGATCAGCGGTGGAAGAGAGAGGATCGCAAACATCGCCGGTAAGGCTCGTAGCCAGAAGACCGATTCGCCTCCTATGCCGATCCATAGCTTAAGGACAACATAAAAAAGCGGCGGATGAATCAGATCGGCAGCCACAAATCCGAATAGATCGCCCCAATTCTGCTGAGCCGCGTGAACGCTGAATATCTCGTCAAACCACTGACAAGCGACATCAATTCGCCAAAATCTGAGCAAAATAAAGCCCGCGACCGTGATCGCGAGCATTATATTTCGCTGAGTTCGGCCGATCTCCATCGGCTAAAGCTCGATGCCGTCGCAAAGCTTACCGTCAATGCTCGTATAGGCAAGCTTTACTTCTTTGAATGTATTTGTATCGCGGCAGTAGGAAATGCAGCTATCGTAAGGGCGTGAATAAATATGGATGCTGACAGCTCGCTCGTTAAATTCGGCGAGATTTAAGACTTGGTGGATCGGCTCCTCAAGCTCTACCTTTGCGGCGATATCCTCCGAGAGTACAAAATCATCTGTTTCGACTAATCGGCAATGTCCGGTGGTTTCATCTATCGATTCGACAGCAAAATTCTGGCCTTTCAATCTGCCATAGGGCACGGTCATCCAGCAACGCTGTCCTGAGTGATCATGAATCCTCGAAACTTGGCCTACTTCCCAGCAAATGGCCATCATTTCGAACCTTTCGTCTTTATAAATAAGGTTGCGAGTGTAAAATTTGTCGCTCCAATGCAGGTATTTTTCTACCGAGTCAAAGGCAACTGGATTTGCGCCAAGATGGTCGTAAACATTCTGACAGACGAAGCTTTCGTCCGGAATCGCCTTTAGACCGGCAACTAATTCTAAAACATCAACTTTGTTCATTTTCGCTTCCTTGGCACGAAGTAAAAATAACAGATTGCGGTAAATGCACGCAAATTCAGTTAATTCCGCGGTAATAAACGCGACGCCTTTCCGTCGTCAGGCACCTACCGTCGGTCAGTGGATCGCCAGTTTCCTTGCAACATGGATTAGTTTTGCTACAGGCCAAACCGTCCTTGAGCATTTTGGCAAGCGTATTTTGACCAAGCGGTGACGGATGAAAGCAGTCGCAACATGACATTTGATCAGCATTGAATTTGTACGCCCACGGAGCGTCGCTGTACATAAAGTGCGTTCCTGCT
>CALMPJ010000010.1 GCA_937871585.1 uncultured Acidobacteriota bacterium | reverse complement strand
TTTAATGCGAATGTGACCATAAACGGCTCGACGTTTCTGCAGAATCAGTCTAACGACGGCGGGGCCGTGATGATCCAGGGCACGTCGGTGCTTACGATCAGCGACAGCGCATTTACAGGGAACTCCGCTCGCTCAGGCGGAGCGGTCTACGGCAGCGGCGGCGTGACGTCAATTTCGCGGTCGTCGTTTACAAACAACACAGCAACGAACGGCGGCGGAGCAGTCTATGGCGTTGGCAACTTGTTTCTCGGTGATTCGACCGTTGCCGGAAACAGCGCAACGTTCGCGGGCGGCATCGGAAGCGAAGGCCACATTGAACTGAACAATGTGACCGTCTCCGGCAACACAGCCACCGGCGAAGGCGGCGGCATGGCGACAAACGGTACAGCCTCGCTCGTCAGAACTCGCATTATAAACAACACAACGAATGGTACCGGCGGCGGTATCTATTCGCTCGGAAGCATCGGCATAAACACTTCGACAGTCGGCCATAACTCGGCTCACGCAGCAGGCGGCATCTACGCAATGCAGATCACGATGTCGCAGTCGACCGTCAGCTATAACGCGGCAAACGATATCGCGGGCGGAATATACATCAGCAGGCCTTCGTCAATCCAGGCGAGCACGATCTCAGGCAACCGTGCGAATGGCGACGGCGGAGGCATCAATACGGCCGCCGACTTAGTGCTCATTGGTGTGACGATCGCGAACAATCGCGGAGCGGCCGCCGGCGGAGTCTTTCACGTTCCGGGCGTCGTTAATCTGCGCAGCTGCCTGATCGGCGGCAACGAGAATACGGTCGGTTCATTGGCTGACCTTTACGGTAGCTATGTGTCAAACGGGTTTAACCTGATCCGAAACTCAGTTGGCGTTACCATAACCGGAGACACTGCGACCGATATTTACAATGTCGATCCGCAGATATTGCCGCTAGCAAACAACGGCGGACCGACGCAAACTCATGCGGTTCGTGCCACGAGTCTTGCCATAGATAACGGACACTCAACGTCATTTTTACTGGATCAGCGAGGTTTCGCACGGCCATTTAATGACCCAACTGTACCAAACGCACCGACCGGCGACGGCACGGACATCGGAGCGTTTGAGCGTCAAGCTGTAGAAACACAATTCGGTGCACCGTTCGATTTCGACGGCGACGGACGCTCGGATATTTCGGTCTACAGGCCGTCTGAGGGTAACTGGTATCAGCTTCGAAGTACGCAAGGCTTTGCAGTTCAGCCCTTTGGTAACGCATCCGACAGCATTATGCCTGCGGATTACGATGGCGACGGAAAGACCGATCTCGCAGTTTTCCGCAAAGGCGAGAATAGCACTTGGTACGTCTTGAATAGTGCGACTAATACGGTAAGTGTCACGCGCTGGGGAGCTTCGAATCTTGAGCAAGCAATACTGTTCGATACTCCGGTTCCGGCTGACTATGACGGCGACGGCAAGACAGACTTAGCTGTTTGGCGTTTGACCGACGCCATTGGCGAGACCGCACGATTCTTGATCTTGCAAAGTACGTCGAACAAAGCTCGCGTCCAGCCTTGGGGCTCGCACGGTGACGTTCCGGTGCCTGCCGACTACGACGGTGACCAGCGTGCGGACCTCGCGATCGCTCGTTCAGGCGTCGCGGGTGGCACGCAGTGGTGGATCAGTCGAAGTGCAACAAACTCGACGATCGTTCATGCATTCGGCTCGTCCGGCGACAAGTACGTTCAGGGCGATTACACTGGCGATGGCAAGGCCGATGTTGCCGTTTGGCGTCCGAGCAATGGCAATTGGTTTGTGCTTCGCAGTGAGAACTCGAGTTTCTACGCCGCACCGTTCGGTGTTTCTACTGATCTCGCGACGCCTGCGGATTACGACGGCGATGGCAAGATAGATTTCGCTGTTTATCGGCCGTCGAATGGCACTTGGTTCGTCAATCGCTCAAGCGGCGGATTTACGGTACAGACTTTCGGTATCAGTACGGACAAACCGATTCCGAACGCATTCGTTCGATAAACAAAATGGCCGCCTCGATCTCCTCAGATTCGCGGCGGCCTTTTTTGTCGCTGGTTTTGTTGTGACTATTGCCTACAGATCTTGTAAGCCGAATTGTATACGGTCGTGCTTGCAAAGGTCGTGATTCCCTTGAAACAGGTCCCGCTCACCGCATATCCGTTAAAATCGATCTCGTTCGGAATGTTGATGTGAAGCGATTTATCGGGAAGCGTGAATTGGTCCCAAACGCCGCTATAGCCCGTTTGCCCCGTAACTTCAAGAACTCCGCCTCCGAATACATCGAACGAGAGCACGCTCTGGATCGAGCTTGGAGATTTTTCGCATTCATAGTACGACGATAGGCCCCGACCGGTACACGATGACACAAGATACGTTCCCGGTGTAACGATATTGGTAGGATACGCAAGGCTCGGATTGAGCTGCAACCAGTTGTTGTTCGGATTCTGCTCATTCGCACTCTGTGTTGATGCCGTCGTTTTCATAAACGGAGCGGTCGTCGAAACCTGATGCTCGAATGTGAAAGTCACCGATCTCATCTGGTTGTTGCCAATGTTGCCAACGTTGCAAGTGATCTTATTACCAGCCGTCGAACACGTGCCCGAACTCGCCGAAACTGCGGAAAGTTTGCCAAGAATGTAACGAGTCGGGCTGTTGTTTGTCAGCGGAAATTCGACGACTATCGTCACGTTCTGCGCGGTCTGATTGCCGATATTCTTGACACGAGTCGTATATTGGTACGGCGATTCGACCTGTGGATTTGCGTTACCGATCCACGACATTACCTCAAGATTCGGTGCCGGCGGCGGAGCGGCAAATGCAACTGCCGCAGTAAAAAGTGATAGAGCAAGTGTGCTCAAAATTCTAAGGTTCTTCATCATAGTCTCCTAACAAGTTTAATTTTCGAACAAGCTCACGCGTGTGCTTGGTTTGAGAACGGAGATGAAGAAAAGTTCTTGCATCGAAATAGAATTTTGTTTCGTCCTATGTCAATGTGGTATTATTGCCCCTAATGGCATAGTTGGATATAGTGCCATATTGTAAGGAATGTGCCATTATGCAAACATTTGTCAAAACTAGAGTCACTCAAGGCGGACGAATAGTTATCCCGGCGGACATGAGGAAGCAACTCGGCATCGAGATCGGTGAAGATGTGCGGGTTTCTGTTGATGACGGTTCGTTAGTTATTCGCTCTCAAAAGGAAGGAATCCGAAAAGCACAAGAGATGTTTCGAAGGCTTGTACCGACCGGCACGTCTATAGTTGACGAACTGATCGCAGATAGACGTAAGGAAGCGGCGAATGAGTAGCTTCGTTATAGATTCGTCTGCAATTCTTGCCGTGTTGAACCAAGAAAGTGGTGCGGAAAACGCGATCAAGTATTTTGCAGGAGGTTTGGTTTCCAGCGTCAATCTCGCTGAGGTGCTTTCAAAATCCGTGGAGCGAGGCTCTAGTGTCAAGATGGCAATGTTGATGTTCGATCTTCTACAGCTTGAAGTTGTCGATCTTGAGATAGAACATGCGATCAAAGCCGCAGAACTTAGACCTTTGACTAAGCATCTCGGATTGTCGCTTGGCGACCGATGCTGTTTGGCATTAGCAATGCTTCGCGAAACGACCGCAGTTTCCGCTGACAAAGATTGGAAAAAGCTAAAGTTTTGCAAGGTAGAAGTGACTCGCTAGTTTTTGACTTTTGCGAGTCAAAATGTTCAAATCAGGGTTTCAAAGTGGTGAGTTATTGCGACTTGCGGCCACGTAAAATAAGCGGCTAAACAGCAGAGAGTTGAATCGAAATGTTAGCGAAACTCTGTGCTTGTCGGCATAGAGTTTTTTTAGTTATGCGGTTATTTCTTTTAGTGATTTCAATCGCTTCGCTGCTAGTAACAGGCTGCGAGTTGATGGTTAGTAAAGAGCATCCGAAAGACGCTGAGTTGATCGAGAAGTTTCGGGTTCATCGAGACGATCTTGAATTGCTAGTTAGAATGTTAAAAGAGGATCGCAGTCTAGGTCGAGTTGGAGAGGACTTTACGAGAGTCTCAAACTTCTTTGGGGATTGCGTCCGTGACGGACCGGACTGTTCGACTTCCACCGATATAGGAGTTTCCGACGCACGACTTTCAGAATATAGACGACTATTTTCAAAGATTGGTCTCTCAAGAGGCATTGAAGGTTATGGTAAGAAAGAGCTAATTACTTTCATTGTCTCGACAAAAGGCCTAGCTGTGACTGGTTCATCGAAAGGTTTTGTTTACGCAACGGATCTTAAAGCCAGTTCTATGAACGTAGTAGAAGATCTCGATTCGTACTGGTCCGACGACAAAAGATCTTTTACAGCTTTAAGACATATCGAAGGTAGTTGGTACCTCTATTTCAACTACGAAGATTAGTTAATCGATTTATGACTTTCCTCGAATTGCTACAAGAAAAAGTCATCGTCTTTGACGGTGCGATGGGGACGTATTTGCAGGCGCTTGAGCTACCGATCGAGGAATGGGGCGGGCCGAATTTTGAGAATTGTTCGGAGAATCTGCTTTACACGAGGCCGGACGCGATCGAGGCGGTGCACAACGCTTTCCTTGAGGTCGGTTGCGACGTGATCGAGACAAATTCGTTCGGCGGCAGCGAGATCGTGCTTGCCGAATTTGGCATTGCCGAAAAGACATATGACGTCAATTTCAAGGCCGCAGAACTCGCGAAAAGAATTGTCAATGACTATTCAACGCCCGATCACCCTCGATTTGTCGCCGGTTCTATCGGCCCGGGAACAAAGCTTCCGACCCTTGGCCACATCACTTATCCAAATCTCAAAGACGCCTATCGTGAGCAAGTTCGCGGCCTCGTCGATGGCGGCAGCGACATTTTGATCGTCGAAACTTGTCAGGATCTGCTGCAAACGAAAGCAGCTTTGGCAGCGATATTTGAGCATTTTGAGAAGAATCGGATGCGGCTTCCGGTCATCACTCAGGTGACGATCGAGGTGTTCGGCACGATGCTCAACGGCACCGAGATCGGAGCAGCATTAACAGCACTTGAGCCTTTCCCGATCGATGTGATCGGCATGAACTGCGGCACCGGGCCGAAGCAGATGGCGGACAGCTTCCGTTATCTTTGTGAGAATTCGCCGATCGCGGTTTCGGTTCTGCCCAACGCAGGTTTGCCTGAGGTCAAGGACGGCAAGCAGCATTATGACGAGACGCCCGATTCGTTCGCGGCTCAGGTCGAGCATTTTGCAAAAGATTACGGTGCAAACGTCGTCGGCGGATGCTGCGGCACGACGCCGGGGCATTTGAAGAACGTTGTCGAACTCGTCGGTCGTATCTCGCCAAAAGAACGCGGAGCGAAGCTGCAACCTTCGGCATCGTCGATCTACTTCCAGCAGCCTTACACACAGGACGCGTCGTTCCTGATCGTTGGCGAACGTGTAAACGCTTCGGGCTCAAAAAAGATGCGTGATCTTCTCGACGCCGAAGATTGGGACGGCCTTGTTAATCTTGCTAAATCTCAAGAGAAAGAAGGTGCGCACATTCTCGATGTGAACGTCGATTTTGTCGGCCGCGACGGCGTTGCGGATATGC
>CALMPJ010000009.1 GCA_937871585.1 uncultured Acidobacteriota bacterium | reverse complement strand
GTCACGACGCCTTCGACCGAGCAACTGCTGCGAGTGTCTGCAATTGATGAGAATAACGCCATTGCCGTCGGCATTAACGGCCTAGCCGTGGTGACTTCGGACGGCGGCAAGACTTGGAATTCGTCGACCTTGTGCGACGGCGTCACACTTTCCGGAGCAGCATATCTCGCCGCCAAAACCGTCATCGCGGTTGGCTACGGCGGCTGTGTAGCCCGCAGCGAAGACGGCGGAGCGACATTCAAAAGGATCGAGACATACAGCACGGCCGACATTCTTTCCGTTTCATTCGTCGGCGAACGCACGGGTTCGATGACCGACGCGAATGGTGCGGCTTGGATCACGGGCGACGGCGGCGTTACTTGGCTGCCAATCAATGTTCGGACAAATCCGAAGCTTGTCGATGTCAGATTTGGCGACGAATTTACAGGCTGGGCTGTCGGCGAGAATGGCCTTATTCTTCGCACTGACGACGGTGCCTACAGTTGGCAACGCCTGAGCGAAGGCGGCCGGGAAGACGTGAACGACATCACGATGCTCGACGACGAGATCGGTGCCGCTGTCGGTTCGCGTGGGCGAATTTGGCTAACGAACGACGCCGGAAAGCAGTGGTTTGCGGTATTCAGCGACGTAGAGAAAAACTTGAACGCCGTCCACTTTTTTGACGGTGACAAAGGTTGGATCGTCGGCGACGGCGGCACCGTTTTGCGGACCATCAACGGCGGAGCAAGCTGGGGAAAAGGCGAAACGAACTCAACTGCCGATCTGACCGGCGTGTATTTCGTCAGCGAGCGCGTCGGCGTCGCCGTCGGTGCAAATGGTACGATCCTGCGGACTACAACCGGCGGCGCGATTTGGGAAACTATTGTCGGTCCGTCGAAGCAATGGCTTGAAGATATCAAGTTTTTTGACGAAACCAACGGCGTTGTTGTCGGCGACCGAGGAACGATCCTGATCACAAACAACGCAGGAGAAACGTGGGAATCGATCAAGAGCGGTGCAACTGAAAACCTATACGCAGCCGGTATTGCAGACGCAAAGACAGCGTACGTTGTCGGTTCGAGCGGCATCATTTTCCGAACTGATGATGCCGGCAAAACGTGGAGAGATCAGGAATCGCCGATCAGATCGAATTTATTCGCGGTTTCAGTTTTGGATGCAAATAATGCAGTCGCTGTCGGCGATCTTGGGACCGTTGTTTATACGGAAAACGGCAGCAAGTGGTCGGTTCAGCAGTCGGCAACTAGCAAACTGCTGCAAGCGATCGTATATCGCGGCGGCTCGAAACTGTGGCTTGGCGGTCGCGGCGGCACTATTATTCGCCGTACCGAACCTCGGGGGCCGGTGGCGCTAACAGGGCCGAAAACGCCCCCCGCTCTGATCAGCAGGCAAAGCCAGACCGCAACCGCGCCAGCCGATGCTTACCATTTCAGGTGACGGTGACATTCCGATGGCAATGCCCGCTGCTACGCCGTCGCCAAAGAAACCTTGACCGCGATCCATTCGCCGGAATACGTGATCGTCGGATCGCCGTGTCCTAAATTCGTAAGCGATTCGCGGATCGAGGTTTCCTGCTCTGCCAAGATCCCAGACAAAATCAGTGTTCGGCTTGCTTTTGCTACCAGCAGCGAGAGCAGCGGCTCGATGACGTCGAGCGTTAGGTTTGCACAGACAACGTCGAAGTTGGGCGTGTCGTCGGTGACGCTGCCGTCGTTTAATTCGACAAGTTCGGCGATGCCGTTTGCAGCAATATTCTCGCGAGCGATCGTGACACTGTCAGCATCAATATCGTTTCCAACGACCGGCGACGCTCCGAGCATTGCGGCAGCAATGGCGAGTATTCCGGTTCCGGTTCCGACATCTAATAGCGAGTCGCCTTCCTTAACTTCATCTTCTAATGCGGCCAAGCAAAGCTGCGTTGTGTCGTGCGTTCCGGTGCCAAACGCCATGCTCGGATCGATCCGAATAATATGACGTTCGTTGTCCTCAACCTCGAACCACGGCGGAGAGATAACGAAATTGCCGATCACGGTCGGCTGCCAATGACGTTTCCACTCGGCGAGCCAGTCGGCGTCTTCGACCTCGGCGATGGAAACTGAGAACTCCATATCGGCAGCCATTCCAAATATTTCGATCGCATTTACGATCTGTTCGCAGAGTTCTGTCGCGTCGGGAACGTGGTCAAAATATGCAGAAACAGTCGCTTGCTCGTCGCCGCCTTTTCGCAATAGATCGGTCTCGATGCCTAAGGGATCTAGCATATTCAGCGCGTGTTCGGCGGCGTCGAGAGCGGCCTTGTCGATGGTGACAATGGCAGCAAACCATGGCCCTGTTGATCTTTCGATGTTCATTTTAGAAAAGCAAAATATACGGCTCCGACGAGTAAAACGAACGAAACGAGATTGTTCCATTTGAGCGTCTCGCCAAAAACGAGATACGCAATAACGGTAAATACGACCAACGTGATCGCTTCTTGGAGTATTTTTAGCTGCGTTATGCTAAGAACTTCGGAGCCAATTCTATTCGCCGGCACCTGAAACGCATATTCAAATAATGCCAATCCCCAACTTGCGAATATCGCGATCCAAATCGGGCTGTCTTTAAATTTAAGATGCCCGTACCAGGCAAAAGTCATGAAAACGTTGGAGATAACTAAAAGGATGATCGTATTCAGCGTCATTCGTTAATTCCCATTTCGTCGAGGTCTCGGCCACGGTTGCGCCAGTCTTCGACTACCTTGACGAAGAGTTTCAGGAAGACCTTCTGGCCTGTAAGTTTCTCGATATCGATACGAGCTTTCGTTCCGACATCGCGAATTCGCGCTCCGCCTTTCCCAATTATGATCTTCTTTTGCGACGCACGTTCTACGTAGATCGCACAATATATTTGCAGCAAATTCGGATCGCTTTCGTCGTATTTTTCGGTGACTACGGCCGTCACGTACGGAATTTCCTCGCCGGTGGATGCCAATATCTTCTCACGCACCATCTCAGCCGCGATCATTCGCATCGACTGGTCGGTCATCTCGTCCTCGGTAAATATCGGCTCGGCTTCGGGAAGATGTTTGGCGATAGACGCTAGCAGATCGTCGATCGCATCGCCCTTGAGAGCAGAAACCGGTACGATCTCGGCGAAGTCGTATTCTTTTGAGTAGCTTTCGATCAATGGCAAAAGAAGGTTCTTGTCTCTTATTTTGTCGGTCTTGTTTAGAAGAAGTACGGCAGGCTTGCCAGCCTGCCGTACTAGGTCTAAAACGAACTTATCGCCATTTCCTGTGGAAACACTAGCGTCACGCATGAGAACGATCAGATCGACGGAAAGCATAGCGTCGTGAACAGCGGACATCATTCGGCGGTTCAGCTCGTAACCGGGCTTGTGAACGCCGGGCGTGTCGATGAATACGATCTGGCCCTCGTCGAGCGTGACGATGCCTTTGATTCGGTGTCGTGTGGTTTGAGGTTTGTTGGAAACTGCAGCGATCTTTTCGCCGACAAGACGATTGAGCAACGTCGATTTTCCGGCGTTCGGACGACCGACCAGAGCTACGTAACCACTGCGAAAGCCTTTTGCTGACATCATTTAGAAGTTAGCAGACTTTCGCCGTAATGTAGAATTGCGTTCAAACTATTGAGGTTTCTGAACAAGCCGCTGTTTCGCCGCAAGTGCTGCTTTGTAGGCTCCGCCCGAAACATCGTTGAGCTTGATCGCTTCGTCGTAAAGTTTGATCGCGTAGCTTGGATTGTCTTCGAACTCGTAAATTCTGCCAAGATTCACGAATGTCTGCGAAAGCAACGCAGGGTCGGTCGAGGCGTTTCGGACACGCACGACGTTGGAATACGCATTCTTTGCCTCAAGCAATTTTGCGAACTGCGATTCGGGCTCTGTAAGCGTTTCGGCAACAAGGCTCGCGAGACGTCCGAGGTTGTAATAGATCCGGGCATCCGCAGGATTTGCCGCGAGAAGTTCTTTCAACTCGGTGTTCGCTTTTGTGTAATCTTTGGCGGCGATAGTCTTGTCGATCTCGAGCAAACGCGTCGTTACCGGATTCTTTACGATAACGGTCTCGCCTGCTGTAGTGCGACCGGCGGCACGAGCAGCGACAGCTCGTTTTCGGGCTTCGGCGAATTGAGCGAGTCGGTCTTTTTCATTAGCAGGCACGCAGCTCGCGATCATTTCGCTAAGCGATGACGCAATGTCAAAGCCCGAGTCTTCGATGCCGCGAAGTTCATCGGCAAAATAGAATGCGAGCACCGCACCTTTCTCGTAATCCTCAGAAAGCCTCGCCGCTGCTTCATCGGCAAGTTCGGCCTTGAGCTTTGCGAGGTCGTCGGTGATCTTTTTGCGGTCGTCATCTTTGGCCGTGGCGAGAGCCTTTCGAGCCTGATCCATTGCGATCGAACTCTTGAAAAACTCTTCCTGCCGCGCATCGATCGCAGCGATCAGTGAACGCGAGATCGTTAAGAAAACATCCGGCGAAATGGTCGAATCGATCTTTCGCCGTTCGTCGAGCAGCGACTTAACTGCATCTCGAATGGTCGCTACGTCCTTCGAATTCTTCAAAACCATTGGGTCGACGACAAATCGCAGATAGGCGCGCCGCACGTCCGAAAAACTCAGATCGCGATCAGGTGGCAGGACGACGTAATAATCGTCCTTGATGTTCAGAAAGTTGATGTTGCCTGCAGGAGCCAACATTTCGGGCACGATCACAAACCGGCGTTCGATCTCTTTGGTCTCGATCTTTTGCAGTTTCGTGTTCTTGCTACCTTTGACCGCCGTTTCGATCTTGGTTCGTTCGAGGTAGACCAATTCGGGCTTTGTATGCAGGTAATCGAGCAGATCGCTGACCATGTCGCGGGCCGAAGTTCGCATCACGCCGTCGGATTCGAGTCGATAATTCTTGATGTAATCGTCAAGCTTTGCCGAGATGCCGCTTCGTCGATAAAACTCGCGCGCCAAGGGTGCGAAATCCAGAACATCGAGCAGATTGCCCGGCAGATCGGTCGTCACCGCTGGATCGGCAAGTTCCGGCGCCGGCGACAGCGAAAACGCCATCGAGATGAACGGCGATACAAGCTCGGCATCGTTATGCTTCGAATAATTCTTCTTGTGCTGAACTATAAATGCTGAAATTCGGGCTCGAAGGTCGGCCGGCAGATTCGCGTATTCTTCGTCGAGCTGGCTGCGAAATGCGGAACCGCTTTTGGACAACGAAGTGTTCAACAGCCGAGAGCCATCGGTGCCTCGAGCCATTTCAAGCGATGCAAGCACCGTCAACAGTCGCTTGTCAGGATCGATACGGACGCCGTAATTCGACAGGTCAAATCCTGCTTGAGCGAATGCCCCCACGGCAAATGCGCACAAAAGTGCCGCAGCCCCAAAAAACTTAGATATCGCGAAACGGTCTGAGATCATCATTTTAACTACCGATATTTGATGAGCCTATGCACCTGACGGATGCTTGCATAAACGACGAAAGGTAAAGAGCCTCGGCACTTTACCCTTCGATGAAACGAATTTGAGTATCAACTAGTTATAGCTGCTGAGAGCCGAAGCTTCATCATCGTACGTATCGAAAACGGTGAGCAGCTTGGTGATCGCGAGCAGATCTTGGATCTTCTGCGTCAGGCCGAGCAGCTTAAGCGTTCCGCCTTCTTTGTTGACGGCAGTAAAGCTTGAGACCAACTCACCAATACCGCTCGAATCAATGTAGCCAACGCCGGCTAAGTTGAGCAGGATCTTGTTCTTGCCCTCGCCGAGCAGGCGGCGGATCGCTGTTCGGAGAGCGACGCTTCCTTCGCCGATCGTGACCTTTCCATCGAGGTCAAGAATTGTTACATCGCCAGCCTGGCGTTCGCTAATTGTGATATCCGACATTTTTATCTCCTAAATATAATTGTTTGCGAAAGCAGATTTTAGAACAAGCGTAGAGCAAAAGTCCACACACTCATAAAGATTTATCGACGTTTCTTCATCGAAACTATCATTCCGCCGTCCTCGTGACGTGCCCAATTTACTTCGTCCATAAACGAATTCATGAATAAGATGCCTCGGCCGTTGACCTTAAGCAGATTCTCGGGGTTTGTCGGATCGGGAATATCTTCGACCGCAAAGCCGTCGCCGTGGTCGCGGACCGAGATCGTAAGAGCCTCGTCGTCCGCCGAGAACTTCATTTCGACATTCTTCGCAGCGTCCAGCTTGTTGCCGTGCTTAATAGCATTTGCGACCGATTCGCGAACGGCCATATCGACGGAATATCCAAATTCCGCGTCAAAACCGGCGTCGGAAACGAACGCATCTGCTGCTGCTGCGGCCTTTTCGACCGATTCTAATTGGCTATCGAGAACTATCTCGCGCTTGAGTTCCATCTTTACGTCTGCCAATAGTTTGCTGATGAACTGATTCTCTGTCAAGACAAAGGCCGTGTCGGAGTTTAGAATTAGGTAATGTTTGTGCAGCCAGCGAATCAACTGAATGGCGAAGTTTCCGTTCCCGGCGACAAATCGATCTCGCATCGATCTGCCATCTTTTCTGCAATTTCTGACGGCACGGCGACGATATCAAACTATCTCGTTGCCGAAGATTGTCTTTCGACATTGCAATGCATCGAACAGCTTGGAGCGAAGATAACTCGCGATGGTACAACCGTAACTATCACAGGTTGCGGCATCGATGGCCTCATTGCGCCAACCTCAGACCTTGATTGCGGAAATAGCGGAACGACTGCACGAACGCTTGCCGGAGTTCTCGCCGGACAGCGATTTCGTTCGACGATGGTCGGAGACGAGTCGCTTTCAAAAAGGCCGATGCGGCGAATTATCGAACCGATTGGTTTGCTTGGTGCGAGTGTCGAAAGTAACGATGGCAAATTGCCGATGACCCTTGGAGAAAGCAACTTGGTCGGCAAAGAGATCACGCTCAGCGTCGCGTCGGCTCAAGTCAAAACGTGCATTCTGCTCGCAGGACTTTACGCAAGCGGCGAGACAGCCGTAATCGAACCAACTCCGACTCGCGACCACACCGAACGAATGCTCGCTTGGCTCGGCGTAGATGTTTCCGTCGAACAACTAGACCAAGGCCGCAGCATCGCGGTTCGCGGCGGCTCACGCCTTACTGCACGAGATATCAATGTTCCGGGCGACATTTCGTCTGCAGCGTTTTTGATCGTTGCAACTGCCTGTTTGCCGGATTCGTCGATCACGATACGAAACGTTGGTGTCAACTCAACTCGAACTGGAATTCTAGATGTCCTAAGGCTGTGCGGAGTTGAGATCGACATCTCAAATGCTGCGGAAACTTGCAATGAACCGGTCGCCGATCTCGTCGTTTCGGCAAGCGAACTCCGCACACCGGCGCGTCTCGACGGTGCCATCATAGCCAACATTATCGATGAGCTGCCAATACTGGCTGTGCTTGGAACTCAGCTTCCCGATGGGCTGGAAGTTCGCGGAGCGAGCGAACTTCGCGTCAAGGAATCAGATCGCATCGACGCGATCGTGCGGAACTTGAGAACTGTAGGTACAGTGGTCGATGAGTTTGACGACGGTTTCAGAGTTCATTGTTCGAACATCGTTGGCGGCGAAGTCGATAGCTTTGGCGATCATCGAATCGCAATGGCGTTTGCTGTTGCCGGACTGCTCTCGAGCGAAGGTGTCACGATCAGGATTGCCGACTGCACCGACATTTCGTTTCCAGGCTTTTTCGAAACGCTCGGTAGTCTCGTAAGATAGACACACCAAATGCCGCAAGATAACAACGGACTAAAGGTCGCCCTGACCGGTTTTATGGGCGTCGGCAAATCGAGTGTCGCCCGACACCTCGCGAGCTTGCTGCGCACAAAACGGCTTGACCTTGACCGCATTATCGAACAGAGCCAAGGCAAAACGATCGCACGGATCATCGACGATATCGGCATCGACAAATATCGCGACATCGAAACGGAGAATCTTACAAACGTGGTCGGACGCGATGATTTTCAGATATTGTCACTCGGCGGCGGCACTTGGACGCTCGAACGCAACCGCGAGATCTTGCGTGCAAACGGCTTTACGAGCGTCTGGCTCGAAGCGACATTTGAGCATTGCTGGCTAAATATCGCATTCTCCCGAAAAGACCGTCCGCTGGCTCGCAACAAAGAGGGTGCAAGGCAACTTTTCGAAGAACGTCAGAAGATATACTGTCTCGCAGACTGGCATTTCATCATTCGCTCGGGTCTGAATTCCTACGACATCGCTCGGCAGATCCGCGAAGAAATTTTTTCATAAGATTCGCGATTTTTTTGTTGCGTAATTCTGTAAATTCAATCAAGATTATTTTTACTAAATAATTGGTTCGTGACCGAAGCATTTTCTCGGTTCACTCTGATGATTAGGATCGCATTTCTAGTAATTTGGGAAGTCGCGATAATAGTTCGAGTTTAATATTCACAATTTTTCTGGAGGAAAAATGAAAGCTAAGTATTTAACAGTTCTTACTTTGGCAATTGCTCTATTTGCGAGCGCTTGCGGCAAGAGCGATGCTGACCTGACAAAGGCGGCAACCGACAAACTCGCTGCCGACAAGGTAACCGGCGTGACCGTCAAGGTCGAAAAAGGCGTCGCAACATTGACCGGCGAAGTCGCCGACGCAGCCGTCAAATCGAAGGCAGAAGCTTCGGTCAGATCGGTCGAAGGCATCACCAATGTCACCAACAGCTTGACCACCAAGCCGCTTCCGGTCGCAACTCCGGCAGCAGCCGATCCGGCATTGACCGGCAAGATCACTGAAGATCTCAAAAAGGCAGGATGCGAGGGAGCGAAGGTTACAGTCGAGAACGGCAAGCCCACGGTTACGGGTGAAGTTCCCGCTGCGAAATATGCAACCTGCATTCAGGTTATTCAGCAAGCTGGCGTCAGCGGCGGCGTAGATAACAAGCTCGTCAAGGGCAAGTAGTTAGGAGGATCCAATCATGTCAGCACAAGAAAAGTACGTCTCGCTTTTGGAGCTCGCGAACGCTAACGGCACCTCCTATGAGTTGACCGAAGGCACCGACGGAGCATTGATCGTTACCGGAACTGCACCAAGTGCAGAAGCAAAACAACAGCTTTGGGATGAATACGAACGTCTCGACCCTGAATTTCGCTCAGGCGACCTCATCCTCAACATCGGCCTCGCTGATGCTGCGGGCGGCGGCGGCCATACTCACACTGTTGAGTCGGGCGACAGCCTCTCGAAGATCGCTTCGGAATACGGCATCCAGTGGAAAGCCATCTGGGACGCCAACCGCGACATCCTGAACCATCCGGACAAGATCTATCCCGGCCAGGAACTCAAGATCCCTATTTAAGTTGGAACTTGAACTAGAAACAAAGCCTGCTCATTTCGATGGGCAGGCTTTTTTTAAGAATTTGCCCGCGAATTACGCGAATCAACGCGAATAACGAAAAAATTAGTTTCTTCTATTCGCGTTGATTCGTATCATTCGCGGGCAAACTCTTTCTGCTTGGTCGAAACACCGATTATGATTTGTTAAAGTTTTCTTGATGTCCCTCGAAACAGACTTTATCGTTATCGGTAGCGGTGTTGCGGGGCTTCGGGCTGCGATCGAGCTGGCTTCGGTTGGTGCCCGCGTCACTGTTCTCACGAAAGATAAAGCTTCGGAATCCAATACCGAATACGCTCAGGGCGGAGTCGCTGTCGTTCTAAGCGAAGACGATAACGCCGAGCTTCATGAAGGCGACACGCTCGTCGCCGGAGCCGGACTTTGCGACGAACAGGCCGTCGAGACGCTCGTTACCGAAGGCACGAAATACATCAAACAGCTCATCGACTGGGGCACCGAATTCGACCGCGAAGGCGGCGAACTGCTAATGGGCCAAGAGGCGGCACATTCTCGTCGGCGAATACTGCACGCCCACGGCGATTCGACCGGAGCCGAGTTCGTTCGCTCACTGATCGCACGCGCGGGCCGTGAAAAGACGATCAATCTCACGCCGTTTGCCAATACTGAGAGCCTAATAGTGAAAGACGGACGCTGCGTAGGTGTGCGGTTTCTCGATCCGATACTGCGTGCACCTCGTGAGATCTATGCGAACGCCGTGATCATGTGTACTGGCGGTGCAGGGCAGCTTTATTTGCACACGACAAATCCGCCGGTCGCGACGGGCGACGGTATGGCGATGGCGTATTTTGCCGGTGCTGAGATGGCGGACATGGAGTTTGTTCAGTTTCATCCGACGGCGCTCAACATCGAGAATGCACCGCGATTTCTGCTCACCGAAGCCATGCGCGGCGAAGGCGGGCAGCTCAAGAACAAGTACGGCGAACGTTTTATGCCGCGATACGACGAGCGAATGGAACTTGCTCCGCGCGATATCGTCTCGCGATCGATCGTCGCCGAAATGCGGCGAACAGGAACGCGAACCGTCTATCTCGACATGACAACGATGGACGAGGATTTCCTCAAACATCGCTTCCCCAAGATCTACGACGTCTGCAATTCCTACGGCCTCAACATCGCCAAAGACCTGCTGCCAGTCTCGCCCGCATCGCACTACTGCATGGGCGGCATCCGCACCGACCTTCATGGCCGCAGTACTTTGCCCGGACTTTACGCCGCAGGTGAAGTCACGTGCACGGGCGTCCACGGAGCCAATCGCCTTGCGTCGAATTCCCTGCTCGAAGGCCTCGTTTACGGTGCTAGAGCCGGTGCCGCAGCGGCGGAAGATAGTCCAAAGTCTAATGTCCAAAGTCCAAAGACTTCTGACCTTGGACATTGGACTTTGGACCTTGGA
>CALMPJ010000008.1 GCA_937871585.1 uncultured Acidobacteriota bacterium | reverse complement strand
GCAAGTTTGACGAAGCCGCCTTCATGCTCGACCAGATCAAGGCACCGATGCGAAATGCCGATTCGCTGCGGGCTTCAGTCAATGCCATTCGCAAACGCGGCAAAGCCGAGTTCGAAAAGATGATCGCCGACGACCCAAACAACGCCACTGCTCTTGGCGGACTTTGCAAAATGTATCGCATCGAAGCTCCCGAAAAAGCTCTCGAATATTGCCGCCGCGCGTCCGAGGTCGAACCCAACAACATCGACCATGCGATCGGCTACGGCGGAGCTTTGGTTCAGGCTAAGCGTCATGACCTCGCGGTTGTAATTCTGTCGAAACTCAAAGTCTTGGCTCCGGACAATTCCACGATCCGTGTGAATTTCGCGACTTCGCTATACCAACTAAAGCGATTTGCCGAGGCTCGTGACGAATATCGTTGGATCGTCGACAAATATCCCGACCGGGCGATCGGTTATTTTTTGCTTGCAGTAACGCACGATCAGCTTGCAGAATACATCGATGCTATGGCAAATTATCAAAAGTTCATAAAATTAGCAGACCCCTCAAAGAATCAGCTCGAGATCGACAAGGTCCAGCTTCGATTGCCATCACTTGAAAAGCAAGTAAAGGAGATGAAGAGGAAGTGACGAAAGGCGAAAGGCAAAAGGTAAAAGGTACGAACTCAACCTCGGTAAGATTGTATTCTGCTTTCTTATTTTTCCTTTTACCTTTTGCATTTTGCCTTCGAGAAGCGTCGGCTCAGCCCGAAACGCCGGATACAGTTCCTCCGCCTGCTAAAGTTCTATCGAAAGATATCAAAGACAAACTTCTCGGCGAACTCGATGAGAAGAAACGTGTTGAATATGCCTTGACGCTCATGGATAGTTTCCTCGATGCAAGTGAAACGGGCATCACCAACGAAGTTTGGGAAGCGTCTTTCCGTGAACTCGGCTCCTTTCATTTCGTGATGGACAACACGCTCGATTTCCTTATTCGTCGCGATACCGGTTCGGGCAAGATACGAAACGCTTTCAAGAAATACGAGATCGGGCTTCGTGCCTTTGCTCCGCGTCTCGAACTTATTCGCCGCGATCTTCCCTCGCGATTCGAGCCTTATGTTTTCCGCCTAATAAAAAATGTTCGCGAAACCCGCACCAAAGCCATCGAACCGCTGTTTGGCAGCAACTAAGCATAAGATGAAGGCAAAAGGTAAAAGGCAAAAGCCAAAATTGGCGGCGGTTCGGAGTTTTCTTACTTTTGCCTTTTGCCTTTTTACTTTTGCCTTTGTGCTTTTGCCTTCCGCAAATGCACAGCGCGATTACATGACTGCCGAAGAGGTCGAGATCATCCGCGAGGCTCAGGAGATCGATCTGCGGATCGAGGTCATCGTCCGAATGATGGATCGTCGGTTCAAAGTGATGAACATTTTCGTTGCTTCGCCTTGGGCCGACAAAAAGGAAAAGGAGATCTGGGGGCCGCTGCCGACCGGCGAACGTGAAGAGCTGTTCTCCGATATTCGCAAACTCCTAGACAAAGCCATCTCCGACATCGACAACCTCAACGAACGCCCCGACGCCGCCATTCTTCCCGATCCCGAAGAAAAGAAGCCGCGCACTTTCAAAGAGATGTTCCCCGTCGCCGTCCGCACGCTCGCCGATGCCGCCAAACGTTACGAGCCGGTCATTGAAAAGGAAATTGATACCGCCACCGACAAGAAACTCCAAGGCATCCTCGGCCGCATTCTCGAAGACCTAAACGACATCACCGAAGGCGCCGCCAAACTCCCGCCGCCCGAACCGAAAAAGCCGAAAAAGAACTAGGCGTTTCTGCTCGTCTGCTTTAACTTGCTTTCTCGCAGGTTTGGTTCAATGCTGTCGTGGATCACAGCTTCGAACACCGCTTTGTCGGCTTTGTCGTGGAAAACATAGTCCAATATGTGATCCAAAAAAATTCGCCTTTCTGTTCGTGATTCAATTCGAGAAAACCCGCGATAGCGGCTGCTACGTTAGCATCCATAATGACCTCCGATCTACGAAGGACCCACAGAAGCTAAATGCGCTAGAGGAAAGATTCGGCCAACCAAAGTTCGGCCCGAGAAGTTCGTATGTGAAAGCAATACCACCGTTCGCGCGAATTTAATCGTAATTGTTTAGTAATAGCAAAAAAGCCAGTAACTCTCGATTTTTTGTACATGCGTTCCGCGTGCGTTCTCACGGTTTGCGGAACGTGTAAGTGGTTGACGGCGTTGGACTTGTTGTCAAAGATCTGTCGAATTTGGTCAAATTTGAAAAAAAACGATGTTCGAAAAAGACACTTGACATTCGTTTCATCCATGCTACGCTATGTTATGTAGCGTACGTTGTAATTATCTAAACATTCGTGCGAGAAGTCAAGGATTTTTGTTATGAAGGCAGTTGGAGAGATCGAGATCAAAGAAACCGGCGAAGATGAGCCGTTCGAGGTGCTGCGAAAGGCGAATGATGTGATGCGCGATGTGTTGCGGCTCAAGCCGAAGCCGCCGATGTTCGATGCGTTCTGGCAAACGGGCGAGACTGCATTGCTGTTTGGCGAGCCCGGCGTCGGGAAGAGCCTTTTGGCCGTTCAGATCGCCGACGCATTGGCACGCGGGACGCCGCTGCCGGGATTTGTGATGCCGAAACGTCGACGTAAGGTGCTGTATGTCGATATGAACCTGAGCGAAGAACAGTTCGGGCGTCGATATACAGCCGCTGCCTCCGAAGGCCTTAAAGAAGCTGCCTATAAGTTCGCCGACAGGTTCTACCGTATGTGCCCGCCGCACGACAAAGATCTTGTGACTTGGGTGACAAAGGCTGTTCGGCTCCACGGATTCGACGCCGTTGTGATCGATGATCTGACAGCGATAATGCGCACAAATGACGGCACGATCGACAGCCTGAAGGCAGTTCGCGGATTGAAACAGTTGTCGCATTCAACAGGCGTCTCGATGCTGGTGCTTGCAGACTCATTGCCGGGACTCAGGCAGCACGATATGAGCGAATGCGACCTGCGGCGTTCACGGATATTGTGCAGTGTCGCCGACAGCGTGTTCGGCATCGGACAAAGCAGCAAAGACGGGCAGCTCGATCTCATACAGTTTCGCACGCAAACCTCGGAGATCGTTTGGGGCAGCAAGAACAAGATCCATTGTGCCATACAGCGTAACGACAGCGGATTGCTCGGGCTTGTGTTCGACAGTCGATTTCAAGCCGAGCCGGACATGGACCGCTATGAGCTGATCACGTATATTCGGCAGAAACGGAAGGAAGGCGTGACCTACAAGGAGATCGCAGATTCTTGCGGTATCTCGAAAACGCTGGCCTTTAAACTCGATAGAGAATGGACGCCCGAAAAACAGGAGTTGATCGACCAACAGCGTGAGTTTGACGACAAGCCACAAGAAAAGAATACCGAGAACGACGACGATGATGCCGACTTTGAGGATACCGATGTCAGAACCGGGAGCGACGGTTGCGAGCAACACTGGCACGATGTTTGTGCCAGAACCGACTGGGTTTCCGATGACACTGACGATGATGAAAGACGTGCGAAACTGCCTTGGTATCAACGAATAGACCCGCACGAACATCCATTCGCCTCAGGCATCCGGCCGCTCTCGATCTACGACTTCGAAAGCGAATTCGACGAATACGGCAACGAACTCTTTGTCGAATCTCGCTCCAAAGACACAGGCAAGCGTCAGGTCTGGTACTCCGTCTGCCAACGCTCCCGCCGCACAAAACGCCACCACCGAACCTACCACGGCACCCAAACCAGCACCGTCAGCGACACGCACTGGCTGCCACGACGGGAGTGACCACGGACCGCACGCGTCCCGCGTGCACTTCTTCGGCTCCCCCGCCATCGCCGAGCGGGGCAGCTATGCTGTCCCGAAAGCTGCCCAATAATTTCCAGCGGCTATGCCGCCATTCCGCGAACCGCGTTGTCGCCACTTGCCCTCGCCGAAGCCGCGAGGGCCTGGCTCCGTGGATTGAATTGCAAGTTGCCGGCGATAGTGGCTGAGCCAAAGAGGCGTTTGATCCAAAAGCTTGCTTGACACTAGCGACTCGGTTAACTATATTCGCTGTGATTTGATTCGCGGTTGAGGTTTACCGCTTCAGCTTCGGAGGGTTTACGAATTGTCTGCCACACCTTCAACCAATGTCGAGATCAGAGAATGGTACTTGGCAGAAGTCGCCAAGATCCCTGAAATGAACAAACAATGGAAGAAAGACGGCCTTTCGCTAGCAGAGCGAGCAAAGAGAGCTTGGAAATTCAGACACGATAAGCGAAGAGAGGCCCGGGCGTTCATGTCGAACGAAGCCGAGGTGAGAATGCTGAGGGAACGTGACATCGGGAAATATGGCAGTGCCAGTGGCCCGAGCTTCGAATTTCTACTTAAACGTCTGAAAGAAGAGGGCTTATCGGAAAACCAATCGTTTGAGGCAATCATCAAAAACTCATACCGGACGAATGCCGGTATCAACCGTACGCTTGGTTTTTGAGAGATCAAAGGCGTATATTAGTGACAGAGATGAAAACAAAAGATCTGCTTAAAGAATCACTCACTTGGACGGCAACCGGCGACGCCGAATATCCATTCACAACTCTTAAAGATCAAAAAAAACTCAAAGTCCGGCTCAACGATTTTCCCGCCGAACAGCTCTATACCATCGTCGGTGCTGGTGCCGAAGTAAGTTTTGACGACTGGCCGAAAACTTGGAAAAAGTCCGCCTCTACGACTAAAAAGAAAGCGGCTACACCCGCACGAGCCATCAGAAAACAGGTCGCAATCACTACTTGACACGAAATTTCCTGACTCCAATTTCAGTTCGAAGTTCAAACTCGCAGAGCGGGACAGCTACGCTGTTCCGAATGCTTTCCTTAATGATCCAGCGGCTATGCCGCAACCGCAGTGCGGTCACGGCTCGCCTGACCGTCGAATGCTCTCCTTAACTCCCGGAGGCGGCTTTAGCCCGCCGACAAAACCGCATTGTCGCCAGTTGCCCTCGCCGAAACCCGCGAGGGCCTGGCTCCGTGGGTTGAGAGTAAGCTGTCGGCGAAGCACAGCTTCGCCGCTCGGCGATCATGGCGCAGCCAACACATAAGATGTTGACAAAAAAACCGTGATCACTGGCTCGAGATCGGCTCGAGCATGCTCTCCTCAGGATTATCGGGGTTGTACATTGCGACGCCGTTCGGATATGAGGGTTTGATCTTGGAAAATGAAGTGTTCTTGTAGGTTAGACCATTTACGGAAAACACGTATGTGATCGCATAAACGGAACCAGCCGATTGCTTGTTCTCGTAAACCTCGACGAACCTTGCGTCCGCTTTCTTGTGATTGGCGGCTAATTTCGCTTCGAGTGATTTTGAGTTCATGTTGTAGATCACGCCCGTGACCAAGGAGACCACACAAAGGACGCCGAACATTGCCATTTTCACTCCGAAAACGCGGAACTTGAACTTGTCTTCGCCGTGAGCGACTTTGCCTTGATATTCGTCGAACATTTCTCCGCAAGTTTATCATATCCTCAAAAATGCGGACATCGTCACAAGCCCGCTCGGAGTCTTCGGAGTAAGGGCGTTACGCGACCGTTCGAGATACTTCACTCCGCAATTCCAAAGGTTGATTTCTATTAAAGCTTGTGTGTTACGCCCTTACTATCGTGCGGGCTTGTGCCTCGAATCCCGCTCAATTAAACTCATTCGTAATATGTCAGAAAATGAATTGAAGAAGACTCCGCTTAATGCTGTGCATCGGGAGATGGGCGGGAAGATGGTGGATTTTGGGGGTTGGGATATGCCTGTGCAGTATAAGGCGGGCGTGATCGAGGAGCATTTGCGTTGCCGCAACGTCGCGGGGCTGTTTGACGTGTCGCACATGGGCGAGATCTGGGTCGAAGGGCCGGACGCCATTGCGTTTGTCAACAGAATTACCACAAATGACGTAACAAAGCTCGTCGATGGCCAGGCTCACTATTCCGCTTTGCCAAACGCGGACGGCGGAACGGTTGATGATCTGCTAGTTTATAGATTCAATGGCGAAAAACTACTGCTTGTGGTAAACGCAGGCACTACTGAGAAAGATTGGGATTGGATCAGTGGGAGTGCGGACACTCTTGTCCGCATGAGCGTCGCTTCGACGCGAACAGACGGTGACGCACAAGATCTCGCCGGAGGAACCGGCGATGCGGACAAGAGTGTCCGCACTCCCAAGTTGCGAAACGCTAGTTCCGATTTCTGCCAGATCGCCATCCAAGGCCCTGAGGCGACCGCGATGCTGCAAACAATGACCGAAACGGACCTTTCGGCGATCAAGTATTACCATTTCACGACCGGACAGGTTGACGGCGTTGACGCGATCATCTCGCGGACCGGTTACACGGGCGAAGATGGTTTCGAAGTTTACGCGGCACCGGAATTTGCCGTGCAACTGTGGGAGAAAATGCTCGACGCAGGACGCTACGGCGAAGACGGCGGCATACTTCCCTGCGGATTGGCCGCGAGAAATACTCTGCGATTAGAAGCGGCGATGTCTTTGTACGGCCACGAGCTCGGCGATGATATCTCGACCTACGAGGCAGGACTCGGCTGGATCACAAAGATCGACAAGGACGCCGATTTCGTCGGCGAAGATAAGCTGCGTGCACAAAAAGAGAACGGCGTTTCACGGAAGGTCGTCGGATTCGAAATGACCGAGCCCGGCATCGGCCGCGACGGCTACGAAGTTTACGTCGGCGACGAAAAAGTCGGCGTTGTAACGAGCGGTTCGCCGGCTCCGTTCCTAAAAAAGAACATCGGCCTCGCGTTTTTACCGCCTGAGTTTGCAAATGTCGGCCAGGAAATTAAAATCGATATTAGAGGCAAACATGTTTCAGCGGTCGTTGTGCCGACGCCGTTCTACAAGCGTCAAAAGTAAGCCGAGATGAGCGAATTTCGCTATGATTGTTCGAAATGCGGCGGTGCAATGGTCAAGGGCTACGCCGCGGATAGAGCCGAGCATTACTTTATGAAACTCGCGTGGGTCGATGGCGAACCAAAGCAAGCTTCGTTGCTCGGTATCAAAGGCCATAACATCGACGTCAGTCGCGAACAGCGTCGCGAAGTTCGCGGCCTGAGATGCGAGAAATGCGGATTCCTTGAACTTTACGCAGTTTGATCTTAAATTAGACCTAATAACTACTATGTCAAACATTCCTGAGAACCTACGTTACAGCAAAGACCACGAATGGGTCGAGGTCGACGGCGACATCGCAACCATCGGCATCACGGATTATGCGCAGCATTCGCTTGGCGACGTTGTTTATGTCGATATGCCGCGCGTCGGCGATAAATTTGCGGCGCACGAGGCGTTCGGTTCGGTTGAATCTGTTAAGGCAGTTTCCGAGCTGTTCACGCCCGTCGGCGGCGAAGTTTCCGAGGTCAACGACGGCCTCAACGATACGCCCGAAGCCGTGAATGGCGAACCTTACACCACAGGCTGGATGGTCCGCGTAAAAATGGACAATCCCGGCGAAGCCGACGCCATGCTAAACGCTGCGGAGTACGAAGAGTATCTCGAAGCGAGTGAGTAGCTTGCTGCTGAGCGTAATTTTGCAATTTCGAATGGCCGTGCAATTTGTCGCGGCCATTTTTCGATTCTTGGGCAAAAGTTGCCGGGAACTTCGTCATCTACTTGGCCACCTGCGCTTTGCCATTTAGGCAACAACACAGACAGGCTAGATCAGAAACTATCCATAATAAGAGGGGAATGAAGATAATGTATAAAACATTATTATTTTTAGTTACGACTTTGATATTTGCGACCGCAGCTTTTGGGCAAAAGACCACAACTCCAAAGGCCGCGGGTTCCGGAGCGTTCTTTTCGATGACCATTGAACATAACGGTCAAAAGACGGATGTCAGCGGCCTTCAGTTCCAAACGGCTGACGGAAACGCAATGAACGAAGGCGACGCGAACAGCAGGCTAATGTTCTTTTTCGGGGCAAGCAACAACAAAGACGAGAAGAGCTTTTCGTTCCAGGGCTTTATCCCGACCGCAGCAAAAGGCACGTATCAACTTGGAGACGAAGGCGATGGAGCAGGATTCAATATCCGAACGACTGCTTTCAACAACGTTCCGATGTTCATGGCGAAATCAGGCAGTTACGAGGTTACGGCAGTTCCGCTAAAGGGCGGATTTGTCGAGGGCACATTCAACGCAGTCTGCGAAAACGTTAAGGACGACGGTTCGACTGAAACATATACATTTACAGGTAAGTTCAAATTGCCGCGACGATAATTAAGCCTTAAGGAAAGACATGAAACGAAGATCAATTGTAAATACACTGTTTGTATGCGTTTTCTCGCTAGCATTAGCGATCTCGGCATTTGGCCAGATCGACGAGGCTGCGATCATCGACCAATCGCGCGCCGAAAAAGGCAAGAACCTATTGCTCGAAGTCGATAAACCGCTTCTCGAACCGGGCGAGACGACTCGGATGTCGATCAAGATATTGGTGTATCCGACGCCTGACCCTACGAACGAAACTCCGCCGCTCGTCATTCCAAACGAGATCGTGTTGAGTCCGGATAGTGCGTTATATTCAGCGACGAATTGGCGTATCGTTGAGGGCGGCGGAAGTCTTGTTGGCGTGGATGCGACGACATTCAACTACACGGCTCCTGCGATCAAGACGGCCGCGACACATGCGACGATCTCGGTTGACCTAAACCCGAAAAAGCCCGGCTTGCCAAAGGTAACACTGCTCGCGACGATCAATTTCGACAAAAACGACAACCTCGTGATCCTCAATGTACCTGATGTCGGACTAAGCAATGCAAGATTTGCCTTAACTGAATCTACTGCATTCAAAGCTCCTACGATGCAGGGCGTCGATCCGCGAGTCGCGGCAAATCTGCCTCCCGATGTCCTCGCGAAAATGAAAGAGGCTCAGAAAAGGATCGGGCAACAGGATATGAGCATCGGCGTGGCCGCTACTGCGTCGAACGCGAAATATATGTTCGATCCGATCAAAGAGTTCGCGACCTACAGCCTCGTGGGGTTAAATCCGCTTGGCACAAAGCAAGTGACCGGAACGGCTGGTGCTTTCAATGGCGACCAACTGCAATTCGCGGCCGACGGAAATGGAGTTGGAACGCACGCCTTTGCTGCAAATGACACAAATGGACTCATCTTTCATTGGAAGTCAGGAAACCTCGGCATCGGCTGCGGTGAATTGAACGCCGACGATCTGAAAACACCGTGCAAAGGCGCGGTCGTGATCGAAAAGGAGCACGCCGACTATATGGTTGGTTACGCTTACGCGATCGTTTACACCGCACGCGACTCGAAAAAAGTGTCTCGCGGCAAGATCTACGTGAAGTTCAAGCTTCGACGCGTAAATTGATGTGTCGATCAAGCTGCCTAAAACATGGCGAGGGAAACCTCGCCATTTTTGTGTCTAAGTGACGTTGCTCACTAACGTCGGCGGCGTGTCGTCTGATATATTAGAGCCTTGCAGACAATTAGATCAGGAATGAGATACATACCTAATTCACCCGAAGAACGCGTCGAGATGCTCGAATTTGTTGGGCTGTCCGACGCGTCCGAACTTTTCCGCTCGATCCCGCAGGACGTTCAGCTTGGACGACAACTAAAGGTCACAGATCCGCTCGCCGAAAGCGAGGTAATCGCCGCGATGGAAACGATGGCCGCGAAGAATACCGCGACGACGAAGCCTTCGTTTCTCGGCGCGGGCGTTTATTCGCACTTTTCGCCGACGATCGTCGATCATCTGATCCAACGCAGCGAATTTTTTACGAGCTACACGCCGTATCAGCCTGAGATCTCGCAAGGCACGCTTCAGTACATCTTTGAGTTCCAAACTTTGGTCTGCCAACTGACCGGAATGGAGGTCGCGAACGCCTCGATGTACGA
>CALMPJ010000007.1 GCA_937871585.1 uncultured Acidobacteriota bacterium | reverse complement strand
TTGCCGCTGCCGTCGACGACTATCCCGCCACGAACGACGATGCGTTTCGCACGCTTGCCGGAGATCGCAGACGGTGCGACCTGAGCTGCCATGCTCGAAGCGATCGAAAGCAAGACCAATGAGGCAGCGAATACACGGATACTGTTACGTTTCATAATTTCAGGCGCGAATTTGCGGGAATTTTCTACTCATCATAGAATAGTACTTTTCGTTTTATACGCAATTTAACATCTATCTGTTTGAGAGGAAAATATGGCTGCTGGAAGAAATAAAGTTACTGTCGTCGGTGCCGGAAACGTCGGCGCGACGGCTGCACATTGGATCGCTGCTAAGGAATTGGCTGACGTTGTTCTCGTAGATATCGTCGAAGGAACGCCGCAGGGCAAGTGTCTTGACCTTGCACAGGCTGCACCGATCGACGGTTTTGACGTAAAGCTCGTCGGTGCGAATAGCTACGAAGAAACGGCGAATTCGGATGTCGTCATCATCACTGCAGGGTTGCCGCGCAAGCCTGGTATGAGCCGCGACGATTTGCTCAAGACCAACTCGGACATCGTCGGTTCGGTCACGGACGAGGTCGCGAAATATTCGCCGAATGCATTCATCATCGTCGTTTCAAATCCGCTCGACGCAATGGCACAAGTCGCGTTCCGCCGTTCTGGATTCCCGAAGAATCGCGTTATGGGTATGGCCGGCGTGCTCGATTCGGCTCGTATGCGATGCTTCGTTGCCGAAGAACTCGACGTTTCGGTCGAGAACGTTACGTGCTTCGTGCTCGGTGGACACGGCGACACGATGGTGCCGCTGCCGCGTTATTCGACCGTTGCAGGTATCCCGATCACTGAACTGATCGAGAAAGACAAGCTCGACGCGATCATCTCACGTACCGCAAATGGCGGCGCAGAGATCGTCGGCTTGCTTAAGACCGGTTCCGCTTACTACGCACCGTCGCTCGGAGCTGTTGAGATGTGTGAAGCGATCCTTAAGGATAAGAAGAAGATCTTGCCGTGTGCTGTTTTCCTCGAAGGCGAATACGGCGTTTCGAATCTTTTCGTCGGCGTTCCGGTCAAATTAGGCAAGAACGGCATCGAACAGATCATCGAGATCTCACTCACCAACGACGAACGTACCGCTCTCCATAAGAGTGCGGCTGCTGTTCAGGAACTGGTCGACATTCTAAATGTCTGAGGCTTGAGTTTTTAGATTCGAGGGCCGAGGGCAGACGAAAAATGCCTTCGGCCTTTTTGGTTTTGGAGAAAGAAATGAGTTTACAAGAACAAATAATCGCCGATCTGACGACCGCGATGAAAGCAAAAGACGCTGACAAGCTTGGCACTTTGCGGATGGTCAAAGCCAATCTGATGAACCGCAAGATCGACAAGGGAAGTGAGCTGACCGACGACGAAGTGATGAAAGCATTGCAATCGCTCGTCAAGCAACGTCGTGATTCGATCGAACAATACCAAGCCGCAGGACGCAGCGAGCTAGCCGCAAAAGAAGCCGCCGAGATCGCTGTAATAGATGTCTATTTGCCGCAGGCAGCGACGCCAGAAGAGATCGCCGCTGCTGTCGAGGCCGCGGTTGCGGAAACCGGAGCTTCGTCAATGCAAGACATGGGAGCCGTGATGAAAGCCGCGATGGTGAATCTATCCGGCAAAACAGTCGATGGTAGACTCGTGAGCGAAACAGTAAAAGCAAGGCTCTCGTGATGTGCACTTATGTCGCAGCCATCGTTTGAATCACAACTTTTTTCTCACGCTCATTTGATCTTAAAAACGCACGAGACCTTGCTGCGCGATGCGGTTCGAAATCGTGCGTTT
>CALMPJ010000006.1 GCA_937871585.1 uncultured Acidobacteriota bacterium | reverse complement strand
GGGCAGGCCCGCGGTTGGGCGAAAAAGGTTTCGAGATGGCGTGCGACGACTCTTCCAAGGGGTAGCCGCCGACGGCCGTGTTCCCTTATTCCTTGCCGAGCCGTTTCGCCTTTGCCGTAGCAGTATCGACCAGCCAAAGCTCCACGCCAGCCGCCGTTATGTTGCCGAATGCAATGTACTTGCCGTCGGGCGACCATTGCGGATTCGAGATCTTGGCTCCGGCAGGTAGTGCCACCGGCGTTTCTTTGCCGTCCGCCACGTTCTTGAGCGTCATCTTGACGGAATATTGCGTCAGATGCGGTGCGTTGTTGTTCGGATTAACTCGCGTGCCCGCTAATCTCAGCATCGGCTGCGAAAGATCGGCGATCGGCGGATAACGCAGCGGCTCGAGCATCACGATCTTATCCCGCGAAGGCGATATGCCCGTCGCCGGTATCGCCGGCGCATTCAGCACATCCATGATCTCCTTCGGCGGCGCCATATAAGTGCCCTGCCCAAACGCAACTAACCCAAACGTAATGACGAAAACGACCGACAACAATATGTTTTTCATTCCAATAAGATAAGTAATGTTCGGCTCAGGCACAAGTTGCGCATCTTAAACTCCCCTCCTTACACGGTTGAGGCTTTGCGAAACACTGGCACGTCTTTTGTGCCAGAACGAGGGGTGGACGCCGCTTCGGCGGACGGGGTGGTTCTCTGCCGCGAGTTGAATGAGCTGGAAAGAATGAGCTCGCGTCGGGCAAAGGCATCGCGTTGTGCTTATCGCGAGAGAAAGAACCACCCCGTCATCAGCCCAAAGCGGCTGATGCCACCCCTCCTTCGTAAGGAGGGGAGCTTTGCATGTGCATTGTCAAGTTCCCAACGGCGGTTGGTGGCTTCGATTTCGTCGTTGGTGGCTTCGTTTTCGCGACTGTTGGGCTCGTTTTCGGGACTGTTAGCTTCGTTTTCACGACTGTTAGCTTCGTTTTCCTCGTTGGTGAAGCCACCAAGCATACCAGTTGACCTCTCTTTCACCGTTGTTGGTTTCGTTTTGGTAAGTGTTAGCCTCGTTTACCTCGTTGGTGAAGCCACCAAGCATGGCTGTTGACCTAGTTTTAACCGTTGTCAGCTTCCCGAAGCTGATTGTGAGCTTCCAGAAGGTGCTTGTGAACTGTTATTTCCTAACTGTTCACTGTTCGTTGTTCACTGTTCACTTCCCGCTGTGCGCTTTTATGATACTTTTCGCGATCTCGGGGATGATGTTTTTGTTGTTCGCGTTGTTTTCGGTGAAGATGACGACGACGATCTTTTGGCCGTTGCCGAAATCGATGTAGGCGGCGTCGTGGCGGACTTTGCTAGTCCAGCCCGCTTTCGACCAGAGCTTGGCATTTTTGAGATCGAGATCGACAAGCGCTTTGCCGATGAACTCGCTGCCCTGCTCGCCGCCCTTCTTTGTAAAAGGATCGCGGGCCATCAGGTTCATCATATGTTCGGTGCCTCGCGGCAAGGCGATATTGTACGTGACGATCTCGGCCAGCATCCGCGCCGTCGCGTCGGTCGTGAGCATGTTGCGGTTCTGGCCTTTGTAATTTCGCGACTGCTGCTCGATGCCGTAAGCGTCTTCGCAGAACGTCTTCTGATTGATGTTGATGTTCGTGTAGCCCATCGACGTCAGCCAACGATTAACGCGATTCCGCTTGTATTGCCACGCGTCGAACTGTTTCGCAGGCAATTCCGCACCGCTCGAAGTATCGGTCAGCACATCGAGAACATATTGCGTCGCCTCGTTCGAAGAATCGACGATCATATCTTTCTCGCCGCGTTCGAGTTCGGGCGTAAGCTTGATCTTGCCATCCTCAAGCTGACGCGCAAGCGCCGCCATGTAGAACATCTTCACAACGCTCGCCGTGTAGAACTGCCTGTCGCCGTTGTAGCTCGCGATGGTGTATTTTTTCGGATCGGAAAGATCGATCACAGTCGCCGCGGCGTCCTCTTTCTTAAATCCCATGTTAAGCGTTTCCACTGAAACCCAGAATTCGGTCAAGTCGGAGACGTCCGTGTCCTTTACCAAATTGAGCGGCTTGTAATGTCGCGGCTTCACGATCTCGCCGCCCTTTTGAGCAAACGTAGGAAGTGTCGTTGCGAACAGAACTACATTCAAAAGAACCACGGTAATTGTTCGTTTCATTGGAAAAACCTCGTTAACCTTTACGTTGATGATGTTTCAGAGTATAGCAACAATCGGCCCAAAGCCGAATGTATTTAGGGTCCTGATAAGTTGCCACTAGCATTAGCTAGTGGATAGCCTAGCATCTATTCATCAGGCTTTAGCCGAAACTCTCGTTTGGGCTAAAGCCCGGCAAAAATGCTAGAAATGCCCTAACCACTAGCTAAAGCTAGTGGCAACTCATAGATACAAGCCAGCAGTCGCATTTCCGATGTAACACGGTGTACACTAAGCCTCTGTTCAGATGGATCCGAACCAAGACAAATTACAGCGCAGCCTCGGCCGTTGGGACATGACGGCGATCGTTATCAACACGATCATCGGCGCCGGTATTTTCGGGCTGCCGGCGAAGGTTTACGCCGCGATCGGTTCGTATAGCCTGATCGCGTTCGCGATGTGCGCATTGATCATCGGCCTTGTTGTCTTTTGTTATGCAGAAGTTGCGAGCAGATTTAGCGCGACCGGCGGGCCGTATCTCTACGCCAAGGAAGCATTCGGCGGCGCCGTCGGATTCGAGGTCGGCTGGCTGTATTGGATCGTCCGCGTCGCGACTTTCGCCGCGAACTGCAACCTGCTCGTAACCTACTTGGGCTTCTTCATTCCCGGAGCCAACGAAGGCTGGCTTCGCATAGTTTTCGTCACGCTCGTCGTCATTATCATCACCGTCGTAAACCTGATCGGCGTCAAAGAATCGGCCGTGATGACCAACATTCTCACGGTCGGCAAGCTGCTACCGCTGTTCGTGTTCGTCGCGGTCGGAGCATTTTTTGTCGCACCGACGAACTTTTCGTTCGACGTCGTACCTGAATACTCTGCATTCTCAAGCGCAGTGCTGCTGCTTATCTACGCGTTCGTCGGTTTCGAGGCCAGCGTCGTCATCGCCGGCGAAACCAGAGAACCGGGCAAGACAATTCCCTTCGGCCTCATAGTCGGCCTCGCGGTCGTGACCGTGCTTTACATCGCAATTCAGATCGTCGCCATCGGCACACTGCCGGGACTTGCGACAAGCGAAAAGCCGATAGCCGACGCTGCATCTAGTTTCCTCGGTCCGTTAGGAGCCGCGTTCATAACGATCGGGGTGCTGATCTCGATATTCGGCAACCTGAACGTCGGTGTGCTCAGTTCGACACGGCTGCTTTTCGCTATGGCCGAGCAACGCGATCTGCCCGCCGTGATCGACAAGACCAGCGAGCGATTCAAAACGCCATACGTATCGATCATTCTTACGGCCGTCGTCATTCTCGTGCTGACGATTCAATCGTCGTTCCTGACAGCCGTCGCCATCGCGACCATCACGCGACTGCTGGTTTACGCGACGACGTGTATCTCACTGCCGGTTTTCCGTTTTCGCAAAGATATTCCCGACGCACCGTTCCGTGCTCCACTCGGCGTCTCCGCCGCGATTCTGTCGGTTGCTCTCATCATCTGGCTACTTACTAATGTCGATTTCGCCAAAGAAGGCCTGTCGATCGCAATAGCCGCCGCCATCGGTCTCGCGATATACTTGGCAAATTGGTTGTTCCTGAGAAACAAAAAGAGTGTGTAGTTTGTAGCGGCTCGATGGTTAGAAGCATCGACGACGGCGAATTTTCTGTACTCGTCTGCGATTCGTGCGGCCTCGGCGTGACCGACCCGATTCCGGGCGATCTCGCTCCGTACTACGAAAACTACTACGGCGGCCGCCATAGCTTTTCGGCGAATCATCGAGCTAAGCGCCGCCTCGCTCGCGTCCGACAGTTTGTTGACAATGGCAGGATTCTGGACATCGGTTACGGCGAAGGCACGTTTCTGATCGAGGCAGTAAAGGCCGGATTCGAGTGCGTGGGCGTCGAGCGAAATCGACGAGGAGACGAGCCTTTTCTTACGTTCGTCGATCTCGGCGATGTCGCCGGCAAATTCGACGCGATCACGATGTGGCATTCGCTGGAGCATATGACCGAGCCGGACACGATGTTAGACCGCATCAATATTCTGTTAAAGGACGACGGCTCGTTGTTCATCGCAGTTCCAAACTTTGGCGGTCGGCAGGCTCAGCTTTTTGGCCGCGATTGGCTGCATCTCGATTTGCCGCGACATCTGTTTCATTTCACGCCCCAGAGCTTGAGATCATTGTTAGAAAAGCACGGATTTACAGTCACCGACACATGGCATCACGAATCGGAGTACGACATAATGGGCTGGTCGCAGAGTATTTTGAACAAGCTGACCGGCACGCGGAACGTTTATTTCAACACGCTGACCGGCAAAGAGACTTCGGCAGGAGCATTGTCGAAAGTAGCCCATTTTGTCGCCGGCAGCGTATTGTCGACTTTTGCGACGCCACTGGTTTTGTTAGACATAGTTACAAAACGAGGCGGTACTCTAGTTGTCAGAGCGACAAAGAATTCCTAGATGACAGAAGAGAAACAGAGTTTTTTCGAACGCTATTCGACCACGATCATCGTCGTCGGCCTCGTGGCCGTTTGCCTTGCGATCTACGGGCAGACGTATCGTTTCGATTTCATCAATATCGACGACCGGCAATACATCTATGAAAATCCTGTCGTGGCTTCCGGCCTTAATTCGAACTCGATCTGGTGGGCATTCACTGCGGTCTATTCGGGCAACTGGCATCCTGTCACTTGGCTGACTCATCTGCTCGACGTGCAGCTTTACGGCATGAATGCGGGCGGCCATCATGCGACGAATGTTATCATCCACACGCTTGCTTCGGTTCTCGCATACTCTGCATTTAATAGGCTTACGGGCACGGTATGGCAAAGTGCGGCTGTCGCAGCACTATTCGCCGTGCATCCTGCTCATGTCGAGAGCGTCGCCTGGATCGCCGAGCGTCGCGATGTTCTGACGGGATTGTTCATGATGTTGACACTTATTACCTACACGAAATTTGTCGCATCAGAGAGCGGTTCTCGACGGAAATGGATGGGTCTCACGAGCCTTTGTCTTGCTCTGGGACTTATGTCAAAGGGCATGTTGGTCACGATGCCGTTCGTGCTATTGCTATGTGACTACTGGCCGCTGAAACGGCTCAATTCCCTGTCGGATCTGCCGAAACTGTTGCTCGAAAAGGCTCCCCTTTTCATTTTGATCGCCGCATCGGCTGTGATGACGTACTACGCACAATCCGCAGGCGGTGCAGTCGCCGATCTCGCCACGATGACGCTTTTCGAAAGGCTACAGAACGTCGTTTTCGGCTACACAGGCTATCTCGCGATGTTCTTTTGGCCGTTTGACCTCGGCGTGTTCTATCCGATCTCCCAGTCGCGTCCGATATGGCTTTTCCTCATCTCCGTGATCTTGTTGCTCGTCCTAACTATAGCGTCCGATTGGTTCGGACGTTCGCGAAGATACCTGACAGTCGGCTGGCTTTGGTTCGTCGGAATGATGGTTCCGGTGAGCGGCATCGTGCAGATCGGCGGACAAAGTATGGCAGATCGCTACACTTACGTGCCGTATTTTGGATTGTTCATCATCGTAGTTTGGGGAATTGCCGACATAGCCCGCAGCTACAAGTTATCTCAAAAGGCGTTAGCTGCGATCTGCATCATTGTGATCGCGGTTCTCGGAATTCGGGCATTCGACCAAGCTTCAAAATGGCAAAACAGCGAGACACTTTACCGTCATACATTGGCGTTCACTAAGAACAACAACCCAATGCTTGCAAATCTCTGTCTGCACTACGTCAAGAAAGCCGACCCACAAACGGCCGAGCGTCAATGCACCGAACTACTAGCTCAGATGCCCGAAACTGCTGATGGCTACAACATTCTCGGTACGCTCGCCGCACAAAACGGCAAGTTTGCCGATGCCCGCACGTTCTTTGAAAAGGCAATTGCCATACGGCCTGATTGGGGAATTTTGCATCTCAATCTCGCAATGGCAACGGCGAAAGCGGGCGATCCGATGAAGGCAATGACATCTATTCAATTGGCAGCGGCGAGCACCGACGGCAGCGTAATGCCGCAAGCTTTGTCGCGAGGCTACTTTACGATCGCTGGCGAGTTCGAACGGAAAGCTGATCGAACAAGATCTATCGAGACTCTCGCAATGGCAGTCGAGATCGATCCGACCTTCGTCGAGGCCGCAAATCTACTTGAAAGAATGAGGGCATCAAGCAAATGAAACGTACGATATTAACTCTTGGATTTCTATTGATCGGAACGATGGCGGCTTTCGGCCAAACCATCGAAGATAGCAGCCGTCGAACGATCGGCTATATCTCGTCGAGCGGCACTGTCGAAGACTCGTCGCGGCGAACGCTCGGTTACATTAATTCCAATGGCTCGATCGAGGATTCATCACGAAGAACGCTCGGCTACATCAGCAAATCAGGGACGGTCGAAGATTCGTCCCGACGCACGCTTGGCTACATATCTGCAAGCGGAACGGTAGAGAATTCGAGCCGTTCGACGCTTGGATATGTCAATTCGAATGGGACAGTTGAGGACAGTTCGAGGCGAACTTTGGGTTACGCCAAAGATGTTGACCGGAACGACGCCGCACTATTTTTCTTCTTTTTCTTCGGAAAGAAGTAAGACCTTTTTATTTGAACGCTCCTCCGCCGAGGATATTTTCACGAAGATAGCTGATCGTGTCGTTCAATGTCTCCTGCGGATCACGTGGTGAAAATCCGAGCTCGTCGATCGCTTTTGTCGAATCGAAATACCAGAAATGCTCAGCCTGCTCGACCTCATTCGGCATCACGGGCGACGGCTTGCTCCAGTTTTTATAGATCGACGAGATGAACGTTGAACCGGCCATTGCGAGTTTCTTCGGAACTTTGAGCGATGGAGCGGCAACGCCCGAAAGCCTTTCCAGCCTGCCAAAGAACTGCTCAAACGTCATATTCTCAGCACCCAGCAAATACTTTTCCTGATGCCCACCTTTCTCAAGTGCCGAGATAAATGCCGCTGCCGCATCGCGGGCATCAACGAAGTTTAGGCCACCGCTCGGACAATACGGAACTTTGCGGCCGAGAAAGTCGAGTACAGGCTTGGTCGATGACAAGCGATCATCATCAGGCCCCAGCAGCAGCGAAGGATTCATGATAACAAGCCGCTTGCCGTCGCCATCGAAGTTCGCAAGTGCTGTTCGTTCTTGATAATACTTCGACGCGTAATATGCCCAACGCGACAGCAGATCGACAGGCTGTGGGAACGTCTCGTCAACGACCGTTTCGTCTTCGCTGACAGCGATCGTGCCGCTCGACGACGCGAGGACGAACGTCGAAACACCGGCCTCCATGGCAGCTTCGCATAGAACGCGTGTGCCTTCGAGATGGATCTTGTTCATCGACGCCGCATCGTCGTTGTCACGTGAGACCTTTCCTGCAAGGTGAAATATCGCGGAGACATTCTTACACGCCTTTGCAACGTCATCGCGGTCCGTCACCGAACCTTCGACGGCCTTAATACCGGCATCCTTCATCCATTCAGGAACGCGCGAAGCGAGAACCTTCAGATTCGTCTCGCCGACATCAAGGAATTGTCGCACAATGTGCGTGCCGAGAAAGCCCGTTCCGCCAGTGATCAGAATTCGCTTTTCGGTCTTGTCAGATTTCGCCAACGCCTTTGACTTTGCCATAACAAACTATTTCCAAGTCTTCTTTATCGGATGAGCTTCGGTCGTGAAAATCGCCTTCTTAATGTCATACGACTTATCATCCGCGAACAAAAGGTAAAAATACTTCAGCGTTTCCGCGAGCCAAAAGCTGTGCATATAATCGGCCTTTTCTTTGGTCTCGACGTTCTTAAGCCCGGCATAAGCAACGTCGGTGCGACAGTTTTTCACGAGATCTTCGAACATCTGCTTGCCCGTCGCAAGGTACTTTGCGTCTTTCGTCGCCTGATAAAGATAGTATGCCGACTCGACTATTTCGGGCCGCAACGGATAGCCTCCGTGCTCGACCATTCCGCTTTTGTAATTGTAAACCTCGGGCTCGATCCCGTTCGCTTGCCACATTTTAAACATTGATTCCTGCAGCATCGCGGCACGATTTTTATCGCCGTCCAGTACGAGCAGAGCCGGAAAGAAAGCGTCGAGAGCACCGGTCGTCGTCGCAGTACGCTTGCCGGTATTCATATCGGCATGGCCGTACCAAAGCTCACCGTTGATAGGCTTGCCTTGGGGATTCAGCTTCGACATTGCTGAACCTTCGTCAGCGAGATATGTGTGAACCTTTGCGATCGAATCTTCCCACATATCGCGAAGCTCTTTGTCGTCGAACAGCATGGCTCCCTTGAGCAGATACTCGTAATACGAATCGATCTCAGCCGAAACGTGGCTGTCAGTATTCGTCCATTTGCCCGTTTCAACGTCGATGTTCGTGCCGACAAGTCCGATCGGCGAACGGCGTTTGTAGGTCTCAACCAAGGCACGTTTCGCCTTCTCGAAATAGACAGGCTTGCCCGTAAGTTTTGAGAGAGTTCCGAATTCGAGCAACAGTGTTCCGGTTTCCGCAGGATTCGAGATCTTGCCGTCGGTCTTGCCGGACTTAAGATTGACGTTTTTGTATGGCAAGCCCGTCGGCGAATTGAAAACCGGCAATAATCTCGTGCCAAGATCATCCGCGAGTGCGAGCAAACGCTTGTCACCCGTGATCTGATATGCTGAGATCAAACCGCCGAGAATGCGGATCGTTATCTCAAAATTCTGTACCGAAATGTCCTTATCAAAATTGAGATTTTTGACGATATACTCGCGCGTTTCGTCGGCTTCTTTCTTGAATCCGAGCATATACAGCGAATCGAGCGAATCGACCGGCGTCATCATTATCGATGTGCCGTACCAATCACGGCAGGTCTTACTGATCGGTTTCAGGTCGTCGTGTCCCCAACAGTGTTTCTTGTAGCCGTTCCACGAATGCAGAAATTCCGCCTTGACGCGTTCGGTCATCTGTTTCTTATCAACAGATTGGCCGAACGCCGTCGAAGACACAACACCCAAACAAATTACGAGTAACAATCTTCGGATCATTCTATTTATTGAGTAAGATCGGTTCGCCAAGACCGAGTTCCTTGAGCCGCGGCAACTGTGTCTTGGCATCGCCGACGACAAGCCAGTACATCTTGCTTGTATCGAGATATCTTGCCGACAACTGCTTGATGCGGTCGATCGTCATAGCATTGACGATCTGCTCGCGGCCCTTAACATAGTCATACTTCCAGCCATATTTGCTCACATTTTCAAGCAAACCGAGCTTTGCACCGGCAGTTTCAAATGCACGCGCATTGCTCTTGATCAAAAAGCTCTTAGTATTTGCGAGATCGTCAGCCGTGTAGTTCTTGCCGAAATTATCGACGATCGACTTGATCAACTGTGTGGATTCGAGCGTAACATTCGAACGCACACCGCTCGCGATCGTAAACGGTCCTGCGTCCCGCGATCCACCAAATCCGGAACTAATGCCATACGTATAACCCTTAGTTTCGCGAAGCTGCTGAGTCAACTGCGAAGCAAAGCTACCGCCGCCGAGGATGTAATTCATCACCGTGGCAGGATAAAAATCGGCGTCCGTCAGAGACAACGCGGGATAACCGATCCGAAGAACCGACTGTACGGCCCCCGGAACGTCATAGAAATAGACCTTCGCAGCAGCAGGTGCCGCGGGCGTTTTGTATGTCGGGATGCTTACAGCCTTTGCCTTCCATTTCGAGGAAAGCGTCGTGACCGACGCCGAAACGTCAGACTTATTAACCGCACCGACGACGTGCATTTTCGCAACCGACGGCGAGATCGCTTTTGCGTAAAATGCTTTCAAATCATCTAACGTGATCGCGTTTACGGTATCAACGGTGCCTAGAATATTGCGCGATCGAATGTTGTCCTTGCCGTAAATGAGCATGTTGTACTCGTTCTGAGCGATCGCGTTTGGGTTTGCAGTCTGCTGTTTGATCTGGCTGATGGTTGCCTGTTTTGCAAGGTCGAATTCTTTGGCATCCCAACGCGGTTCGAGCAGCATTTCTTCGACCAGTGCCATTGTGGCTTTGTAATTTTTCGCAAGCGTATTTACCGAGACCCGAATGTCCTCGGAATTTGCTGAAATACTAATGCCGGCGCCGAGCTGATCGATAGCGTCTTCGAGCTCGCTAGCCGAACGTCTTGCCGTGCCTTGATTCATCATGTAGGCCGTGAGGTTTGCCACCCCTACTTTATTGATATCATCGAGCAAACGACCGCCGTCGATGACGAGTTCAACATTGACTAGCGGAACCTCAGCATTCTCGACGCCGAGAATTCGCATTCCATTTTTCGTTTTTGCTTCCCAAACGGCTGGAACTTTGACAATAGGAGCAGACCCGTAAGGCGGCTCGACCGAGCGGTCGAAACTTGAAGGCGTCTTATCATACTTTGCCTGTGCCGACGGATCGACCTCTTTCTCGGCACCGGCGACAATAGCCTCCTCAACAACGTCGGCCTTGGTCGAACCCGAAAGAGCTAGCGCCGATTTGCCTTTTGGCACAAAGCTCGTTGCAACGAACGGTTTGCCCTTAATGTACTTGTCATAAACTCGCTTTACATCGGCTTCGGTGACGGCGAGAGTTCGTTCGATCTCTTTCGCCGCACAGCCCGGATCGTCGGCAAGCATGCTGCATTGTGTGAGTTGTACGCCTTTGCCAAGTACGCTGGAAAGGCTGTTATAAAAGCGTGTTTCCTGCCCTGCCTTGATGCGGTCGAGGTCTGCTTTTGAGATGCCGTCCTTTTCAAAACTCGCAAACGCCTCGTTGATGCCTGCCAAAACTTCGTCCAACTTTTTGTCAGGAAAAGCCCTCACCTCGAGTTGCGTTTGTCCGGCGATCTCAGACATATAGTTGTACATCTGAGGCTCGGCAGCCAGCCCCTTTTCCTCGACCAAAACCTTGTAGAGCGGAGCCTTCTTGCCGGTAGAGAGGTACTGAGCAAGGATATTCAGTGCGTAGGAATCAGGATGAAGTTGTTCGACGGTCGGCCACGCCAGCGTAAGTTCAGGAAGCCGAGCAAAGTTATCCTCGTGAAAATACTTGACCGTCTGTTTCAAGACGCCGGAACGCTTTTCGATTGGAGTGATGTCGGTTCCACGTTTGATCTCGCCAAAGTATTTTTCAATCCAAGCTTTTGCCTGAACGGGATCGAAATCGCCGACGACAGTCAACGTCACATTGTTCGGAACGTACCATTTGCGAAAGAATTCCTTGACGTCAGAAAGCGTAGCGTTCTGCAGATCGTCAAGCGAACCGATGACCTGCCAGTTGTACGGATGATCTGCCGGATAGAGAGCCTTGTCGATCACATACTGTGCATGACCATAGGGCTGATTATCGCTCTGACGTTTCTCGTTCTTAACGACTTGTTTTTCTTTCGCCAAAACGTCGTCGGAAACCGTGTTTATGAACCAGCCAAGCTTGTCAGCCTCGGCCCACAGCATCTTTTCGAGTGCATCATTTGGAACGGTTTGCAGATAGTTCGTACGGTCGCGATTGGTCGAGCCATTCGCCCCAGAGCCACCAATTCGCGAGGAAAGCTTGTCGAGACCACCTTTGCCGAGATTCTCCGATTCCAGAAACAACAAATGCTCGAACAAATGAGCAAAGCCCGTCCGCCCGGCTTTCTCGCGAGCCGAACCAACATGCGCGGTTAGCGAAACCGCGACGACAGGATCACTTTTGTCGATCTGAAAAAGGACCTCGAGACCATTCGGCAGTACAAACTTCTGATACTCGACCTTCAGTTGCTGAGCGGACGACGAAAATGTCGTTGAGAGCAAACAAACCAATACAACACAAACTTTTGCTAATTTCATACGAATAATTACTCTTTCTGAATCGTGGCTAAACTTTAATTATCAATTACCGGCTCCTGCTTACGCGAACGCCGACGCTCGGCTTTCCATTGTTTGCGGAGCGATTCAACATCGAATTCCCGTCGCGTACCGTCACGCATATTTTCGACCTCGTGTTGAACTCGTGCAGCGATCAGACGATAGGCCTCGGTGTTCGGTACGCCTTCGGTCATCTTGACGAGTTCGTCGTATTCGAGAAACTTGCCAACCTTGGCACCAACCTTTGCACCAATGCTTGACGTCGGCGGAATGATCATTCCCTTTGGAAACGCGTCATACGTTCCCCAAATATAGATCGGCAAGATGCCAATTTTCTGGTTCAACGCAAGATAGCCGATGATCGGTTTGAATTCGGCGATCTGGCCGGATTCTTGCCGTCCGCCCTCAGGAAAGATAAGAGCGTTGTAGCCGTCATTCAAGATCTGCGTAACGTGACGCAACGATTGACGGAGGCTGCCGGTACGCTCGATCGGCACAAGTGTCGTGAAATTGTTCATATACGCACGCTTGTATTTCGTGTCGAACCAATAATCAGCCGCTGCAACAGCGACGGTTTGTTCGGCGACATCTTTGCCAAGCGCCCGTTTCACGAGGCCCGTATCGATATGCGAAGTGTGATTCGGCGCGACAATGAAATTCACGTGCTGCGGTACGTTCGATTCGCCTTCGATCGACGTGTTCAACACATTTGAATAAAGAGTGTCTTGAGCAAAATCCACGACAGCGTTGCCGACCTTTCGAACAAGCGACGGAATGTAGATCTCTTCTTCCTCTTTCTTCTCTTCAACACGCGGTTCATCGGCGAGTTTCTTTGATTTATCGACTCGATTCACGGCCGTGAGCAGTTCGCGTACTGATTGGACTTCGTTCAACGTGTCCGGCGACAGTACGCGTCCACCAGCGTCCTCGACCGCGGCCTGGAGCTCGACGAACATCAGCGAATCGAAGCCGAGATCGGCGAGTTTGTCTTCCATCGCGACATCGCTCAATGGTCGGTTCGACACGCTCGCGACGATCTTTCGGATCCAAACGGCGTTATCGTCGCCCTTGGCTTCGACCACGGTTTTCGTTTTCGATTTAGCTCGGTCTTCGAGTGTTTGCAGCATCTCGACGACCTCAGGACGCTTGACCTTTCGCGTCGCGGTTCGCGGCAATTCGAACGGTGTGACGTGTAGAACCTTGACGCGTTTGAAGAAGGCAATTCCGGCCGAAACCTCACGAAAATGTAGTTCAACCTGTTTATTCGCTTCGCTTCTGGTTAGTGAAATATCGTGCTCGTAATCGGGAACAACAAGCGCTGCGATCTTTTCGCCGCCGTCATCGTCGGGCAAACCAACGACACTCAATTCTTTGATGAATGGCGACTTACCGTAAAGATCTTCGATCTCGTCCGGATAGATATTCTTACCGTTCGAATCGATGATGACATCTTTCGAACGCCCAACGATAAACAGATTTCCCTCGTCATCAATTCGCCCAAGGTCACCGGTCTTGAGCCAACGGTCTTGCAGCACAGCTTCGGTAGCGGCTTCGTTGTTGTAGTAGCCGACCATGACGTTTTGGCCGCGGGCGAGCACTTCGCCGACGCCATTCTCGTCCGGGGAATCGATCTTGACCTCAACGCCCGGAAGCGGCTTACCAACGCTGCCCTTGAGCATTTTGTTGCCCGGACGAGCGACGGTCAGCACCGGCGAGCTCTCGGTCAAGCCGTAGCCCTCGAGCACGGTAAAGCCAAGTCCGTGCAGGTCTTTTTGAACCTTCTCGCTTAACGCCGAACCTCCCGAAATGAGATACCGCATCTTGCCGCCCATGCCCTGATGGATCGGGAAAAACACGATCGGACCAAGATTGAACGGTGTATTATCGCGTATCCAAGCATTGAACTCGATCATGTTGTCCGCGAGATCCGCGATCCAATCACCACGTTCGCGCAATCGAGTTTTGATACGGCGATGCAGCATTTCCCACAACGCCGGTACGCCGACCAGACCTGTGACGTGGCTGTTCTCGATCGTTCGAGCCAAGTCCTCAGCCGTAAGTTCATTTAGATAGGTGATCTGCGTTCCATTCGAAAACGGCGTCAAGAATCCCGCCGAAAACTCGAATGTATGGTGCATCGGCAGCACGCTCAGAACGCCATCTGTCAGGTCCATTTCGAGAACTGACGACAGCATCGAGATCATGTTGACGAAATTCTTATGAGACAGCATCACCGCCTTCGGCGTGCCGGTCGTGCCCGATGTGAAGATCAGCGACGCGATGTTGTTCGCATGCACCTTAGCCGGAAGCAACGCGTTTCGCTTCGCTTCTTCCGTTTCCGATTTCATCTCGAAGATGTCATCAAACGTCCAGATCGACGGAGCGCCGACACTCTTGTCGGCTTCTTCGTTTGAGGAAAAGGCCTCCGCAAGCGCCTTCTTCAATTCAGGATTCTCTGCCGCAAGTTTCGGCGAGATCGCGATCGCCGACGCCTCGCCAGCCTTGGCGAATGCCACGATCTCGGCAACGGTCGACGCCGGATCGATAGGGATCGCGGTCGCTCCGGCTTTCAAGATCCCGAAATACGTCATGCCCCACTCGGGCATATTGTTTGAGAACAAAATGACGCGGTTGTTCGTCGTGATTTCGTTTTTGGCAAAGAACCCGGCGGCACAGTATGTCAGTTCTCGAACATCGTCGAACGTATATTGCTCCTTACGGCCGTTGCGTTCGATACGCATAGCAACACGCGTCGGGAAGCGTTTGACCGAGGTTTCGAACAGATCGATGAGGTCTTTGTATGTATAAGCACGCTTCTCAACTGCCTTGAGTTCTTCCTCAAGGGTCGGCAGCACCCATTTCCGCATTCCCGGAAAATGGACGTTGAGCCAGTAGTCGTACCAATCGAGTTTTTCGGGATACCAAGGCAGCAGATGCTTCTCTTTCTCCTTGATCATCGACTGCAGAGCACGTACGTTGTCCGACCGATAAAGATACTCGTTATCGATCATGAACGGCTTGAACATCGAAAACGCGTCCATCGTCGCCTGTGTCGCTTCCTTAAAACCTTCGGTCGATTTCTTGAGATCGGCGACGATATTGCCGATGCGTCCGCCG
>CALMPJ010000005.1 GCA_937871585.1 uncultured Acidobacteriota bacterium | reverse complement strand
CGTTCGGCGCGTATTTGATCGATCTCGCGGCGTTTGCGGCGTCGCTTGTGGCGGTTTTCATGCTGCGGCATCTGCCTCGCAGTCCGAACGCCGACAAACCAAGCGTCGCGGGCGTCATTCGAGCGCTAAAGTACGCGTGGCGGCGTCAGGAACTGCTCGGCACGTACTTCATCGACATCGCAGCGATGTTTTTCGCGTTCCCGCAGGCGTTGTATCCCGCACTCGCGGCGACGTACGGCGGCGAAACGGTCGGAATGTTCCCCGCGGCGCTTGCGATCGGTGCATTGACGGCGAGTATCACGTCCGGTTGGGCAAAACGCATCAATCGCCATGGTGTTTACGTGGTCGTAGCGGCTTTGTTGTGGGGCGTTGGGATATTGTTTTTCGGTCTGTCGGATAGTTTGTACGCTTCGCTGTTCTTTTTGGGTGCGGCCGGATTCTTCGACATGATCTCCGGCATATTTCGCGGTGCGATCTGGAATCAAACCATCCCAAACTTCATGCGCGGACGCCTCGCGAGCATCGAAATGATGAGTTATCTAACAGGACCGATGCTCGGCAGTGCGAAAATGGGCCTCGTCGCCGAATATTTCAACGTAAAGACCGCGTTAGTCTCCGGCGGAATTCTCTGCATCGTCTCGGTCGCATTAACTGCGCTGTTACTCCCCAAATTCTGGACCTATGACGGCAGAGAAGGTATCAAACAACGCGAGATCGAGGAAGCCGAGAAGAAAGTGAACAGTGAATAGTGAAAAGTGAACAGTTAGGCATCGGCATTTGGCTTGACCACTGTTCACTGTTCACTGTTAACTATTCACTAACACTATGCCTATCATCAAAAAACGTGAGATCGAGAATCTCGAACAACTCAGCGGCGAAGAGCTCGACGCTTTTCTCGACACATTGCCGGAGCAGCAGGCGACGATCAGCAAGATGCTCGACTTTATCGAAGATGAACTGTACGATAGCGAGTGCAATCACAGCCTGCAGTACGCGATGAAATTCATGATGGACAACCGTCTGGCGTTTCCGCGGCTGACGACATGGCTCAACGAGAACGGCGGCTATTGCGATTGCAAAACAATGGCCGAGATCGCGCCGATATGGCGTGCGAAATTTGGAGACGATTAGCGTTCACGCCCATGCGTTACGGAATTGTATTGTTGGTAACGATAGTGATAGCCGGCTGTAGTGGGTCGCAGTCGGAGAACGTTGAGTTGAATGCTGCGAGAGAACTTTGGCGTCAGAGTAATATAAAGAACTATCAATTCAAATGCCACCGCTTACAAGGCGGAAGTTTTATTTGGAAGCCTGAACGTGTCGAGGTTATCAACGGCGAATTCGCCTCAATAAAAACTCTCGACGGCATGCCGCAGTACAATTCATATATAGCTTGCCGAGAGTTTGGAACGGTCGAGGCGATGTTTGATCTACTTCAGTCGAAGCACAATGCGAATGCTAAGTTCGACGTAGCGTATGATTCGCAGTTCGGTTTTCCGACCGAGGCTCGCATCGGCAAGACTTTAGGCACTGATGCATCGTACATTATCAAGATCTCAGAATTCACCATTACTGACCCTAAACTTTAGCTTATTGGAGACAACTAAAATGAAAACAATTCTATTGATGCTGTTGGTACTAACATTCTCTGCTGCGGTATTCGCTCAACCGGGGAAGCCGATGGCGTCGAAGCCGCAGACGATGACGATCAAGATCTTTCTCTCTAACGAGAAGCTCAACCCGAACATCGACGATTGCAACAAGGTGTTTCCCGTGAACCGCACGATCCCGAAGACGACAGCGACGGCGATGGCGGCGATGAAGGAGTTGTTCAAGGGTGCGACCAAAGACGAGGAGACCAAGGGCTACAGCGGTATGCCGACGGCTGAGACCGAAGGCATCCTGAAAAGCATCAACGTCAAAAACGGCGCCGCCTACGTCAATTTCACCGAACGCCTGCTCACCCAAATGGGCACCGCCACCACCAGCTGCGGCAGCGGCCAATACTTCGGCGCCATCGAATCAACGCTCAAACAATTCCCAACCATCAAAAAGGTCTTCTACGCCGTCAATGGCAACACCAACGAATTCTACGAATGGGCCCAAGTCGGCGACTGCCCGCATGGAAAGCATTGTTCGAAAGTGAATTTTAAGTAGGCCATATAAACATTAGTGGTCTGGATTAAGGGCTCGAAAAAAAGGGTATAGGGGGAGTTTGTTCCCGTTGGTCGATTTTAGTGAGATGCGCTATATTGCAAGGTGCTGGAGAAAGATTCTACACCAAAAATGAGAGAACTTTATATTGATAACTATCGCGGCTTTAGCAAGCAGCGGGTACCTATTGGGGACATCAACTTCTTGGTTGGTGAGAACAGCAGCGGTAAAACTTCATTTCTATATCTCCTAAGCATATTGGGATCATACAATCTCTGGTACAAGCGTCAATTCGATAGCGATCTGGTAGAGTTCAACGGATTTAGTGAAGTAGTAAGCTTAGATTCGCCAGACAATTCGTGCTTCCACATCGGCGTGATGGAATGGTCACCTTCAAATCTCAGAGAGCAAAATGACGTCTTTTTAATGAAATTTGCAAATGAATCTGGGAGAGCAATTCTCAAGAAATTTTGTTTCCTGTCTCATTCGCATGAGTTCCGCGTACTGTTTACAAAGACCAACGTCAAATTTTTCTACTCTCCAGTCGGGGAGATCTATGACGACGAGGGTGTTCGGAATTTGTTCGAAAAATGGCTTGATGAGCCCCTTGCCAATGAGAAGAAGTATAAGCCGCTGAGAGATCCTTTTCCTGCTTCCCCGGCTTTTATGAAATCTCTTCTGCCGGACTATGTTCAGGAAGAAAGAAAACTGAGACAGAGGTACCGAACCACAGAATTCCCTTCATTTGTTTCTGATTTAGTTTGGATTGCCCCTATTCGAACCAAGCCGAGAAGAATCTATGAGGGATTTCGTGAAGCGTTTTCACCAGAAGGTGAGCATACTCCGTTTCGCGTTAAAAATTTGCTCAGCTCCAAGAGACAGTCTCAAGTGTTTCGCGACTATATCCGTTGGTTTGGCGAAGAAAGTCATCTGTTTGATTCGGTTTATACAAAGGACTATGGCAGTCGGAAGAGCGCGTTGTTCGAGTTCGGCGTTGTCCTTGACGGGAAAGAGCTAACCATCAATGACGTCGGGTACGGGGTTTCTCAATCACTTCCGATCGTAATTGACCTCTTTACTGCTCCTGTTAACGCTTGGTTTGCAATCCAACAACCTGAAGTGCACCTGCATCCAAAGGCGCAGGCCGCGCTTGGTATGCTTATTTTCGCCTCGATGGTAGAGGCAAATAAGCGCTTTTTTATTGAGACCCACAGCGACTATCTGATAGATAGATTTCGAATGGTCATGGCACAAACGGATAGTGAGACGATTCAGACCGCTCAATCGCTGTTCTTTCAGAGATTGAACGGTAAGAATGTTATTACGCCAATTGAGATTGATAAGAATGGTGAATACTCAGCCGAGCAGCCAACATCGTTCCGAGAGTTTTTCATAAAGGAGCAAATGAGCCTCTTAGGAATGTGATTATGTGTATCGTTGTTGACGCAAACACTTTTAGCAAGGTATTTAACCCAAAGGACAACAAATTTGCCGACTTTGAACCGATGCGAGCTTGGATACTCAGTGGGCCAGGAAAGCTCGTCTATGGCGGAACCAAATACCTTGAGGAGCTGACTAAAGCTAATAAGTTTCTTCCTTTGTTCGCCGCTTTGAAAGCTGGGCGGAAGGCAGTCGAGATAGATAGAGCGGCGGTCGACACGGAATGTAGCAGAGTTGAAAAGCTTCGGACTTGTACGTCATTTGACGATCCTCAGATTGTGGCCAGCGTTTCTGCTGCGGCGGTCGGTCTCCTTACCACTGACGACAAAGGCTTGAGGGATGCAATCAAGTCGCGTGAGATAATTAACGCTATCGGCTTTCGCCCTCGAATCTATTCGCGGCCTTCTAACAAATCACTTCTCACAAACAATAGGATTGCACCTTGTTGCAAGTAATCGATCAGCAAAAAAAGGAGAAGAATTTGCGGCGGAAGGCTAACGGGTCTGAGTTGCAGTTTAACGTGCTGCGTCTGAATTTTTACGAGGTGCGTTCGAATCTTAACGTGCTGCGTCGGAATCGGTACGAGTTGCGATTGTAGATTAACGAGTTGCGTCGGAAGTTGAACGAGTTGCGTCCGAATCTTTACGACTTGCGGCGGAATCTTTACGAGTTGCGTCCGAATCTTTACGTGTTGCGGTGGAGTATTTTTGGTTTGCGACCGTTCGTGTTTGTGATAACAAGCGTGGCGAAATTTGTCGGATTTTGGGAATTCTGGCGAAAAATATTTTTGGTGTGATCGCGAAAAATGAGAATTCGCTAGTAAATACGGGCATTTGGGCGAAGCAAAAAAATGTTGCAGTGCTGTTTCCAAAAATGCTAGATTTTAATTGGCTCAGTCGAAAGGGTCTCGGATGGATGAGATTACTTTGATGGAAACGACGCCGCGAAAAG
>CALMPJ010000004.1 GCA_937871585.1 uncultured Acidobacteriota bacterium | reverse complement strand
GACCGTAACTATTCTGCCGCCGAGACAGCTTATTTGACCGCTCAGAAACTCGACCCGCGAGACGCACGTGCATTTGTCGGCATGGGCAATCTGTATTCCGACCAGCAGCGTTGGGAAAATGCCGAAAAGGCATTTCGCTCGGCGGTCGCTATCGAAAAGAATTTTGTTGAGTTGCTGACCGCGTTGAGTTTCGTATTAACGCGACCTTTGATGGCACCAAATATTTCCGAACGATATGCCGAGGCGGAATCTTTGGCGAGACAGGCGATCAAGCTCGATCCGAAGAGTGCTCTTGCCTACGACCAACTCGGCGTATCGCTCGAAATGCAAGGCGAAACAGGCAGCGAAACCGAAAGCGCGTATCGCCGTTCAACGCAGTTAGACCGCGATTTTGCACCGGCGTATGCGCATCTCGCAAGACTACTGAGAAAGCTGGGGCGAACAGTCGAAGCAAACGCCGCCTATCGCGAGGCGGCAACTCGTGCCATAACTGTCGGAACCAAACTGCTTGTAGCCGATACGATGCAAGGCGATCAACGTTACGCGGATTCACTTCCGATACTTGATCTCGCATATCGGCTTGATGCCCGAAATCCAACGGCTTTGACGATGCTTGGCCGCGGATATACGGTACTTGGAAAGTTTCCTGAAGCCGAACGCTACCTGCTACGTGTGATCGAGATCGCACCGGCGTCGCCGATCGGTTACGAACTGCTTTCCTCGCTTAGATTGCGGCAAGGACGTCTGGATGATGCTGAGAGTGTGCTGATGCGCTCGATATCATTTCTGGCTTCTTTTGAAAAACGTAGAATTGCATCACAATTTGAATTGGTCGGCGATGCCTACGCAAAGGCCGGAAGTAGCACGAACGCTCGCCGAGCCTATGGCCAGGCTCGTGCCTTAGATGCCGAACGCGAGACTCTTAAGTCAAAACTTGCTCGTTTATAAAAGCTTGCCTGTTTTACCAGTTTTAACTGAAATCTAACGTTGATTCGATATATTACTTTTCAGACACGCGAATTTGCGTGCGTGAACAAGGGGTTTATTATTCGTGACTGAATTAATGCTCTGCCCAAAATGCGGCCAGAATTATCCCGATCCGGGACAGCGATTTTGCGACACGGACGGGACGCGGCTCGTGCCGGACGATTTGTCGGCGCGGCTCAATACTGGCGTATTTAGAAGCATTTTGCCCCAGGCAGAAAAATCACCAAACATCGACCTCGAAGCAACTTTGCGTGGAAATGTGCCTGTCGATCGCCGAACCGTCGACGAAATGCGAAGCGATTCGCGGATGGAAGAGATGTTTTACGAGGTTGACGTCGTTTCGGAATCGCGGTCAACAACTTCCGCATCAAAGCCAATTGGACGGCGTGTGCTTCCAAACGAGATCCCGGCGGGCCATGTCGACCTTTACGAACGCCACCAGGTTCCGCAGCACCTCAATGATTTTCAACCGGATTCGCCGGCTTCGTTTGTAGGCAAAACCGTCAAGGGCCGCTATCGCGTCACGGAAATGATCGGCGAGGACAATTCCGGTTACGCTTACTTTGCCGACGATGTTCTAGGCGACGGACGTCGAGTCGTCGTTCGAATACTTGCTGGCTTCGAAGACGAAGACGAAGTGACCCGCAGCATCTACGCCGAAGAACGCGTTGCACTGTCACATCTTAATCATCCGAATGTCGCAAAGATCCTCGATTCGGGCTCGTATTCGAACGGAACGGAATACGTCATCTCGGACCATCTCGACGGCCTTTCGGTCGCCGATCTGCTTTCAATTCACGGCAAATTCGAAGCGGCTCGGGCCGCACGTATCGTAAAACAGGCAGCATACGCGATCACCGATGTTCAACGTGAGGGCGTTTTGCATCGCGATATTCGTGGAGCAAACATAACGGTCTTGCCGCTCGACGGTTTGTCGGAACAGGTTACCGTATCTAATTTCGGTGTCGCCGGTTCGACGCCTAATAGCGACAACTTCCGATACCAGTCGCCAGAGGTCTTGCGTGGAAAGATCCCGAACGTAGCAAGCGACACCTACTCACTAGCTGTTGTCGCTTACGAGATGCTCACCGGACGTTTGCCGTTTGACGGAAACAGCCCTACCGAGATCGTCGCCGAACATCGTTCACAAAATATCATCCCTGTATCGGAAACAAGACGGGACGTGTCGAAAGAAGTCGATGGCGTATTTGCACGCGCGTTTGCCGTAGAACCGCGCGATAGATTTCTTTCCGCACGCGACCTTGGCGAGGCTTTGACCATAGCGGTCAGTTCCAAACCTGAGGCTACGAAAGTTGAGTCAGCGCCGGCTGAAATTGCTATCAAACCGATGCCAACAGCCGTAAGTGAAACGAAACCAAAAGCCATCGAAACAACTGTGGCAAAGGATCCGTCGTTTGACGGACCGTCGTGGCAGCGGCGTTCGCCTGAGCCGCCGGTTCAGGACACCTCGCCGTGGCTCAAGATCACGGCCGGAGTTGCCGCAGTTCTGCTTGTTTTAGCTGGGCTCGCGTGGTACTTCTTGATCAACCGTCAACCTCCAGTGGAGCAGATCAATGCCAACGGCCCGTCGATCACGGTGCCCGAAGGCAACACTGCGATTGCCGACGTTGTGCGTCCGCCGCTTCCGAGGCAGATCCCGCAGCCCGAGAATACGAACTACTACGAGAATCTCAAACAGAATCTCTCCGGCGATCTACTCCGTAATTTCGTCGGGTTCAAGATGTATTATCCGACAACGTGGAAACTGAATGCCGCCGAGCCTAGCGCGACTTCGACGGGACGCGGGAAATACATGGACATCTCGCGATTGACACCCGAAGGGAAATTGATGGAGCAGATGCTCGTGAGCTACTATCCAAGCAAAGGCACGATAGCCGACGACCGGCCAAATTTTCCAAAGCTTTTAAAAGAGGCCAACGAGACGCTCAAAAAGTTCATCCCGAACTATCAGATGCTATCTGCTGAGGAAGTCTCGATCAACGGCGATTGGAAAGCTTACGAGATCAAGTTTCAAGGCAGCGGGCCTTCGGACACCGGTGATCGGATCAACGTTTGGGGCCGACGCCTTTTCATGCCCGCATCACGGCAAGGCGTTCGCAACGGATTTGAGATCACGATGCTCGCCACAACTTATGCTCCCGAGGTCCGCAGCGTCGATGACGTCGGCGTCAAAGGCGACCTCGCGGGAATCCTATACACCTTCGAACCGAGCCAGAATTTCTAATATTTTTCAGCCTGATACTAAAGTTCCCGCATCTAACGTCATTCGTAGCTCGAATACGATCTTGTTGCATTCGTTTGCGGCATTGCTAGAATTACGTTGAAATATGGCTTTTCTAAAACCCCTCGCTCTTGCTAGTTTCATTGTCCTCGCGACATGCCTTTCGGCAGTTGCGCAGTCGCCGTCGAAGCTGATCTCAAAAGCAAACAAAGCACTCGGCGGCGAAAAAGTGCTAAAGACCACATTCGCGTCGCAGCGTACCGGAACTATCAAGCGCGTTTCTGACGGTGCGAGCGGCAAGTACTCGCTTACTACCGATGGTAGCGGCAAGTTTGTCGAAAACTTCGATATCGCAGGTTTCGAGTATGCTATCGGCTACAACGGCCGCTCCGGATGGACACGCGATTCGCAGAGCGGACTGAGCACATTCACGGGCTTTGCCGCACGAGATATACAGGCACTCGCAAACTACTTGAATTTCCGATGGTTGAACGCCAAGTCCGATCGATCGAAGCTCACGTTTCCCGCCGATCCTGACGGTAGTATTCCTCGAACTCAGACCGTAGCGATCACGACGTCCAAAGGTTCGCAGTTAATGGCCAGTTTCGATGCGTCTTCTGGTTTACCGATGCGTGAAACGCAGCCGCTTGGCGAGGCCGTTCGCATTCTCGAACTTAGTGAATACAAAACGGTCGCAGGCGTGCAGACAGCGATGAAGTACAAGGCCGAATTCTACGGCGAGATATATGAGATCACGCTTGATTCGGTAACGTATGGCGCGAGGCCGCCTGTCGCGACATTCGAAGCACCGAAAGTTGCCGGCGAACCGCTGCCCGAGATTCCGAGACTGCTTGACGAGATCCGTGCAAATGCCGACAAGATCGAGGGAATTCTCGATAATTATAGCTATACCGAAACTCGTATCGACCGCGAGCCAAATGCGACCGGACAGCTGGTCGACAAGTCTTCAGAAAAACGGCTGCTCACTTTCTATAAAGGCTATCGTATCAACCGTTTAGTCGAAAAGAATGGCAAGCCGCTGTCAGCGTCCGACCAAGCCGGCGAAGACAAAGACGTCGAGAAACAGGTCGCTGAGATCGAAAAGAAGATCGCGGAGAAAGAGCAACGTATCAAAAGCGGAGCAGTCGGCCAACCCAAAGGCGAAGGCCGTGCGATAGGTATCGCTGAGGCTCTCAAAGGCTCGCTTCTATTAAATCCACGCCGCGAACGGTACAAAGGCCGCGACGTGATCGTATTCGACTACGAGCCGAATCCTGCTTTCCAGCCGCAGACCCGAAACGAGAAGCTCTTTGCTCTCTGCACCGGTGCGGTTTGGGTCGATGCCGAGAAAAAGCAGGTCGTAAGGCTGGATGCACAGTTAACCAAGAGTGCCGGAAACTTTCTCGCCAAGGCCAAACGCGGCGCTTCATTCTCGCTCGAAAACGAACTCGTCAATAACGAGATCTGGCTGCCCGCGAGGGCTGATATCGACCTTTCGATCAAGATCTTGTTCGCGGGCATAAACATAAACGTGCTTGTCTTGTCGAACGACTATCGCCGGTTCACGACCGATGTAAAAGAGGTCAAGGTCGGCGACGAAAAGCCGTATTAGCTACGACCACGAAACCAAAGTCGCAAACTTTTCCCAAGCATCAGTGTACGAGATCGCGAGCCGCAGCGGCCACGAAATGAGCGAGATCGCAAAGCCGATCGCAAATGCCTTGTTCATCTTGCCGTTGCGATATGTGTCGTAAGCCAAAAATCCGGCGGCGATCAGTGCGGGAACTCCGAAGAACCACAAGGTTCCGAGATCGAGTATGAACGCCAGCGGAAAGCGTGCGATCGACGGCCCGAGCCAGTTGACCATAATGAGGAGCATCAGGCGTTTATGGCTTGCCGAATCGTGCCTGAGATAGATCGCCGCCGCGAACAGGATCGGAAACACGACCATGTCTGCGATCGGTATTATGAACCACTGATTCGCCGTCCAGCCCGGAAAAGCGGCTCCGCGTTTAAGTGATTCGATCGCGGTCACCACACCGACAAACACCATCGCCGTTGCGATCGAGATGCCGAGCATTCCGAGCGTGATGTGCGTCCGCACTTTCTTCGCCGACACAAGATAGGCCTGAACGCCAAAGAGAACGATCCAAGCCGTCATCAATACGCCATGTGCGATGACTAAGCCGCCTGCGATCGGCGGAGTTTGAAAGAGCGGCTTAAGATAGAACGTCGGCGCGTAGCCGATAAATGTGATCAGCGGGAACGCGACCGAATAGATCAGAAAGAACTTGTTCTCGAACGTGAGCTTGGACCAACGGCTTTCGCGGGGAATTTGCTGTCCAATAAGCACTGCATTTGTTGCCATAACTGCCTCCGAATAATGACTTTATCGGCAAGTTGGCAATAAAACTCCAAAGCGCCGTCACCCTGTAAGGCGACGACGCTCTCGAAAAAGTATCAGCTAAGTTTGCTAAATACGGCCTATCAACATCGAGGACAAAAGACCATCGCGCTTAAGGCTCAGCAATGATGTCAAAACCGACGATATCATCGCTGAGCGAAATAGTTCTCGGCGTAAATGTATACCGTTTGCTCTGGACCGTGACCGTATAAGTTTGGCCAACAGCCAATTCGTCGAACGTATAATACCCGAATGAGCTCGAAAGCACCGAACGTGTATTTCCCGCACCATCCGAAACGATAACGACCGCCCGTCCGACCGCTCGTCCGTCCGCCGATGTTACGCGGCCCGAGATCGACGCACCGGCAGCGGTCGGCGTGGTAGGTGCTCCGGCTGTCCAAAATCCGTTGAACTCCACAACTCCGGATTGAAAGATCGTGTTTGCGGTGGTATTCACGCACGTCGTGCCCGCACCCGGACATGCTCCTACATTTGCGAAGCTGAGCGGCTGAATTCCGGCTCCGTAAGAGCGGATCAGCCTGTAATTCGTTTCCGTCCCCGGACTTACCTCACTATCTAAATAATTAAATGTCAGACTGGCAGTGAGCGCTCCAGTCTCGGCCAGATCCCAATGGCGCCCAAGCGTGGTCAGCGCCGGAAGCGGCGGTGTCGACGGAGCAAG
>CALMPJ010000003.1 GCA_937871585.1 uncultured Acidobacteriota bacterium | reverse complement strand
TTCCCCCCCCCCCCCGCCGCCGTACCCCCCGCGCCCGCCGCCACCGCCGTTTTCACGGGGCTTGGCTTCGTTGACCTTGAGCGTACGCCCGTCAACTTCTTTGCCATTGAGCTCAGCGATAGCTGCTTCGCCATCAGCCTGCGATGCCATTTCGACAAAGCCGAAACCACGCGAGCGGCCAGTTTCGCGATCTTCGATCACGTTAGCCGATTCAACGGTGCCGATAGCACCAAACAGGTCATTGAGGTCTTGGTTTGTCGTTCCAAACGACAAATTTCCTACGTAAATTTTCATCTTATTTTCCTTTCCCAAATTTGGGATCTAACAGAAGCGTTGTTGAGATCGCGATACACCAAATGCGGTCGGACGATTCTCGGATACTCAAAAAATACAAGAGCAATACTTCTAACAACTTAAGTGGCCTGCTCTCGAACTTATCCAAAAACCGTTTAAGACGAAGCGCGTCTCTTAGCCGAGACGCGAGAGAAGGATGAACAGATGTAAGTGTGCCTGTTTGCCGCGGGAATAGCAAGTAGTATCTTACAAAGAGAAAGGCCCCGAAATGTTGCCGAGGCCCAGTATCGACTATTTGTCGTCGCTGTTAAATGCAAAGCTTGAAACAGCTTTCAGGATCTTCGCGTCTGAATTTGGGACGGTTGCGTTGGCTCGACCGAGGATCGTCACTACCATTTTTTCCCAAAGGAGCGAAATCAAGATGACCTTATCTTCGCCCATCTTACCCGTAAACGAATAGCCTTTGTACTCGCCGATCTTCGCAGGAGATTCGCTGAGCTTTGTTTTCGCCGAATTCTCGAACCCTTCTTTAACGCCCTGCGTGTACGCACGAATTCCTTCATCCGAAGTTATCGCTTTCGCTCTTTCCTCAACTGTAATTAGAATGAGGCCTTCGACCAGATCGCACCTGTAAGTTCGAACAGTCGTGGCTTGGGTCATCGCCATGCAACCATCAGGAACCGCGATCTCAAAGCCGTCTTCCTCAGACGTGAAGAGGTCGTCGCCAACATTTGCGAGCGATGGCAACTGGGCAGATGCGGCGACCGAGAAAATGGCGACGGCGAACAGAATTCCAAGCAGATTCTTTAGTTTCATAAGTTTTGCGGACTTTGTCCTAAGTCTAAGATATTCGACGTTCAGAATAGCAAAGTTCGCATTCGGTTGTAGGAGAATAGTGAAAGATTTTACGGCATTCGCACATATCTCGTTTTCGCAGTAGCATATTGCTGAGGCAGTAATTTTATGAAACAAGCAATTTTATTGACGGTATTTGCGTTCGCAATGGTCTTTTCTTCGGTGGCAAATGCGTCGGCGCAGACGTCTGTTGCCGGTGAATGGGACGCATTGATGAACACGCCCGGCGGTTCGATACCGCTCAAGCTTATCTTTGTCGTTGACGGCGAAAAGATCACCGGCACGGCGAAGCGTTCGCGCGGTGACGTTGCGATCACGGGTACGATCAAAGGCTCGGATATCGCGTTTAGCTATACGATCGATTACAACGGAAACGCGATCACGATGAGTTTTTCGGGTAAGGTCGACGGCGACAAGATCAACGGTGCTGTCTCGTTCAACGGCGGCAACGAAGAAAGTTGGGCGGCGACTCGAGTAAAGTCTGACAAACCAAAAGAATAGGATATGGCAAATCGGCGAGACGCGATCACCAAGATCATTACGCGAGCGACGGACAGTATCTTTGAGATACTCGTCTATTATGTACTGACGCTCGTCGCCTGCGCTCTGTTATTCGCGTATTTCGAGGACAAGCCGATATTCGAATCGTTCTGGTGGGCGTGTGTCACGGGCTTAACGATCGGCTACGGAGATATGTATCCGGCAACGGTCGGCGGCAAGATCGTCGCGATCGGGCTGATGCACATCGTGCCTTTGGTCATCGTGCCATTGATCGTGACGTGGTTTTTGACGACGGTGATAGAAGACAAGAATCGATTTAGCCACGACGAACAAGAAGCTCTCAAGGCCGATCTCGAAGCGATAAAGGCAAAGCTCGGAATCGAAGATGAATCGTCGACGACTGAGGAATAGCTTATTTCTTCTTGAGTGCCTGTTTGATCGCGACCTCAGCGAGCGGCTTCATTACCGAGTAGCCGTCTTGGTTCGGGTGTAGCCCGTCGCGGGCCAGTTCGGACTTGAACAGGCCTTTATCGTCTGACATCGCCGAAAAGTAATCCAAATAGACAATCCCACGAGTTGAACATAGAGTCTTTATCCATGAGTTCAGCTCATTTATGAGCGCGGGCGGCCGCGTTCCTGTTCGAATTATCTTGTCGCCTTTTGCGTTCGAATTGTAGTCGCTGACAGGCAGAATGCTCGATAAAACTACCTTGATGCCATTGGCGTGAGCGAGATCGACCATTGATTGCAGATTGCTCTTAACGGTCTCGACCTTGAACTGTTCGGTCGGAACCGAGATGTCATTTGTTCCAGCTAGAATTACTACGACCTTTGGCTTAAGGTCGATAACGTCGGCTCGAAATCGCAGCAGCATGTGATATGTAGATTGGCCGCCGATGCCGCGATTTACGTATGGCTTGCCGGGAAATTGCTCGGCGAGTTTCCAACCGTCAGTTATCGAATCACCAAAGAATACGACGCGGTCCTCATTTTTTGCGGGCGGAGCCAGAGCAGCATTTGCGTCTCGATATCGAGCCAGCGTTGCGAAATCTGTGAGCCGGCCTTGAAGACGATCTGCACGAGCCTTTTCAGCCGCACCATCGATCACCGGCGTGGGCGACGGAGTTTGGGCATTGCCGATGATACAAGTGAACAAAAGAAAAGCTACGATCACGATACATTTCATATATCGTGATCGTAGCACAGCAGGAAAAGTCTATGACCGATCCCTAAGGAATAAATGCCGCCGGCATTGGAATGTCGGTCGAAATTCCAAATTGCAATGCTGCAAAGCCTTCGGTTGATTTAAGCAGATACCAGACGCCTGTCGATGGACGGAACACAGCGATGTCAGTACGTCCGTCGCCATCATAATCGGCAGGAACCGGCCTGTCTTCTTCGAGCCCAAAACGGACGATCGATGCAGAACCATTCGAGCTGTTGTAAACGTACCAAAGGCCTTCGGATGCACGGTAGACCGCAAGGTCGGTTTTGCCGTCGCCATCGTAATCTGCCGGAGCGGGCGTGTCGGTCGAGATTCCCCAACGCGTAGCTAGTTGAGCACCGTTGATCGAAGAACGATACCACCATTCACCAGTCGATGGACGATATATCGCCGGATCGGAAAGGCCGTCGCCGTCAAAATCGCCAATGACCGGTTTATCTCCGGATGCACCAAACGTCACATTTGCGGTCACGCCGTTCGAGCTCGATGTTCGAAGCCATTGAGACGTCGAAGCAACGTAGAAAATGTAGTCGGCCCGACCGTCGCCATCGTAGTCGCTAGGTAAAGCCTTTGTCTGATTATTGGTAAGAAACCTAGCTTCGGTCTTCAAATTGACAGAATTCAAATAGTGTTGATACCACCAGGAGCCGTTGCTAGCACGATAGACCGAGATATCAGTCCTTCCGTCTGCAGTGAAGTCAGCAGGCACGATAATGTCGCTGCCGGTGCCAAACTGACGAATATCAAACGTCGAAGTAAGGCTTAGATATGTATACCAAGTACTCGTCGAGGGCCGATAAACCGAAATATCGCTGCGGCCATCACCGTCAATGTCATAAGCTGCGCGATTCGGCAACGTACTCGAACTGCCGCCGTTGTAACGGGCAATGACAAAGCTATAGCTCGATACCGTGTCGCCACGATAATGGCCGGCAGCAACAACCTTCCCGTCAGGCTGGATCGCAATTGTGTTTATCTGCTGACCATTTCCTGAAGTCGGTGCAGCGAAAGTGGTTTCGAGCTTTCCACTGTCGCCATAGCCAACATCGAGAAATCCGTTCGAATTGAAACGAGCAACGGCACAGGCCGGGTTGTTGTTCCAATAACTGATGCCGCCGAAGACGATGCGTCCATCGGATTGGATCGCAACCGATTTCGCATCTGCCAGATCCGGGATGTTCCTGAACCAAGCGACATTAGTGCCCAGATTGCCGAACGATTTGTCAATTGATCGGTCCGTTCTGTATCGGGTGATCGCTGCTCCACGGAGACTCGTGCCGACGCCTGTGCCAACGAAAACGATCTTTCCGTCAGGCTGTATAGCGACACCGCGGATGTCAACATCGCTTTCGATCGCACTGCCGTCAAGCGTGCCATTCGTATTGAATCGTCCCCAAATTCCTTTGGCGAGATAGCTCTTAGATCCGCCGGCGACTATCTTGCCATCGGATTGCAAAGCAACGGCAACTGCTTCCCATGTGTCAGGGATCGTATTATAGCCGGTCGAGTTAAATGTCGTGTCCGCTGTGCCGTCCGCATTAAATCGAAAAACTGCGAAATCAAACGCGATATTTCCTGCGACGACTATTTTGCCGTCAGGTTGGAGAACCACATCTTTCGGGACGCTTTGGTTAACGGCCAATATCGCTTTGCCGTTAGTGCCAAATGTGGTATCGCGGCTTCCGTCTGCGTTGAGCCTGTAAATTGCAATATTTGCGTTCGAGGTATTTCCATTTTGAGCTACAACGATCAGCTTGCCGTCCGGCCTGATCGCAATCGCTCCGACGAACTGATGCAAGTCTTCGACAAGTTGCAAAGTTCCACCGCTGCCAAATGTTGCGTCCAACGAGCCGTCAACATTGTAACGAGCTAGAACGATGTCGTAATTGCTCGTGTCGAGCAGGTTTGTTCCAACAACAACTATCTTTCCGTCGGCTTGGATGGCCATATCGTCGGCTCGCGACGATTGGTTGATGGTCGTCATCACCTTACCGTCACCGTCGAACGTCGTGTCCAAATCGCCTGGAATGGCGTAACCGATCGTGCAAAAAACAACTATCGCAAATAGATTCACTGCCAAAGAACCGGCAATTGTATTTCTCATTCTTACCTCGCTTGAACTAATACTTACGGAACAAAAACATTAGGTGTCGGAATGTCCGTTGAAACTCCGAACTGCAACGCCGCGAAACCTGCGGTTGATCTTAACAAATACCAAATTCCCGTCGATGGACGGAAAACCGCAATATCGACACGCCCGTCGCCGTCATAATCGGCGGGAACCGGTTTATCTTCCGCAAGCCCAAACGGTGCTATCGTCGCTGATCCGTTCGAACTATTGTAAACATACCAGACGCCCGTTGATGGCCGATAGACGGCAAAATCCGTTTTGCCATCGCCGTCAAAATCTCCCGGAGCCGGAATGTCTGTAGAGAGCCCCCAATGCGTCGCCCGTTGAATATTATCAACGCTCGACTGCCACCACCAATGTCCGCTCGATGGCCTAAAGATCGCCACATCGGATTTTCGGTCTCCATCGAAATCGCCGATCAAAGGCTTGTCACCGGCAATTCCGAACTGAACATATGATGAACCAACTGTCGAACCAAAGCGGTACCAAGTTGAATTTGATGGTAGGAAAAATGAATAGTCGGTTCTTCCATCGCCATCGAAATCCGATGGCATCGGCCGCACATTCGCTTGTCCCCAATTGGCGTTTATTTGGCCTCCGCTGACGGTGCTGAGCGACCACCAGTCGTTTGACGAAGAACGATAGATCGCCATGTCAGTTCTGCCATCGCCGTCGTAATCCGACGGAACCGGAATGTCATTTCCAACGGCAAAGATCTGCTGAGTGATGCCGTTATCGGAACTTCGATAAATGAACCACTTATTCTCCGAAGGCCGAAAGACCGAAATGTCAGCCTTTCCGTCGCCATCATAGTCGAACATTGGTCGCGCCGCGGGAACTGACAAGCCCATGAGTCGAACTAGTCCAAACCGATATCCCGAAGTGAACGATTGGCGAACACTGCTACCAAGCAAGAATTTGCCGTTCGGCAGAATTACGAGGTCTCCGGCGCTTTCGCTGCCGTTGAGAACCCGAATCCGCTTCATTCCATTTGGACCAATCGACGTATCTGGCGAACCGTCAGAGTTGAATCGAGCGACCGAAAAGCCATCTTCGCCATTCGACTGATATCCGTATGTGGTAAGGATCTTGCCGTCCGGCTGGATCTTGAGGGCATTTGTCCTCTGCGTCCCTTCGATCTGCGTCATAGCAAACGAAGTGTCTAGCGAACCGCCGGTAGTGAGCCGAAAAACGGACGCCCGGCAAAGTTCGCGGCCGCCAACTACGATCTTGCCGTCAGACTGGAGAGCGAGTGCATCGAGGCTCATATAACAGCCGGGCTGGACCGTTTTGCCCCAACTCCATTCGGTGCCTCCAATGTCGTTTACCTTTCGCACCACGATAGACGAAGAGAACTGAGCCGAAGCGTCGCCTGCCAAAATGGCAGATCCATCTGATAGCGGCAATATCTCTTCCCAGCCCCCTGTGCCGAGGCCTTCGATGATACGGCCGCCAGTTCCGAATGTGGCGTCAAAATTGCCGTTCGAATCAAGTCTTGCCAAATTTCTGTAATAAAGAATATTCGGCCCAGGGCCGCTTTGGCCTCCGACCCATATCTTGCCGTTCGCACCGACTTTCACTACATTTGGCCAGTCCGCGATCTGATTACCGTTGAGTAAAAAGCCGAATACAGATTTGCCAGCATTGCCAAACGTCGTATCGTATGAACCGTCGGGATTTAGCCTTGCAACGCCGATATCGCCGCTGCCGGTGACGGCTGTTCTGCCACAAACTATCAGCTTGCCGTCAGGCTGAATGTCGATGCCAACGGCAGATTCGCCATTAGCGCCAAAGTTCACCTCTACGACACCGTTCGTGCCGAAGGTCGGATCGATCGTGCCGTTCGCATTGAAACGAACAACAAGAATTAGAGTGACTCCTGCCGTTTCACTGTATCCGCCAGTCATTACGATCTTGCCGTCGGGCTGAACGACCATGCCGACGCCTGCTCGCGAATCCGTGTTGTTGTTTGTGCTCCAAATGACTTTTCCGCTAGTTCCGAATGTGGGGTCAAAATCGATCTGGGCTGCAAATGTCGTCGATATCGCGGTGAGCAATAGGAGTATCGAGAGGTATATTGCGGTCACACTTGGCTTCTTCATTTCAGACTCCTTAAAACGGTGAACGTGTAAAGTAAATACTACATCTTTTTCCACGTAACAGCATAATCGTCTTTGGCACCTGCTTTGCCGAGGACGATCTGGCCGGTCGCAGCCGATTCGAGGATCTTGCCGTAATTAACGCCGCCGTTCGTGACGACGACCTTCACCTTGTAACCGCAAGTGTTATTGAGCGGCACGACGTACATATCGGTCGCTGCGTCTTTGGCCGGCTGGCTGACCTTTACGCAGTCATCTTGTACGGACGAAATGGTCGGCGGCAACGCCTCGATACCTGACGACACGCCAAAAACCACAGCCAGCACAAAAACCATACTTCTAAATTGGTTCATCAAAAGCTCTCCTACGCCATAATGAGGCGCTCAAATTGTGTAAACGAAAAGTTACGAGCAATATAAGCCCGAAATGCCTCAAAGTCAACACATTTAGGGAATGTTAGGAATACGTCCCAATGCAGTATGCCCGCTTTTCAATAATTGTCATCCTATTGATCGTTGACTGACGAAAATTGTAAGTCACGCGTTGCGAGCTGACATAGAACACTCTGTTTTATTGGCTTTTCGTTCTGGCACGCCTTTTGTAACAACGGTTTCGGTTTGGGATGTTCCCAACAAAAAATTACTAAAAGGACTTGTTGCCATGAAGAATCAAAAGGGCTTTTCGCTCATCGAACTCCTTATCGTAGTTGTGATCATCGGCATAATTGCCGCGATCGCTATTCCTAACCTGCTTGCATCGCGTCGTGCAGCCAACGAAGGCTCTGCTATCTCGTCGATCCGTACTGTCCACGGCGCTCAGATGACGTATGCTTCGACCTATGGCAGCGGCAACTATGCCGGTAATCTCTCGGGCCTAAATGGCTTGACGGTACTTTCGTCGCCAGGCGTGAATCTGGTCGATTCAACTTTGGGGTCTTTCCTAAGTCAGGCTACAACTTTGCGACCTATGCAACGGCACAATCATCGAGTCAACCGGCGACCATGATCATCGGCGGTGAGCCAACGGTCGCAACCCGCGGTTCCGCAACCGGGGCTCGCCCTTTTCTCGCAGCGACCGACGGCGGAATTTATACCGATAACGTCGCAACCTCGACGATGTCTTGGAACAACAGCGGCACCCCGATCGTCGTCACCGGCGGAACTGCGCTTCAATAGTGTCCACATTTTTCGTCTACCAAGGGCCGCGAGTACGTTCGCGGCCTTTTCGCTCTTGGACGGCGTGTTAATTCTTTGAGACATTCTTTACCACCATGGAATCGGCTGATAGAATTGCACTATCAACTATCTTGATATTCAGCATTACAAATGAAATACAACTTAATTCCGAAAAAGCTCCTTTTTGCACTTATATTTCTGCCCTTTTGCTTTAGCGACGCAAAGGCGACCACACTAGGGCCGGGCGACTTGTTGTTCACTGGCTATCACGCGAATGCATCTACGACGGATGCCTTCTCGTTTGTTCTAATGGTGCCGATCTCCGGTACGACCGTCGTCAGCTTTACGGATAACGGTTGGCTTCCGACGAACGTCTTTCGTGTCGGAGAGCAGACCATCACATGGACCTATACTGGCACGCTTCTGGCCGGGACCGAGATCGTGATCTCGGGGCCGTCGGCCGGTGCAGGTATCGCAACTAGGATCACTGGCGGCGTCCCGACCACGGTAGGTAGTTGCTCAGGCTCGATCCCTAGCTTTGCGACCAGCGGTGATCAGGTGATTGCGTATTCCGGTTCCGTCAGCGCCCCTACGTTGATCTCGATCCTGCATATGAATGTCTATTCGACCGACCTCGGACAGTGTGCGAACACAACTGCTGCCGCTCTCGACCCGACATGTATCACCGACAACGCCAATTTCAGCGTTATGCCGCTCGGACTTTCCGCCGGAGTCTCATCACTCTGGATCGGCACCGAGGGCGTCGGTGCAAGCGAGCAGGACAATGCCAAATTTGTTTGCGGCGGGCCTCTTTCCACTGACGCTGAGGTGCGAGCCGCCGTCACTAATCAGTTCAAATGGGTCAAGAATAGTGTTGCTCCACCAAACTTCACTCTTCCGTCCGGCTGTGGTTTCTTCGGATTGCCGCCAACGGCTGCGGGCGTCAGTGTTAGCGGCAGAGTAATGGCAGACGGCCGCGGCGTCGGCAGAGTCGCCGTCTCACTTACAGATTCAGACGGCATCAGTCGAACCGCCCGAACGTCGCCGCTCGGCTATTTCCGCTTCGATGATGTCGAATCCGGCCAAACGTACGTGCTTTCGGCAACGTCGAAATCCTACACCTTCGTTCCGCGAGCCCTGATCGTCGCTGACGAGATCGCCGATCTAGAGCTAGTTGCCGTACCATAGTTCGCCGCATACGACCCGAAAAGTCGGGCAACCGCGAAGCGTAGTCAATTATCAAAGCAGCAATTCGCTGATTGGTGTACAATTCGCGTGAGTGGAGCGACATATGAAAATCACAGTCATCTTCGCGGCATTTCTATTGTTCGTATCGACGTCGTTCGCCCAAGGCTCGGTCGAGGGCACGATCACTGATGCTAAGGGAGCCGCAGTCGGCCGTGCCGTTATATCGCTCATCGACGCCAAAGGCACTACCGTCGCCAAATACACCACCGACGCCGAAGGCTACTACACGCTCGACGACATCGCCGCCGGGACGTATAAGCTCACGGCAAATGCCGTCGGATTCAAGCTCGCGACCAAGACGAATGTTCTCGTAGTTGACGATGGCTTAACGGTCATCGATCTAACTCTTGCCGTCAACTCTACTGCCGGCAGCGGCGGTTCTACCGTTACGTCGCCGTGGCCGCAGCCGAAGTTCAGCTTTTCGGTCGAATTCACTGTAAACGGCAAGACTTCGAAACTCTACGCCCAAGAGGTCTCCGGCCTCGAGGAAGCAAATGAGATCGAATACCGACACGGCAATGATAAGGTGTTTTCCACCTTAAAAATGCCCGGCTTAAAGGGGCACGGCGACATTACGCTAAAGAAAGGCAATTTCGTCAACGACGATACATTTGTTAAGTGGTACGACCAGCGATTGCAGAACGTTATCCAGCATGGCACGGTCGTGATAAGTCTCCTCGATGAGAAAGGCGGCGTAACAATGTCCTGGACGCTCAAGAATGCGTTTCCTCAGAGGATGATCGGCGCCAACCTAGCCCTAGGCCAATTCGAAACCATCGTCCTCGCCCACGAAGGCCTGTCGATCAAAAAATAACCGCACGGAGTACAGACACTCCTGTAGGCTCTTCGCCGGACCGCACGCGTCCCGCGTGCCCGCTTAGCTCCCCTCCTTACCAAGGAGGGTGGCAGTCCCGAGGCTTTGATCGGGACTGACGGGGTGGTTCTCTCTCCCGCAGCTTCGCCAGCCTCGCCGAGCGGTGCAGCTATGCTGTCCCGAAAGCGCCCCTTTGAATTCCTGCGGCTACGCCGCAAACGCAGCGCGGTCATGGCTGTGCCCGACCGTGGAGCCGCCCTCCTCAATTCCCGGAGGCGGCTTTAGCCCGCCGACAGAAATAGCATTGTCGCCAGTTGCTCTCCCTGAAAGACAGGGAGAGCCTGGCTCCGTGGGTTGAAGATCAACGTGCCGGCGAAGCACAGCTTCGCCGCTCGGCAAGTCGGGCACAGCCGCGACCGCACTGCGATCACGGCTTACCCGTACGGAGAGCAGACACTCTTGTCGGCTCTTTGTCCGGTACACACTTTTCGCGTCGAAGCGATGCTCATTGCCGACGAGCGTGTCGGAGCCCCGTCGCCTATTCAATATCTAGCAGCGCCTGTTCGATCTTGTTTATTCGATATTCAATATTCGTTATACACTATTTGCCGCCGCCTGCTGTTAGCCTCGTTTTATCAATTGTTCAAGATTCAACGCAAAACGACAAGAAAACGGGCCGGTCGTTGAGGTTGTGAACAATCGGAAACATGAAGAAATTTGGATTGTCTGAATAAAGTATTCAACGATCCTCATCTTGACACGGCTTCACTTTCTAGTTATGTTCTATCGAATTCGAACATAAAGACTAAGCAAATCAAGGAAGTTCGTAATTTTTGTTTCGTTCCCCAGCGAAATCAGGCTGACTTTAGTCATTTATCAGATTAGTGACCTGGGCAACAAGGATCTCAAATATGACAAAGTCGAAAACCTTAATCTTAGCTGCAATAGGTGTGATCGCTAGTGTAGGCATTGGCATTGGAATTTTTAATGATTACGTCACCTTTTTTAAGATGATTTGGGAATGGTTGGATCCACTAATTGGATTGCTCACATTTCAGGTGCCGTTATGGATAGTGCTTTTGCAGATTGTACTGGTTTTCGTAGCATTGATTATTCTGATTCCTCGCCTGCGGACGGTATCGAGTGATAAGTCAACTCTCTTGGAAAACAAAGGTCAGTACTACGAAAGGTTCCAAAATATTTTAGTTACGGCTCAAAAAGAGATACTACTTACTGGTCTCGAAAAGGACTGGATATTTCCCTTGTTTCTGTCATTGTTTACTGCGCGAAACAAAGGAGTTGCGGTTAAGGTCATATATTACAACGACGAACATGAGAGACACTATTTACTCAAGTTACTTGGTTGCAAGGTTTACCGGGCAAATCCGGGAGTAAAGGAGTCTTCTTTTCAAGCCGTGATTGCCGATCCTAACGAGATTTTTCACTGTCGAGCAATTATTCGAAATCCAAGAGAGAAAGGTAAAGATACATATGGTCGATACTATTTCGGCTCTCACGACTATTTCGCAATTCGGTCGCTTGCGATACTATTTGAACGGTTAAAAGAGGAATCAGAAGAACGATTTGCAGACGAAACGCACGGCGAACCACAACTTGAGGAATTAAAGGAAGATTTCCTTTTTCAAAGACTCAAAAGAGTGAAGTTCTATACAAACGCGGAACTTTCGCTTGAAGAGGTCAATCCCTTTGAAGTATTACCTACTTCTGGCTTCGTTGTGCCATTCAAACTCAATCAAGTGAGAGAGGTATTAAGAATTCACAAAGAAGAAGGTTGGAGTTTGTTCAAGATTTATGGTGTAAAGCTCGGGAATGGAAATGTCAGTGTTGTTGTACCTCCAGTCGTTGAAGAGCATGATGGCAGATTTTATCTAGCGGAAGGACACTCTCGATTTTATACAGCTCGACAAATGAACATCAAAAGCGTTATTGCGGTTGTAGTGCGTGGTGTAAAGGAGCCACTTCCTCGCCGACCAACCAAATGGAGCTTGGTTGAAGTCGCGGACGAGAAGAAAGACACGCGAGATATAGAGCTTGCTAGATATATTGAATCCCATGCACATTACGGTACTTGGAGTAGAGCGAGCCAGGATGAAATCGAAATGTAGCCGCGAGCCGACAAACCATATTGTTAAAGGTTACGTTTTTGATTCACGTATCTCGAAATTCCGAACGAATGAAGGCGTGTCGATTCCTCCATTAATGTAATGAGTCATTTCCTTAAACATAGAGGTTTCAATGTCTCCTATGTGCTGTAGCATATGCAGCAGTTCATTCCCAAGGCTTTCAAGTTGCGCAGCCATTAGTTCTTTTGACTCGTCAATGGATCGTTCTAAAAACTCGACCGTGCTCGAATGAGCTGCCTCCAAATTGCGTCGCTTACGTACGATGTTCATATGGCTGTCTAAACAATTTTCGTAACCTCGGCAGTATCCATAACGGTGAGCAAGTGAGCCCAAGAATGTTATCTTGTGCTTCAAATCGGGAAATGGCTTACAGTTAGAGCAATTTCGTTCTATTAGAGAGCCAAGGGTTGCCCCTTTGTAGTCATCTTCGTTGAAGGTCGTGCAAAACAACATTTGCTTTATCAATGCCTCCAACAGTCGAGAGGAGTACATTACGAATTCCGTGTAATAGCGAATAAATCCAATTTCGGCTTCTTCGGCTCCGTAGAAATCGATTCGTTCAGTAAATGAGTTTGCGTCATTGATTATATCTGATAGGGCAAGAACCAAGACTGAGGAGTTATAACTAAACGGATTTGTTAGAGAGCCTTCGCGTCCTCTCCAGTTGTGGGGATGAAACGTGAGGGTGCCTTTTCTAAGCATCCAATTACGCAATTCGAAGCCCGCCGGATATAAGTTCGGGGCGATCGGCATATCGCCGTCGAAAATCGCCGCTTCTTTTCGAAACCCAAACTCGAAATGGTAAGCAGTATCCGCACGCGATTTCGATAGCCCCTGCTTCCCAACGTCATTATTCTGATTCGACACTTCAGTCTTCATAAAAAAGGAAGAAAAGGCTCTGACCGTTGCCGGGCAGAGCCTTGTTAGTTGAGACGGACGTTCCTCGGAGGAAGAACCCAGTCCCTATTGCTTGCGGTTCTGACTCGGAGAAGAGCAGGCGAGGGCGCCTGCGTTCCAGGGTTACATGCCCATGCCCATGCCGCCCATGCCGCCTGGCATGCCGTGGTCGCCGCCCTTTTCGTCAGGGATGTCGGCGATCATGGCTTCGGTGGTGAGCATCATGCCTGCGATCGAAGCTGCGTTCTGTAGAGCGGTGCGTGTGACCTTTGCGGGGTCGATCACGCCTGCAGCGACGAGGTCTTCGTAAGCCTCGGTAGCAGCGTTGAAGCCGTAGCTGTCGCCGCCTTCGCGAACCTTACCAACGACGACCGCGCCTTCCATACCTGCATTACCTGCGATCTGGCGAAGCGGCTCCTCGATAGCACGTTTGACGATGGTGATACCGACCGTCTCATCCGACTCGTCGCCGGTGAGGCCGTCGAGAGCGACCGAAGCACGTACGAGAGCAACGCCGCCGCCGGCAACGATGCCTTCTTCGACAGCAGCACGAGTTGCGTGCATTGCGTCTTCGACACGAGCTTTCTTCTCTTTCATTTCGGTCTCGGTAGCAGCACCGACCTTGATCACAGCAACGCCGCCGACGATCTTAGCAAGACGCTCCTGGAGCTTCTCACGATCGTAGTCCGACGAGGTCTCTTCGATCTGGTTGCGGATCTGCTTGACGCGGCCGTCGATAGCATCGGCAGCACCTGCGCCTTCGACGATGGTGGTGTTTTCCTTGTCGATGGTAACTTTCTTAGCTTTGCCGAGGTCTTCGAGAGTGATGGCCTCGAGCTTGATGCCGAGATCTTCGCTGATAACCTTGCCGCCCGTGAGGACTGCGATGTCTTCGAGCATTGCCTTGCGGCGATCGCCAAAGCCCGGAGCCTTGACAGCAGCAACGTTCAACGTGCCGCGGAGCTTGTTCACGACCAAGGTCGCGAGTGCTTCGCCGTCAACGTCTTCGGCAATGATGAGCAGCGGACGGCCCATCTTCGCAACCTGCTCCAGGATCGGCAGCAAGTCACGCATGTTCGAGATCTTCTTCTCGTTGATCAGGATGAACGGCTCGTCGAGAACTGCTTCCATACGATCAGGATCGGTGACGAAATACGGCGAGAGATAGCCGCGGTCGAACTGCATTCCCTCGACGACTTCGAGGAGCGTGTCCATCGTTTTCGACTCTTCGACGGTGATGACGCCGTCCTTGCCGACCTTGTCCATCGCCTCAGCGATGATCGTGCCGATCGTCTTGTCGCCATTCGCCGAAACGGTGCCGACCTGTGCGATCGCATCGCCCGAAACAGGCTTTGCCATTTCGTGGATCTTTTCAACTACGACGCCGACAGCTTTGTCGATGCCGCGTTTGAGAGCCATCGGGTTTGCACCGGCAGCGACCGTGCGGACGCCTTCTTTGAAGATAGCCTGTGCCAAAACCGTCGCGGTCGTCGTGCCGTCACCGGCAACGTCGCTGGTCTTGCTTGCGACTTCGCGAACCATCTGTGCGCCCATGTTCTCGAGCGTGTCTTTCAATTCGATCTCTTTAGCGACCGTAACACCGTCTTTGGTGATGGTCGGCGAACCGAATTTCTTGTCGATAACGACGTTGCGGCCTTTCGGGCCCAACGTTACTTTAACTGCGTCAGCGAGCTGATTGACGCCGCGCAGGATCGCTGCACGCGATTCTTCGCCATGAATAACTTGTTTTGCCATGATGTTTTTCTCCCTTAGTAAGAGTTACGCCTTTAGGCGTGAAATACCGTTGAAATTGTATGAGTTGCGGCCTAAACCGCGAAGATCACGCCTGAAGGCGTAACTCATACTCTTATGCTGCTGCTCCTGCGCGGCTGATGATGCCGAGAATCTCGTCTTCGCGCATGATGATGAACTCTTCGCCGTCGAGCTTAACTTCGCTGCCCGAGTATTTGCCGAACAGAACGCGGTCGCCCTGTTTGACGTCAAGCGTCTGGCGGCTGCCGTCTTCTTTGTATTTACCTGCGCCGGCGGCGATGACTTCGCCCTCTTGCGGCTTTTCCTTGGCACTGTCCGGGATGAACAGGCCGCCTGCGGTTTGACTAACGCCTTCTTCGATACGCTTGATAATTACGCGGTCGTGAAGCGGTGTAATTGTAGTTGCCATAGTGTTTACTCCTAGTAAAGTTGTTAATATAGCTATCTAGGCCTCGGGCACAAATATAATGTTTAGCACTCAAGGTCTATGAGTGCTAGTATATGGAAAAGTAGAGATTTCTGTCAAGTATTAGTTTGGGTAGGCAGGAAAGTTGATAATGGTGTTGTCAAGTTTGGGGATTTATGCGGCAGGATAGACGAGTTTGGTGGAAAGTCGTCGTAGGTGGAATTCTTGTTCTGGTCATGGCAGGGAATCTTCCTCTCTACTTTGGTGGATCAACCCAAGCAAACACTGGACTGATGCTGAGCCTATTGGCGATTTTTGGCGGCTTTTACCTCATCTATCGTGGCCTGTTTCCGTCACGATCCTAGGACCCCGCACTAACTATGCAAATTTCCGAGATCAAT
>CALMPJ010000002.1 GCA_937871585.1 uncultured Acidobacteriota bacterium | reverse complement strand
CTCGTTCGATTCGAACAATAGTGCATACGCCGCACGCAGGATACTGCCCATCATCAATGTAACCGCGCATATCGCCGGGGCAAATGGTTCTACTCGGATCGCGATCGTGAATATCGAAACGATCGGCACTACCAAAAACATTAAGAGAAAAATGAAAAGAGCTTGCTTGAGTCCTTTTTTTCTTGGGCTTGAACCTTTCTTTGAAACTGGCTGACTTTGCGGAATGACGCCGCCGGTCGCAAGCAGTTCAGCAGTTCCCGTAAGCAGGAAACCGCAGCGATTGCAGTAGTTTGTGTCGTTAGAAACGCGTTCGTTACCGCAATTTGGGCAAAACATCAGTTCATGTCCTCCCGCTTTTCGAGTAGGCGAGTCGTTGTTTCAGTAACGCTGCCCGGCGTAAGATCGTTTGTGTCTCGCCAACTGCCGGTTTTCGGCGCAGCATACGCATCAACCGGTATCGATTGAGCGGCAGGCAGTATCGGTGTCGCTGCACCGCGAAGTTCAGGCGGCAAATGAACTGCGGGATCGAATACAAGCGGCGGTTTTGAACTCGGCAACGCAACGAGCGAGCCGATTATGATCATCATCGCTCCGAACACGCCTGTCACGGCGAGAATGCCGACAAATTCTTCGGGCGCTCCCAAGATCCCGAAGAACGCTGTGCAGAACATTGTTAGAAAGATGAACCAAAGCCCGCCGAACATCACGCCATTCTTCTTCGAGAACCAAGGTTTCTTGAAATTCTGCTGCTGAAGTTGTGCGAGCTGAGGCAGAAATCCGCCGTGATGTACAACTTCGGCGACCGTCCCGAGTGGCATGCCGCATCGCGAACAAAACTTTATCTCATTGGAAACCTGCTGCTGACCGCAGCTTGGGCAGAACATTATCGGCAACTCCTATTTTGGCTGAGTCAAAAGGCTCGCTGGAACAAACGAATTCTTACACGAAAAAGTTCGTGATGCAACGATGTTTATCGACGGAACAGCTGTGTAGGTTCAATAATGTCGAGGATCGCGGCAGCACGTCCCTGATAATGCTCAGCTTGTGAGATCGTATCTAGCATTATGTCGAAGATCGGACGAAGCGTTTCGGGCGACGGCAATTGTTTCGATAATTCTTCGTCAGAGGCAATAAATGCGAGGCCGTTGGCTGTTGTTGCTGCTACTTCGTCAAGATATTCGTTGATGAGTTCCTTGGTCGAGAGTTTTTCGGGTAGTGTCCACTCGAAAGGATCGTCCCAAAGCCTGCGAGTAATGCCGAGAAATGTTTGCTCGACGGCTGCAGCCGATCGTAAGACACATTCACCAACAGATGCGACCGCGTAAAGCCGTTCGCTCGCTGACGGACGCTCGAACAATCGCGATGGATCTATTCGACGCAGCATCTCACGCGAACGTACGTCGATCGCTTCAAAACTTGCCGTAAATGTCGCTAGCATTTTGTCCATCGTACGGCTGAATCTTAGCATTCGTGTTACGTTGCGGCGAAACCGAATATCTGCGATGCTGTCGTAGTTCCTTAATATTCAGGTTTCGATATGACCGAAGCTCGCCGAGTGTTCATTTCGAGTAAGCGTGACGATGTCTGGCATCGCCTCGAAGGTGACGCGTACGAGCGCTGGTCGTTCAACGCCATCTCGGACGATGGCCGCGAGGTCGTGTGCGTCTCATTTTACGATCATTGTCCGATGTCGCCACGATATTATTCAGCGGATATGCGTCGTGTTCCGGCAGTTGAACTTGTGTACTCGGTCGGCGGAGACCTCGTCGCGAGGGCAATGTGCGAATATGCTGACGGAGCATTTTCCGAAAGCGAAGAAGGGTGTGCGTTGGAGAAAAATCGTTTCTATTCTGAATCCGCAAACTACGGCACCGGCTACATTATCGAACTCGATCTGCCAATGCCCGGCGGCAGCCGAGTGACCGCGAAACTTGAATGGCTCGCGATCGAAGAAGATAAGTTAGATCGTGAGTTCGCGAGCGAAGACGTGTTAAATATTGTCACGCCGCGTGCAGACGTTAGCGGTCGAATCACGATCGAAGGCCGCAGGCCGCAAGTTTTTCATATTCGCGGAACAGGTTGTCACGCTCACGAAGTAATTCGCGGCGGAGCGATGACGGAGTTCACCCAATTCAGCGGCTGCGTTCATTTTTCTGACGCTACTGCGTTCTTCTTAACTTCGCATAACTCATCGATGCTCTTGGTTCAGGGCGACGATGTCCGTGAGATCGAGCTGAGCTTGGAGAGTGTTCGCTGGCAAAGAAACCGATATGGAATGAAGTATCCGCGTGAGGTTTCATTTTCGTCGGAGCAGGGAATTCGAATGAGTGTTAGGCCGACGGCGACGGTTGCTTCGGTTGTGGCATCGGTGCGATCGAGGGCCGAGTTCGAGCTAACACTTTTTGACGGCAAGCCTCGTCGAGCGAACGGCATCACGTTCTTCGCATCTCCACGACGAATGCGTCACAGCATTTTTAGATACTTTAGCGGATTGGGAATTGTGGTAGCGCCTAGGGGAATCGAACCCCTCTTTCAAGAATGAGAATCTTACGTCCTAACCGATAGACGAAGGCGCCACGTAATCTGAGAGTATAGACCAACCTCTTGATTCGCGCAATGCCGTTAATTTGGGAAATCGGCTAGCGCGGTTCTATAATTGAAGCAAAGGGCGTCCTGCTCTGTATTTACGGTATGACACATTCACTATTTGATTCGCGGCAGAACTTCACGACAGGTGACGGTTCGCAAGGTGTTTTTTATTCGCTTCCGGCACTAGAAGTGGCAGGTCTCGGCAATATCTCGCGGCTGCCAATCTCGATCCGCGTTGTTTTGGAAAGCGTGCTTCGCAACTATGACGGTGGGCAGAAGGTTGCCGAAGCCAATGTTCGCGAACTCGCCGCGTGGTCGCCGAGCGAGGAACGTTCGGCAGAGATACCTTTCACGGTCGCTCGCGTTATTTTGCAGGATTTTACGGGCGTTCCACTGCTCGTGGACCTAGCAGCGATGCGTTCGGCGGTTCAGCGAATGGGAAAGGATCCTTCGCTCATTGAGCCGCTCGTTCCTGTAGATCTCGTCATCGATCACAGTGTACAAGTCGATTATGCCGGTTCTGAGGATGCTTATCAGCGGAACATGGAGATCGAGTTTGAGCGAAATGCTCAGCGTTATCGGTTCCTAAAATGGGGAACTCAGGCGTTCAACGGATTTAGCGTGATCCCGCCGGGAATCGGCATTGTTCACCAAGTTAATCTCGAGTACATCGCGAAAGGCGTGTTCGAACGTGACGGCGTTTACTTTCCTGATTCACTCGTCGGAACGGACTCGCACACAACAATGATCAATGGCGTCGGCATTGTCGGCTGGGGCGTCGGCGGTATCGAAGCAGAAGCGGGAATGCTCGGCCAGCCGGTCTATTTCCTAACGCCTGATGTTGTCGGAGTGCATCTTTCGGGCGAACTGCCCCAAGGTGCGACCGCGACAGACCTTGTACTTCGTATTACTGAAGTATTACGCGAGGCGAAGGTCGTCGGAAAGTTTGTCGAGTTCTACGGCGAAGGTGCTTCGGCACTTAATGCCACTGACCGGGCGACCATCGCGAACATGGCACCAGAATACGGAGCGACAATGGGCTTTTTCGGCACCGACGAAAAGACGCTCGACTATTTTCGCAATACCGGCCGCAGGGAAGAGCAGATCTCGACGATCCGAAATTACTACACGGCCCAGCAGATGTTCGGCATTCCGCAGAAAGGCGATGTTGACTATTCGACGACGATCGAGGTCGATCTTGGCGGCATAGTTCCGGCGGTTGCAGGACCAAAGCGTCCACAAGATCGCATCGAGCTTGATGATCTCAGCTCGAAATTCAAGCAGTTATTTACGTCACCCGTCGCGGACGGCGGATTTGGTAAATCGGAAGCTGCTTTGACCGAACGGTTTGGCGTTTCCACGGCAAAAGGAGATACGACGATCGGTAACGGAGATGTAGTAATTGCTGCTATCACGTCGTGCACGAATACTTCTAATCCCGCGGTTATGATCGCAGCCGGAATCGTTGCAAAGAAAGCATCGGAGCGTGGAATGAAGGTTCCTTCGTACGTGAAGACCTCACTCGCTCCGGGATCGCGCGTTGTTACGGAATATCTTGAGAAGACAGGTTTACAGCAGCATTTGAACGCGGTTGGATTCGACCTCGTCGGTTATGGCTGTACGACGTGTATCGGCAATTCGGGGCCGCTTGATGCAGGAATTGAGGCGGCGATCGTTGAAAAAGACATTGTTGCCGCGTCTGTGCTTTCTGGCAATAGAAACTTCGAGGCTCGTGTCCATCAGAATGTGAAAGCTAACTTCTTGATGTCGCCGCCGTTGGTTGTTGCATTCGCACTGGCAGGAAAGGTGATCGAGGACGTTACAACTGATCCGATAGGCAAGGATCGTGATGGGAACGATGTTTTTCTGAAAGATATCTGGGCAAGTCTCGACGAGGTCAAAGATCAACTATCTGCAGCATTCGATCCCGATACCTACAAACGGCTTTACTCACAATTTGCCGAAGAAAATCCGCTTTGGAATAACATCGAATCTAGCACCGGACAGATCTATGAATGGGATCGGAGTTCGACTTATATTCAAAAACCCCTTTTGGAAAAAACATCAACTCACGCCCGGGACAGTTATAGGAAGGGGAGGGGAGTCCCACTTATATCAAAGACCCGCCGTTCTTCGAGAATTTCTCGATGGCGACCGGCACATTTCACGACATCAATGATGCGCGAGCATTGGCGATATTTGGCGATTCGGTGACGACTGATCATATTTCGCCGGCAGGTGCGATCAAGGCGAATTCGCCTGCAGGTCGCTATTTGCAGGAGAATGGTGTCGAGCCGGCGGATTTCAATTCATATGGCTCGCGCCGAGGCAACGATCGCGTGATGCTGCGCGGAACATTCGCGAATGTTCGCATAAAGAATAAAATGGTTGCTCCTGCCGAGGGCGGCCTGACCAAGCATCAGCCCGACGGCGAGGAGCTTTCAATATACGATGCTGCGATGCAATACGACATCGAAAAAGTGCCGCTCGTGATATTTGCGGGCAAGGAATATGGCACCGGAAGCTCGCGAGATTGGGCGGCAAAAGGCACTGCGTTGATGGGAGTAAAGGCTGTTGTGACCGAATCATTTGAGCGAATTCACCGGTCGAATCTCGTCGGAATGGGCGTGTTGCCGCTGGTGTTCAAAAACGGTGAAACTGCTGAGTCGCTTGGGCTTACGGGAATGGAGACATTCTCGCTTTCTGGTCTCGAAAGTGGCAATGTAACCCCGCGTATGGACGTCCAGTTGACGATCAACCGCGAAGATGGTTCGACCCACGAAACTACACTAACTCTTCGTATTGATACGCCCATCGAGATCGAATACTACAAGAACGGCGGCATCCTACCGTTCGTTCTGCGGCAACTGATCAGTCGTGCCGACGGTGTTGCAAATTAACCTTCCCTTGGCGGTGAGATCTCGTGTATAATTACGGAGGCTCTCACCGCCATAATTCTCTTGGCATTTCGCCAAAAAAATAGTAAATTTAGCCTGTCCCTTCCAAACTAGGAGTTTTTGCGCCATTACGTGTTTATTGGCGATTGAGAGAGGATACCATGAAAAAGATCACTTCCGCGTTGCTTCTACTATCGATATTTGGAACTACAACTATCTTCGCCCAGCGCAGTTCGCCTGTGAAAGAAAAGCAGATTCCGAAGGTTACGAGTTCGTTTGCCACAGTCAAAGCGTATTCCGATGGTTCAGTTGCGTGGCTCTCGTGGGACGCCACGGAGTTTAGCCGGGCTATGGCGTATGAAGTTTATCGACTCGATGCCGGTGGATTTCGATTGCTTACGCCGTCGCCGATCCCATCGTCGCGTGCTGTCGAAGGCTATATCGATACCGACGGCGGAATTGGAGCTGTTTATCGTCTGGCGGCGATTCAGCCGGATGGTAGCCGTATGCAATCCGAAACTTTCGCAGCGGATTTCATAGATAACATTGAAAGGGTATCGGGTCGCAGCGTTCAGGAGCTGACAACAAATCCAAATGAAAATGGTGTGATCTCGGAGCAGCGACTGATCCTTCCGCAAGAATTGCAAGAGATCGCGAAACAAGGCCGTTCGTCGAACCTCGCCGCCCAGCGTGAGTTGGCTTCGCAGCCCGGCGTTAAGATCGGCATTAAGCGTGAGGGAATGTACCGCGTTACTCGTGCTCAACTGCAAGCTGCGGGCTTTAACGTTGCCAGTGATCCGACCAAATGGCAGCTGTACTTGAATGGAATCGAGCGAACGATCAACGTTGACGCCGGCGGCAATTTCATTGAGTTTTATGGTCGTGGGATCGATACTAACGAAAGCGACGTGGCTCAGTATTATTTGATCGAAGGTGCAACGAACGGCAAGCGTATGTATCGACGTATTGCACGCCCGATCAACGGTCCGGTAACTGCCAATAATTACGAGCAGTCATTCTTCTTCAAACAAAGGACGGCCTATATCTGGGACATCCTGAACGGTGAGACCGAGAATTGGTGGGGTGCGATTTTCACGACTGCCGGTGTTACTATTCCGCTGAACATTACCGGGATGGATTTTGCATCGATGAAGAGCAATGTCTCGATCTCATTCCACGGCTTTAATAGTAACGCACATACTGTATTGGTTGAGTTGAATGGCCAGTCTGTCGGTACAGTGACGGGATCAGGTATAGCACCATTTTCGGGCGATTTTCTACTTCCTACATCACGGCTGATCGATGGGGCAAATACGCTTACGCTTAAGACCCAGGCTGCTGGCGACCTGGTGATGTTTGACAAGATCAACATCGGTTTCAAACGCAAACACGCAGCAGATCAGAATCGAGTTAATTTCTACACGCTCGGGAATCGCCGAGCTGTCATATCCGGATTCACTTCGAACAATGTTCGATTGTTTGATATAACGAACGAGTCCGAGGTCGGCATGGTCGAAGGGCTGAATGTGGTTGCAAACGGTCCGACATTCGACGTCAACCTACCGGCTTATCGCTCACGCGTGTATTCTGCTCTTGAAGATTCGGCGATGCTTTCGCCATTTTCGATCAAGATCAACAATGCGTCTTCGCTAGCGACAACCGCAAGGAATGGACGGCTGACAATAATTACCCATCCGGACCTAATGGTTCAGGCGGAAGCCTGGGCAACATATCGACGCGGCCAGGGCGTCGCGGTCGAGGTTGTTGATGTTGAGGATGTTTATGATGAATTTAGCTTTGGACAACCGACCGCTGCATCAGTTACTGCGTTCCTAAACTATGCTCGTCAGAACTGGCAGACACCGCCGCTCTACGTAATGTTGCTCGGCGATGGTTCCTACGATGGTAAGAATTACGCCAATCGCGGATTTCAGAATATGGTGCCGACAAAGATCGTCGATACCGTTTATCTTGAAACCGGTAGCGATGAGGCCTTAGCCGATTTCAATGGCGACGGACTCTCAGAAATAGCGATAGGACGCATTCCGGTGTCAACACCTGCACAAGCCGCCGAACAGCTTGCTCGGGTGCAGGCATTCGAAGTACCCGCACAACAGAATATCAACCGCGGCGTCTTGTTCGCTTACGACGACCCAAACGGCTTCGATTTTCAATGGATGAGTCAACAATTGCGCAATCAGCTGCCAGGCACTGTTCCGGTGACCTATGTTGGCTTGTCAGATCCGAACTCAGGTCAGGTTTTGATCAATGAAATGAACCTCGGGAAGTATTTGGTCAATTATGCCGGCCATGGCACGACTGGTCGGTGGACGAATAGCTCAAACTTTTTTGGTGTCAATAATTTGAACGGAACTGCCGGTCAGCCGCAGATGGCGAATCCTGGCAATCGAACTATATTCACTGCTCTTACTTGTCTGAATGGATACTTCATGAATCCTTATGCGGATTCTTTGTCCGAGTATTTGGTCAAGTACAACAATGGCGGCGCAATATTGGTCTGGGCATCGACGGGTTTGACCACGCCGGATGTTCAACTGATCATGGCCACGAGATTCTTCCAACAGCTTGGCAATAACAATTCAGTAACACGGTTCGGTGATCTGGTTGTTGATGCAAAGAGCACGATAGCGGGCGGAACTGATGTTCGGCTATCGTGGGCGTTAATGGGCGACCCGATGCTAAAGGTTAAGCCTTAGTAACGATTCAATTTGGCAAATAGAAAAGGCATCTGCTTTCCGGCAGATGCCTTTTTTCTTGTCTCTGGTACTCGCGGCGGGATTCGAACCTGCGACCTCTTCCTTCGGAGGGAAGCACTCTATCCAACTGAGCTACGCGAGCAAGTTACTTTGCGACGATCGTAACCGACTTGATGCGGATCGGCTCCAACGGCCGTTCACCCTCTTTGGGTGTAACACCCGCTATTGTACGAACATTGCCCATTCCGTCGATGACCTTTCCAAAGACTGTGTATTGGTTGTCAAAACCAGCCGATCGTTTCAACGTAATAAAGAACTGCGAATTCTGGGAATTAACATCGTTGCCCAAACGAGCTGCACCAAGAATGCCCGTGTCATAAAGAATGTCTGAAAATTCTGCCTGCACGTTTGGCTTTCCGGAATCGCCTTCTTTCATCGGATTCTTCGTTCTGCCTGGTTTCGTGTCAGCATCACCAGCCTGGATGACAAAATCGTTTATTCGGTGAAAGGCTATACCGTTGTAATACCCTTCTTTAGCAAGCTCCTTAAAACGTGCAACCATCTTCGGTGCGATGTTGGAATAAAGTTCGAGCTTGATACTGCCATAAACGGGATTTTCCATCTCGATCACAGCGATCTCAGCATCAGCGACCGGAGCAACACCTTTCTTGACCTCAGCGTTAGCGGTCTTAGTATTCGTCGGCTTATTGCCGCAAGACAATGAGGCGCCTGCGGCGAGTATTAAGAACAAATAAAGTAGCTTTTTCATAACTTAATTGTCAGTGTCAATGGTGATAGTAACGGGGCCGTCGTTTACAAGTTCGACATCCATCATAGCACCGAATTCACCGGTATCGACCTTTCGAACGGTCTCTCGGGCCTTCAAAACAAAGTATTCGTAAAGACGATTACCTTCCACCGGCGAGGCGGCCTCGATGAATGACGGTCGACGTCCTTTCCTGGTGTCGGCGTAGAGCGTAAACTGCGAGACAACAAGCATTTCGCCCTCAATCTCCGCTAACGACAAATTCATCTTGCCTTCGCTATTCTCGAAGATGCGAAGCTTCGTGATCTTGTCTAGCAACTTGTCAGCGACTGTTTCATCGTCGCTGTGGCCAACGCCTAACAAAATAAGCAGGCCACGATCGATCTCGCCGGTAACTCGGCCGTCGACCGTGACCTTAGCTCGTGAAACTCGCTGCAGTACAGCACGCATTATTCACCGTCAACGATGTAAACTTTCTCCATCACGACAGGCGTATGCGGCTTGTCATTGTGGTTGCGATCGACAGTTGCGATGGCGTTAACGACATCTTGGCCCTCGATGACCTTGCCGAATTTCGAGTAGCTCGGGGGCAGCGGATAATCGACGTGCATGATGAAGAATTGCGAGCCGTTGGTATTCGGTCCGCTATTTGCCATCGCAACGGTTCCTTTCTCATATGGACCCGCATATAGGTCAGAACCGCGATCGATCTCATCAGCGAACTTACCGCCCCATGCCGATTCGCCGCCGTAACCTTCGCCAAGCGGATCGCCGCCCTGGATCATGAAATTTGGGATAACACGATGAAAGATCACGCCGTCATAGTAATTCTTTTCAGCGAGAAGACGGAAATTCTCGGTCGTTTTCGGAGCGTCTGCTTCGAGTAATTCAAACTTAATAGTACCTTTGTTGGTCTCGAGGACCGCAATTCTATTTGCCACTAAATAATTCTCCTAGTTCAAAATAAAGCGTTCGATGGCGGCCGCGACGCCGCTTTCGTCGTTAGTTAATGTTGTATAAAAATCGGGCATATCACGCAACTTCGCGTCTGCGTTTCCCATGACAACGGCCGTTCCCGCGTACTCGAGCATCTCTAGATCATTAAAATTATCGCCGATGCACATCACGTTTTCGGCGGTCAGACCGATGAGTTCGGCAAGACGTGCCACGCCGTGGCCCTTAGAAGCATCGGGCGGCAAGATGTCGAGCAATGTAAAATCGAGCGAAGGATATATCGTCGCGAGTAGTGTGATATTTTCGCCAAACTCTTCGTTGAGAGTCACTTCAAGTTCTTTCATCGCTGCACAATTACCTGAAAACGAAATGTGAACAACTTCGTTTGTAGGAAGCACGTCTTCGAGCGATTCAACATGAGCAACGCCGCTGCGTCCGATCACAACACCGTGTAGCCCTTCGGCCCAGCGAAGATACTTCTTCAGCGGAATGTTGTCGTCGGAGATCCTATCGTAAAGCAGCGTACCGTTTCCATTCGGATCTGTGCTAACTAATGCATCACCGCCGAACGCCTTCCCGACACGAACAACTTCTAAGCTCGTCGCTGTCGAAAGCAACGAACAATGCACCGTTTCTTCGCTCTCAGCAAACTTCAACAGCCCGCCATTGTGCGTGATCAGCGGAGCATTCAACCCAAGCTCACGCCCCAAAGGCTGAGCATCTCGAAAACGTCTTCCGGTTGCGATCGTCACCAAAACCCCAGCATCTTCAGCCGCACGAATAGCCTCGAGATTGGCATCGGGAACATGACCTGAAGAATTTAAGGTAGTGCCGTCGAGATCTAGGGCGAGGAGTTTGATCATTGATTCGGCTCTGCCGCGCGTTTTTCCCGACGCAGTTGCTCTAAATATTGCTGATACTTCGCCTTGCCCTTCTCAAACTCAGCGGCCGAGGCGTAGAACCAGTGCGAACCGTCGTTTAGGTCTACATTGCGGACGTAGAAGATGTAATCGTTCGGCTGCGGTTCGAGGGCGGCTCGGATGGAGCTTTCGGTGACGGAAGAGATCGGGCCGGGCGGGATGCCGGTCTTAATTCGGGTGTTGTAGGGCGAATCGACCTCAAGGTCGCTCTTGTGGATCGTGCCATCCCATTTTCCGAGCATCTTGGCGATGTAAACATTCGTCTGGTCAATGCCAAGCGGAATGTTCTTGGCGAGGCGATTGTTGATAATACCGGCGACGATCGGACGTTCAGACTCGACGCCGGTTTCTGTCTCAATGAGCGAAGCGATCGTGATTATCTCGTGTGGCGTTCGTCCCAGCGATTTAGCTTTCGCCGTCCAATCAGGCTTCCAGAACTTACGAAACTGTTCGACCATCATCTTGACGACTTCCTGTGGTGTCGCATCTCTTGGAACATTGTATGTCGTGGGATACATATAGCCTTCGAGGTTCTTTGCCTCGGGAGAAATATCCTTAATGAGCGTCGTATCGTCCATCAAAGTAAGAATTGCTTTGTCATCGATCGGCGGAGTTTGCGGAAGTTTCTCGGCAATTCTCTTTGCAATATCAAACCTCGTAAATCCTTCAGGAATGGTCAGTTTGATCGTCCGTTCCTCGCCTTTTTCAAGTTCTTTGAATACCTCAACTGTAGATATAGGTGAGCGGAACTGAAACTCGCCTGCCTGCCATTTCGACGCGTCGCCCATTGTCCTCAGGAATATGTTCGCAGCGAACTCGCTTGAGATGATGCCTTCGGCCGCGAGCTTTGCGAGTGTTTCGCGCGGCGAGGTTCCTTTTTCGATCTTGATGTAAGTAGCTGCCTTGTCGTGTGTGACTGCGGCATTTACCGATCGAAATATCCAAAAAGAAAAGCCGCCGATAGCGACGGCTAGTAAGATCAAAACTACGATCAAACCTTTGATAAGACTCATAAACTATTTCTCAGCCAAATATTTCTCGATAGCGGCAACAACGATCTCGGCGTCGGGTTTATCTTTCGAACCAAATCTCGCGACGACTTTACCGTTTTTATCGACGAGGAACTTATTGAAGTTCCATGACACGTCACCTGCGAAATCAGGTGTAGTGGCTTTGTTGGTAAGGAAGTTATAGAGCGGATGTTGGTCTTCGCCCTTGACCGAGATCTTAGCGAACATCGGGAACGTGACCTTGAATTTGGTGGTACAGAACTCTTTGATCTCAGCCTCGGTTCCGGGTTCCTGACCCATGAAGTTGTTAGAAGGGAAACCAAGAATCACGAAACCTTTGTCTTTATACTTGTCATACATCGCCTGCAAGCCTTCGTACTGCGGCGTGTAGCCGCATTTACTGGCGGTGTTGACGATCATTGTGACCTTGCCTTTGTAATCGCTAAGTTTCGTGTCAACGCCATCGATGTTCTTCATCGTGAAGTCGTAAACAGATTTCTCAGGCGGCGGAGCCGACGGAGACGGATTCAGGATCATTCCGTACTTATACGCAACTCCAGCGATACCGACGGCGGCTAGAACGACTACAACTCCTAATATTCCGGCGATCTTTTTCATACTATTTCTCCAATTCTCTTGGGCTGCGAGGGGCTTTTGGTAGTTCGGGCGTATCGTCTTCGCCGGTCGCTGCAAAGATCTCTTTGAACGCACCGACGCTCGACAGCACACCGCTCGTTTCAGTCGGCATAAATATGACCTTCGAATTCTGCGTACGAGCCATGTCTTTCAGCGAATCCACATATCGCTGTGTGATCAGATATTGTGCGGTCTGGCGTCGGTCGCCAATAGCGCTTGCGATCTCGGCGATGGCTTGGGCCTCGGCTGCGGCGTTTATTTGGCGTGCTTGCGACGCTCCCTCGGCGTCGAGAATAGCCGATTGCTTGTTTCCTTCTGATCGCGTAACGGCCGCTTGCTTTTCGCCTTCAGCACGGGTTATGGCAGCTTGCTTATCGCCCTCGGCTTGTAGTATCAACGCACGGCGATTACGTTCTGCAGTCATCTGTTTTTCCATCGTGATGCGAACGTCCTCAGGCGGATTGATGTTTTTGACGTCAACGCGCGTGACCTTTACGCCCCATTTGTCGGTGGCTTCGTCGAGGATGACGCGGAGCTTCGTATTGATCTGATCGCGAGACGACAGCGTGTGATCGAGGTCCATTTCGCCCATCACTGAACGCATTCCGGTTATCGTGAGCTGAACGATCGCACCTACGAGATCGGCGACCTCGTACACGGCCTTTGTTGGGTCGGTGACTTGCCAATAAACGACCGAATCGACATTGATCGTCACGTTATCGCGTGTAATAACAGGCTGCGGCGGCATGTCGATGAACTGTTCACGTAGGTCTATCGACGTCAGTCCCGGCCTTGTGCCGCTCCAATAAACCGCACGAGGGCTTTCGAAGAACGGGACGATGATATTTAAGCCGCTTGAGGCGAGTCGATGAAACTTTCCGAGGCGTTCGATGAGCAGAACGCTCGATTGCGGGACGATCTTGATCGTCTTCCAAGCGACGATCAGCAACGCAACACCTAAAATCCCGAGTAAAATGGCTCCGGCGCCGAACAGTTCGTTCATATGATTATTCTCAAACTCCGATAACACGAATATATCGCATTTGCAGCATCTTTGCTATAATTCGCGTCAGTCTATGGTCACACTTTCCGACATCGAAAAAGCTCGTGAAACTTTGCGCGGCGTCGCTACCAGAACTCCGCTATTGATGGACCGCAAGCTTTCAACTGATTCCAGCGAGATCTACGTTAAGGCAGAATGTCTGCAAAGAGCCGGTTCGTTCAAGATCCGCGGTGCTTACAACAAAATATCGCAGCTTAACGACGAAGAACGCGCTCGCGGAGTCGTCGCGGGTTCTGCCGGCAATCATGCGCAAGGTGTCGCACTCGCGGCGACGCTTAACGGCATCCGATCGACCATTGTGATGCCTGAGTTTGCACCGCTCACGAAGGTCGTGGCGACTCGCGATTTCGGAGCGGATGTTGTTTTGAAAGGAGCAACGTTTGACGAGGCCGTCGCACACTCTCGGGAGTTGCAGCAAGAGCATGGTTTCACTTATGTTCACGCTTTTGACGACGACGCGGTCATTGCCGGGCAGGGAACTATCGGGCTAGAGATCCACGAAGACCTTCCCGAAGTCGATACGGTCGTTGTGCCGATCGGCGGCGGCGGAATTATTTCGGGGATAGCTCTTGCGATCAAAGCACTACGACCGCAAACAAAAATTATAGGCGTTCAGGCGGCGAATGTGCCTTCGGTGAATACCTCGCTAAGCGTTGGTAGCCCGACGACGGTCGATGCGCAGCCTACGATAGCTGATGGTATAGCCGTAAAACGTCCGGGCGAGCGTACTCTGCCAATTATTCGCGAATTTGTGGACGAAGTTGTCGAGGTAACAGAGGATGAGATCGCCCGTGGAGTCTTTCATTGTGCTCAGAATAACCGCCTCGTCGTCGAAGGAGCAGGTGCGGCGGGCATTGCGGCAATTATCGCGGGCAAAGTAGAGCTTACACCTGACGAAAAAGTAGCTACCGTGCTCTGCGGAGGCAATATCGACGGAAATCTGCTTGCGCGGATCATCGAACAAGTGATGGTGCGGCAAGGGCGATACGTTATTTTTAAACTGCTGGTCGTAGATCGCCCCGGCAACCTCGCGGAAATGCTCAATCACGTCGCCGAAACCGGTGCCAACGTCGTCGAAGTCTTTCACCAGCGTGCGATCTGGCTTGCACCGCTCGGTCGAGTGGGCATCGAGGTCATTTTAGAGGTTCGCGACAACGAACACGCCTCTGAGGTGCAAATGCACTTGGAAAAATGCGGTTACCACGTCGAACGTCACAGTCAGCATGATTGGGATTAGCATGAAAATTGCCCTCGCGACACTTTTAATGTCCCTCGCAACGCTTTGTTTTGCTTGCAGGCCTGTTCCTACAAACACAACAAACGGCGTTGTGGTCGTTACACCGACTCCGCCAGAGTCGGACACGCCGGAAAAGGTCGCGCTTGGGCTTTTTGAGGCTGCGAGATATACGAATTGGAGCCGTTTGCCTACACTTTGCTTGCCCGACGGAAAGAGCGAAGCAAGCGCAAAGGAATTTTGTGAGATCGGAAAGACCGCTGACGACAAAAGAACGGCCTTCCGCGACGATTTCCGCCAAGGCGGCACCGATGGATCGCCCACCATCGACGGCGACAGTGCCAAGATCACCATAAAATACGCCAAGAAACTAGCAAAAACCGCTGAATTGACGATGAAAAGGGTCGACGGACGCTGGTATTTGGTAAGTTTTGAACAGAACTTTCCTTAAGGCGTTAGGAAGTCTGCCGAAGCTGTTAGGAAGTCTGCCGAAGCTGTTAGGAAGTCTGCCGAAGCTGTTTGGAAGTCTGCCGAAGCCGTTTGGAAGTCTTCCGAAGCCGTTTGGAAGTCTTCCGAAGGCGTTTGGAAGCCTGACGAAGGCGTTTGGAAGTCTGCCGAAGGCGTTTGGAACTCTGCCGAAGGCGTTTGGAACTCTACCAAAGCTGTTCGAGACTCTTCCGAATCCATTTGGATGACTACCCAATGCCTTTATAACCGCTATCAAACGTCAAAAAGTTACTTCTTAACCAGATTCTCGTCGTAAAGGTCCTTGTAAATACGAAAATTGGTCATTACTTTGAAGACGTAATTCTTTGTTTCGGGAAAACCGACCTCAGCGGAGAAGATGGCGGGGTCTTTGGGTTTGCTGCGGTTTAGCCAGCGGGCTGCGTTGTCTTCGCCGCCGGTGTAACTGGCGGCGATGGCTTCGTACATGCCGTTAAACTGGCCTTTGAGATCGGCGATATATTCTGCGCCGATCGCGATATTTGTTCGGGGAATGTAAAGATCGTCTGGGTTAAGAGTCGCGAAGCCCGCTTTTTTGTTGTATTTGAGCGCGGTATCCATCACCAACTGTAATAAACCACGCGCCGCGGACGGAGATTTGGCGTCCGTGCGGAAAGAACTCTCCTGCTTCATGATCGCAAGCAAAAATCGCGGGTCGATCTTGTGTTTCTTGGCATATTGAAGGATCTCAACGCGGTGCGGAGTCGGGAAATCAGTCGGTTTGACGCTTGCGATGGATTTAACACGGCCATTTCCACCCGCGATCTTGTCTGCCGCGAGCCCGGAATAGTATGAGGTCACTTTGTCAGGGATCGCAGCGTACAAACGCATCGCCTCGGCCTTCTTTCCGGCCTTTTCGGCGGCAAATGCACGCAAATACATGACTTCGTCGCTGCTTGTCATCGAACCCGCGAGCTTTGCCTGACCCAAAATAAGAGCCGCCGTTGCCTCGGCATCGTTCCACAACCCTCGATAAAGCTGCATCCGAAGCCGCGCGTGAAGCGCATTTGTCTCGGTATGCGTTCCTTTGAACTTGTCACGAACGCGCTCGACCCATTGATTCGCCGCATCGTACTGCCCGGACTCGCGCAAGGAGTCAATTTCGTTCAAAAACGCCCCGTCGATCCTTTCTCCGGCCGGATACATCACGACATACTTCTCAAAAAGCTTCGCGGCCTCGGCATTCTGCCCAAGACGGACGTGGCAAGAGCCTTGGAAGTAGAGACTTTCTCTGCCGTTCTTTGAATCAGGGAATTCGGCGACCACACGAGCCAATGTCGGGATGCAGCGTTTGTAATCGCGTTCCCAATAATAACTGCGGCCCGTCATCCAAAGTGCGCTCCCAAGCTGCGGTTCGCTCGCATAGATGTCAATTATCTTCGCAAAATGCTCGCGTGCCTGCGGAAAGCTGCGGTTATCGAAGTAAACGGTGCCGCGAGCGAGATGTTCAGCCGCAGAAAGCGTCTGCAGCTTGCCGTCAGCACTCCGCGCACTGCGATCCTTTTCGATCACAGCCTTGAGAGCCGCGTCGGAGGCTTGGGCAGACATTGTGACAACAAAACAAACGGTTGCGAATACGATTGCGAGCAAATTCTTCATAAAAATAAAGGAGTGCAGGACGGCTCAAGTGTAGCCGATGTTTAGAATGCAAGGCAACACGTGCAAGTTGCCAGCGGTAGATGATTCCGTGTTAATGAAATGTTAGAATCACGGATTAATATTGCTATGAAACTGTCAATTAACGGCGCGACAACGATGACCGCCGACCTCGAAACAGACATCAGATCCGCCGCAGCCGCCGGCTACGACCTGGTAGAGCTTCGTTCGAATAAACTTTACGATTATTTAGAGACGAGAACGGTCGATGACCTCAAGGCATTACTTGCTGAGACCGGAATAGGCGTTCTCTCGATCAATACGCTCGAACACATCACCTGGCGAAGCGACGAAGACCACGCCGCAATTCTCGCCGAGTGCAAGAAACTCTGCGAAATTTCGCAGGCGATTGGTTGCCCGTACGTATTGTCAGTTCCCGGCGCCCTGCGACAAGGCCCCAAAACCGACGAAGAGACGATCGTAGAATCGGTGAGAGTTCTCAACGAACTTGCAGACATCGCCGAGCCTTACGGCATCAAGATCGGATTCGAATTCCTCGGCGAAGCAGGGAATTCGGTCACCACTCTCGACCTCGGAAGCAAGATCGTCAACCTCGTAAACCGCGACAGCGTCGGCAACGTGATCGATACGTACCACTTCTACGCCGGCAGCAGCTCGTTCGAAGCTCTCGAAGCCCTAGACCCGAAGAAACTTTTCATTTTCCACATCAACGACGCCGAAGATCTGCCGAAATCAGAGCTGAATGACTCAAAACGCCTCTATCCGGGACTTGGCATCTTGCCGATAACCGAAATGAAACAACGCCTCGACGCCATCGGCTACGACGGCCCAGCCAGCGTTGAGATATTTCGGCCGGAATATTGGGAGCAGGATCCATTCGAGGTCGCGAAAGCGGCAAAGGACGCCGCCGAAAGAGCATTGAACATCGGAAAATACGCCGCCGGAGGTAGCTGGTAACCAATGAGCGACAAAGTAAAGATCGGCATCGTCGGTACAGGCTATGCAGGCAATCTGCACGGACGTATTTATTCGCGTGAACCGCGTGCCGAGATCTCGGCATTGTACGACATCGTCCCAGAACGAGCTGAACGCACCGCGAAAACTATCGGCGGCAAGGTCTGCGGCTCTCGCGAGGAATTACTAGACAACTGCGACGCAGTCATAGTCTGCGCTCCAAACCGCACACACAAAGGGATCGCCATTGACGCGATCAATGCCGGCAAACACGTCTTCTGCGAAAAGCCCTTTTCCATAGGTATCGAAGATGCCGCGGCATTACGCGATGCGGCGAATGCCTCCGCGAACACCGTTTTCCAAGTTGGACACAATCGCAGATTCGCTCCGGTTTACGCGACATTGAAAGAACTGCTCGCCAATGACACCGCTCACTCCGCACACATCAAAATGAACCGCGGCGAACTCGTTAATCCCGTCTGGACAGGCGATGTGAATGTGACCGGCGGATTTCTCTACGAGACGACAATTCATCTATTTGATATGTGCCGTTTCCAGTTCGGTGAGATCGCGGAGTTGGTCGCGTACGGTTCGCAGCACGAGTATCCCGAGCTTGATGAATTCTCAGTGATCATCAAATTCAAGAGCGGATTTCATTGCACATTTGCTTCGTCATCCGATGCGAGCTGGCATTTTCCTTTCGAACGTATCGAGGTCTTTTGCCATCACCGCACGATCATGACTGAAGAAATGGAGCGGCTCTTTGATTCGCAGGGCATGGATCCGAATTTTGAGACAAAGTCATTCCATATGCTCGAAAAGGAAGAGAAGTGGGGCTACGTTCAAGAAGATCGTGCATTTCTCGATGCTATCATTGACGGAAAGCCGGTTCCTGTAACTGCCGACGATGGTTTCCATTCGGTCGAGATCGTCGAATCTGTTTATAAGGCGATCAATTCGGGGGAACGAATCTCGTTATAGAAGCGTAGAATAACGGACGTATGAGCAAGTGCAATAATTGCGGTAACATGAACGGGCCTGACTCGAATTTTTGCCGCGCTTGCGGGCAGAAGATGATCGGGCCACAGACATTTGCACCGCCGCAAGCACAACCATTTGACCATTCGGCTCCGCGGCCGTATTCGTGGAAAACCGACGAGTTCTCTACAAACACCGAAGCTCGTAAGCAAATACCAACCGCTCCGATCAACCAACCAATAGAGCTTCGGCCGCCAGTCGGTTTAGCGAATTATCGCTGCCCTTACTGCACATCGACCTACTTACCTCGTCACGAGCGCAAAATATCTACCGCCGGCTGGATCACGTTCGCCGTTCTCCTTGTATTCTTTTTCCCGCTATTTTGGGTTGGATTCCTTATTAAGGAAGACACATTCGTTTGCCCTAGCTGTCTTAAAAAAGTGAACTAACGGAAGTAGTAGCCCTTGGGATGCTCGATCTTGATATCAGGATTTGATGAGGTTACCTCGACACGATAGTAACCCTTTTTCATGTGCGTCGAGAGGTAGGTCAAGGAGAATTGTCGTCCAAGCAATAGATTTAGATCACGAATAAACGGCGTGAAACTAACCGGAGCGATCGAGCCCTGGTAAAACGAACGGCCTCCGGTTTCGTCAGAAATTCGCAACAACGCACCTTGCCCACCGGTTACGAGCGGGGAATTGCTGTTTGAGGTTAAGGCAGTCGGAGAATAGATGGAATAGACGGCAACACTGTTTCGTTGTGCTCGGGCGATCGCATTCTCGAGATCGATCGTTTGAACCAGTGAAGAAACATTTGAGCCCTGGCTCGTATCAACACCGTCCGAGATCATAAGAACTGCGCGGCGACCCGACGGCAAGGCCTCAAACCGCTTGAGAACATCGTTCAGGCCACCGTAAGGACCGGTTCCGCCGGACGAACTGCCCGCAATGATCCTTAACGACTTGGCGGCCTTTTCCCGATCATCAGTGAATTTTTGAAGCGTTACTGCTGAACCGCCGCGAATGTAGGCCACCATTACTCTTGAACCTTTCGGTAGGCCTCGAATAAACTGGCGAATGTCCTCAAGCTGGAGATTAATGTTTGACGATAGATCATCTTGAACGACAACAGCCAAAGAAAGCGGACTGTCGGAAAGGGCTCGAATAGACAATATCTGCTGTTCATCACCATTTTCTTTAACGCTGAGTTTATCGGTTTGGAGAAACTCGCTAGCTTGGTTTTGCTCTAGTTCCTTTTTCGTATAGATCGAGATCGGAATTGACCATATCCGAACTTTCTGCGCCGGTGTCGGTGCCGGAGTCGGCGTTGCCGTTTGACCAACGGCGACCGTCACCAGCGAGGCGAAAAGAAAAGCTACGAAAACAAGCAGACCTTTTTTCATAAGCAGAATGTCTCTAGTGGAATCATAGTACACTTTCTGCGAATATCTAAGCATTATGTCGCTGACTGACGCGATTACAAAGATCAACGAGACGACCGCCGATGTCATTCCTGTTGGCGTGGACGGTGCAATCGAGCTAGACGTTCGCCGAGGAAAGCGTTTGCTTAGTACGGCGATCGCCGCTCCGTTCGTTACGACTGTGGTGCCCGCCGCTTTGTCCATTGTTGCGTTTTTACTATTTGGCGGAGTACCCGCTGCATCGGTGGTGGTGATCTTCTTCGGACTGCTAGCGACCATTTTAGGATTTGTCGCAGGACTGACGGCCTCGGGCGTGATGATGTATCGACGCGGCAAGCTGCACGGTACTATTCGCGAACGCATTGCCGGTCGCGGCATCAGGGCAAATGAGATCGGGTGGTTTCGTAGCGAGGTCAAGTCGGCGGAGTGGCGTTCATTGAAAGACATCGAACGTCGCGATGTGATGCTTGGTGATGCTTTCAAGGAAACGCTGGCCTCGCGACTGACGGCGACAAAGATCGCAAAGTCAGCACAACGCGAATTGAGCAAGATGCAAAAGCGGCTCAATCGTTTGTCCCAACTGAAAGCTTCAAATGCCGACGAATTGAAACAAGAGATCGGCGAAGATATTGAACGTATCAAAAAGATCAGCTCAGAAGCCAAACAAATGCTTGCTGAGGCCGAAAGCCGTATGCAGATGATCGAAGCTTCGGCTGTTCGCGGTACAAAGATCGCCGACGCCGAGATCGCCCTGAAAAAGCTAAACGCTCGCGCGTCTGAGCTTCCGCTTGCTCTCGAAAGCGCACAGATGCAACGAGAGATCTACGCTGAATTGGACAAAGGATTAGATGAAAGGTAAGCGGCGAATCGACACCTCGATGTCGTTTCAGACGTATGAATTGAACCTGTAGTGTACAGGTGGGTGGCGTTCTCTTCTTTCGAAGATCAGAGCCGCTGAACTCGGTAATGCTCCGCTTGAGAGCTTACTCTTGTCTGCCGCATTCGCCTCCCGGCATTCATATGTTGGCTCAATTTTGTGTTCGTCCGGTGACGAGCAACAAAGTAATTCGATTCGCCAAAACTAGAATAGCACACGGAGAATGTCGGATGATAGGCTTATTGTTCGATCTGGATCTCCTGAGCAGGAAGGTCGCGATGTTTCAGGATGCGATCGAGCATCTCAGAACATTCAGAACTGCGAACACCAAGCTGCGTATCGATCTGCCCTTGTGCGTCTTTCATTTGGTGATACTCGTCAGCGATGTGAAGAGCTGCCAGAATCGCGACTTTCAGCGAATCGACCGTCTGAGTTCCTGACGCGATCTCTCGCATTTTGCGGTCGACATATTCGGCGAGGCCGTAAATGTACTGATTATCGCCATCCGAGCGGATACTGTAGGTCTGGTTGTAGATCTCAACGCGGAGTGCTTCTTCTGCCATAACTATGCTCCAAATGCCTCCATTACGGCAGGATCAACCCTGCGGAGTGATTCAAGCATGCCCTCGACCTTCAATTGCACTGCGTCTCGTTCATTCAGCAAACGTGAAAGTGTCGCTTCGAGCTGATCGCGTTCGGCGATCAATTCTTCATTTTCAGCACTTATTTGCTTATATTTCGCCGCGATCTCGTCGCGGTCTTCGCGGAGATTCTGTACGTACTGAACTGTGAGATATATCTTGTCCTCGAGATGCGAGAACTTCTCCATTCCGGTCAAGGCATTCATTAACTTGCTCCATTAGTTCGGTTTACACCGAAGGTCATTAGAATATAGTTCAAGCCTGTGGAAAACTTCAAGTATAAAATGAAGTAAATTACGCCTGTGGCGATAAGCCTAATGTTTCCTTGACATTAGCAAGTACTGAATCATGCACGACTTGAACCTCATCCTCGGTCAAGGTCCTATCATCGCGTCGATAATTCAGGCGAATGGTAACCGTTCGTTGATCGTCCTTTTGATAAGTACCGACAAGTTCGACACCTTGAAATGACTCATCAAGCGAGACCGCCGCAGCCGCGATCCGCATATATTCCATATCGCGGCCTACAGAGAACGTTACGTCTCGCGAAACTCCCGGAAAACGGGGCAATGGCTGATAAACCGACGGAACTTGTTCAAATGCCAACAATACGTCGAGAAGAAGTTCGCCGACAAAAACGTCACGTCGGAATTTGTGTTCGGCTGCCAGACCATCGCTTAATCGTCCGACCGTTCCCGCAAAATGGCCGCAAATGTAGACGTCTGCCGACCGTCCCGGCGTTAAATGCTTGGCAATTGAGGACCTAAATTCAGGTATCGGGATCGCAAGCTCTTCGGCCAATGCCTCAACAACCGCCTTCGCATCGTAAAAATCAAGGCCTCGTTGATCAGATGCGATCGAAGAATGTCGCTCCGAGCCTGTTAACGCAAATGTAAAGAGCCTCGGTTCGGACGGCAATTGTCCGTCACCAAATCCGATGAACGCCTTGCCGATCTCATATAGTTTGAGATTTCGGCGTTGAAAATTCATATTCAACCGCAGAGCGTCGAGCAGGCCCGGAATTATCGTAGGACGCATTCGCGTCGAGCCTTCGATAACGGCGTGTTTTAGCGAAACAAAGCTCGTTTCACCGCTAGCTTGCGCAGCGAGAGCGAACTTTCCGTCGTTCGTCTCATCGATGAAGCTATACGACATCGCCTCCGAGAAGCCAAGGCCCGCAAGTGTCTGACGAACGCGTCGCATACGTTCTTCGTCCCGCAAATATTCACCGGCACCAAACGCGGGCGGCAGTTCTGTCGCGATGTTCTCGAAACCGAAATGACGGGCGACTTCCTCAACGAGGTCTTCTTCGATAGCGATATCATGGCGCCATGTTGGCGAGGAATACTCTCTGTCGCTAACCTTTTCAATGCCCAATCTGTGCAAAATTCGGTCGCACTCATCGGCTTTAACATCAAGTCCTGTCAGCCGTTTCGTTGCGGCCGAGATGTCGGCAGAATGAACGGTAGGTTTCTCGACGTGTTTCGGATAAATGTCGATGAATTCGCCTTTTTCGCCGCCGGCAAGTTCGCAGATGAGCTGAGTCGCACGGTCAGATGCGCGCTTGATATTGTCAACGTCAGCACCGCGTTCGAAACGGTAGCCGGCTTCGGTCGTGATGCCGAGTTTGCGGCCGGTCTGGCGGACGCTGGAGCGATCGAAATATGCGACTTCGAGCAGAACATTGGTAGTGTCGTCGGTAATTCGCGAATCCCAACCGCCGATAATGCCGCCGATGCCTTGCGGACGCTCGGCGTCGCAGACAACGACCATCGAACTATTCAGTTCGTGCTCGGCCTCATCGAGCGAAGTTATCTTTTCGCCGTCTTTTGCTCGGCGGACAACGATACGTTTTTCAGCAAGCTTGTCGTGGTCGAACGCATGCATCGGCTGGCCTAGCTCGTGCATGACGTAGTTCGTAATGTCGGCAACGTTGTTGATCGAGCGCTCGCCAATAGCCTCGAGCCGATCGACAAGCCACTGCGGCGACGGCCCGATCTTGACACCGCGAATGATCCTCGCCGTAAAGCGATGACAGAGATCAGGATCGAGTATCTGCACCGTCTCGCCTGCCAAAACAGCAGGCATCGGAAGCTCGGTCTCGACCGGAGCAAGCTTCAATTCGCGATCAAGCGACACGCCGAGTTCACGTGCTACGCCGCGATGCGACAGACAATCAGGCCGATTCGATGTCAGATCGATGTCCAACACAAAATCATCGCCCTGCGGATGTACACCCTCGACCGCCAATCCAACACGCGTCAACGCCTTCGCCGTCTCGTCAGGCGACAGGTCGAGATCAATAAGGTCTTTTAACCAGTTGTAGCTGATATTCATAGCTAGTTATCTAACAATCGGAACATGCATGCTCTACTCATCCAATAGTCGCTGGACGGGACTCAAGCCATCATCGTCTGAAGTCGGAAACTCAAATGTTTCTTCCCGTCGTTTTATGTCTCGAAGGTGAGCGTCATAAGATCGAGCGACTTTAATAGTACCCAATTGATCAAAATCTGAGCCGCATCGTGGACAACTCCATCCTCCGAACAGCAATTGTTTCGGCGTTCGCCGAACTGTAGTCACGCTAACTGGAGCCTCACATCGAAGGCATTTTGTGCTCGTATCAAAGAAAGCGATTTTGTCTCCCTTCATTCGATACTCTGAATATCGAAGCGTCTGCACGATCAAACGGACAAGCACGATCAGGGAAATGAGACCGACGAATCCGATTAGTAGGGCGAGCAGCATCTATTCACCTAAACTGCTCCAAAAACCTCACGTCGTTCTCGAACATATGCCTGATGTCGTCGATGTTGTACATCATGGCGGGCATGCGTTCGAGGCCGAAGCCGAAGGCGAAGCCGCTGTAAACTGTCGGGGCGACGCCCCAGGGCCGCAGGGCGGTCGGGGG
>CALMPJ010000001.1 GCA_937871585.1 uncultured Acidobacteriota bacterium | reverse complement strand
CTTGACGATCGGTATGCTTGTGTTGCTGTTCATGGCCGGCCGCTGTGGCCCGGGAGGCGACATTTCGGGATATCTCGCAGCCGCACTATGGACGCTTTGCTCGGGTTCTATTGGACTTGAGGGCCGCGACCCGAATACCGAGATAATGATGAATGCACTCTTGACCGGTGCGTTCCTATTATTTGTCTCCTCTCCGGAAATTCGTCTAACGAATGCACGCGCCGTTTTCTGCGGCGTGCTATTTCTTTTCGCAACTCTATTCAAACCAGTTGTCGTTGCTGCGGCGGTCTTGATCTGTATAGCCCATGTCGTTACGTCCGGCGAACATCGAGCGGCGCTGAAAAACGTACTCGTTATTGCAGCAGTCGGATTTGCGGGCTGGGCCGCGACATTCGGATATTTTGTGTTTACCGGTCGCGGAGCGATATTTACTGATTCGATGATCGCGTTCAATCAGAGCTACTCAGGTAGCATTTTCGCAAATCTGATCGCACCACTGCGCGGGAATGCAGAGTTGCTGATCGATGTGATCGCACCGCTGGCCGTTTTTGCATTTGTAGGCTTTGTGTTGCTTTTTTGGTTCGAGAAAAGAAAAGCGGTCTTCGTACTGGGGTTCATCGCCGCAGGCTGGTTCTCGATCGCGGCACCGGGAAGATTCTCTGTTCATTACTATCAACTGTGGCTCCCGCCGCTCATCATTGCTTCCGCTTGGGGACTCGGGGTTCTAGTAGGTTCGAAGATGACGGCGATCAAGTCTGCCGGAGCTGTTGCTAGTTTCGTACTAATTCTCGGCGTGATGTTCGCTCAATATTCTGAGATAAGAGCGGTCTTAAATGGCAACCATGTCCCGGTCGTGGAGAAACTGGCACATTCGTCGGACGCCGTCGCTGTCGTCAATTCCAAGCTACGAAGCGACGAGACTTTTTTCCTATGGGGCATTACGACAAACCTATACTTATTGGCCGATCGTCGTCCGCCGACACCGATAATCTTTGACAGTCATCTTGACGCCGGACCGATGCAAGCTATTCTGTCTGAACGTGTGCGGATCGACCTCGAAAAAAATCGCCCGGAGCTCTTGGTCGTAGAGCAGGGACGGCCAAAGGTACCCGATTGGATATTCGCGCAGTATCGGCCGGAGCCTATTTACCTTAATAGCAACAGTTATTCGATCTACGTTCGGCGAGACGGTCGCATAGCAGACGAAACCCCGCAATAGACGCAAATACAATGGATTCGATACGAGACAAACAACCGATCGCGATCATAGGTGCCGGTCTTGCAGGCCTAACGGCCGCGAACTATCTGCACGCCCAGGGAGTTCCGTTCATCTTATTCGAAGCCGGAAAGAAGATCGCCGGGCTTGCCGCTAGCTTTAAGGACGAAGAGGGATTCAGCTACGATTTCGGAGCCCATTTCATCACTAACCGCCTGGCCGATGCCATCGGAGTCGGCGACGAATGTCTGACCGTCAAGCACTACGGCGAAGTCGTTCAACTCGAGAATAAACGCTACTCTTATCCGTTCGGTCTGGCTACGGTTCCGCGAATGACGATCTCGGCGATCAAGACCAAACTCGCTGGCAATGGCCATAAACCCGAAACAGCCGCCGATTGGTTTCGCAAGAGTTACGGACCTGCCCTTGCAGACGAAGTCGCACTGCCGCTGATCGAGGCTTGGTCGGGTGCTCCTGCCGATAAACTGTCCGCCGCCGTCGGAGAAAGTCTGCCGGGCAGCATCGCTAAGACTCTTTATTTAAAGGCCGCGAGCAAGCTAAAGGGAAAGGCCGTCGCTTGCGGATACAATCGAGAAATGCCGGAAACAGCGAGCGTCTATCACGTCTATCCGGAAAAAGGCGTCTCGACGCTTTGCGAGAAACTCGCCGTAGGCTTTGAGGACAGCATCCGTCTCGAAACCCCTGTTGAAGAGATCATAGTCGAAGACGGAAAGGCCGTTGCGGTAAAAGCAAAGGGCGAACGTATCGAAGTTTCCGCCGTCGTCAGTACCGCACCGGCGAACATTCTGGCCAAGATTGTTTCGGGAACGGACGCTCTCGACGAGTTCAAATCATTTCGCTACCGACCGATGATCTTCGTCAATATGAAGTTCGAAGGCCGTGGGCTTTTGCCCGACACCGTTCTCTGGTTTCCTGAAGATGAATTCACGTTCTTTCGACTGACCGAAGCAACTCACTCGATGCCGTGGCTTGCACCTGCGGGCAAAACGATGATCACCGTCGATATCGGCTGCGAAAAGGGCGATGAATTTTGGGAAATGCCCGAGGACGAAATGATCGAGCTTTGTCTTAGAGATCTCAAAAAGGTCGTGCCAAATGCTCGCGAGATCTTTCTCGGAGCTAAGATATTGAAAACGCCGATCGCGTATCCTGTTTACCTCAAGGAATACGAGGAATCTCGAAAGGCATTCGAGCGATCGACAAACGTCAACAATTTGCTTTCCATCGGCAGAAACGGCGAGTTTTCGCATATATTTATGGAAGACGTTTACTGGCGAACGCGAAAGAAGATCGCTCAGTTAATCGCCTCAATGGACTAGGTCTCAAGAAAAGTGACCGAGAACAATGTACAGAAATTGATCACGAGAAAGTCGCTTTGGTTTCTGATGGCGGCGAGTCTCCTCGTTTCGTTATTCATCGGCCTGCAAACCGACATTCGGTTTGACGAAGGCTACACACTCGACACAACGAGCCGCGGAATAATCTACGCATATCATCAAGCGGTCGGGTTTGAGGAACAAGCTCCGCTCTATTTCATCCTTCTTTCGATCTGGCGAATGTTGGATAGCTCAGTTCTATTTGCACGCCTTTTTTCCATACTATTGGCTCCGTTTATAGTCTGGGCAGCGGCTGAAACTGCAAAGCGTTATCTAAAAAACATCGATCCTATCTTGCCGGCCGCTGTCATCGCCGTCAGCTCGCAGATGATCTGGAGTTCCATCGAGATACGGCTGTACGCTCTGATGTTGCTGTTAGCGTGCTTGATCTTGACCGCTTTCTACGATGCGTTCGTCGAACGAAATGCTTCGTTCCGAACTAGGTTCGTATTTGTGATCGTCTGCGTCGCATCGATCTACACACAGTACTTTCTCGGATTTCTGATGGTAGGCTGCGGCATCGTAGTCTTGACAGTTACACGTCATTCGATTCGCTCGTTCCTTATAGCAACGGCAGCGATAGTTTTAGCGTCAGTTCCGATGCTGTTCATTCTGGCCGGCCAGATGTCTGAGGTTAAAGGGCATTCGGAAAGCGTGTATGGCGGACTTCCGCTCATGCGATCGATCTACCAGCTAACAACAGCGATGATCGTCCCGCTCGAATGGATCACGAATGATCTGTTCAGGTCTTGGACACTGCGGATCGTTGCCTTAGTTACTGCCGCCGGTCTGTTAATACGCTGGGTTAAAAAGCCCGACCGAGACACCGTTGCGCTGACGACTATTACGGCCGTGGCCGTAGTGTTCTTGACCGCAGCGAACTATTACCTCGGCGAACATGGTGTACAGCACCGTCATTTTTCCGTTGCATTGGTACCGCTGGTTCTGATCACTTTCGCGGCGTTTCACCAATTCACGTCTCGGAAGCTGATATACGCACTGACCGTTTTCCTAGTTCTCGCAAACTTAGGTCACGTCATCTGGACGAATTGGAACCTTGCCAAGCCTGGTGATTCCCGGCGTGTGGCGCAGTTTATTGCTACTAACGAATCCGACAACGAGCCGGTTTTGATCTTCCATTCAGACGCTGTGCTTGCGATCCGCGAATACTATCGCGGCAAGAACAAACTCGTTCCGCTGCCGCAGGAAAACTCGTTCGTCGAATGGAACCCACGAAATAATGTGATTCGAGACGAAGGTCAGCTAAAAACTGCGATCGACGCGGCGGGCGATGCGAAGAGGTTCTGGCTCGTGACCGACGGCTGGTGCTTTCAAGGCAGCCTCCTCTTTAACTGCGACATACTCGAAGAACACATCGCCAAGAACTTCCGAGTTATCGATGAGCATAAGTTTCTTGAGCCAACGACGGTCCGTCTTATCGAACGGCGGTGATCGCTTGGACGTTCGACGCGTTGAGGCTTACAATACTGGCTAGCAAACGTGATGAATACGACACTTGACCCTACAATGATCGAAAAACCGCTAGTTCGATGCTCTGACTGCGACGAAGAGGTTTCGAACTATAACGTCTTTCTCTCGCCGACCGGCGACGAAGAGGTGATCTGCTGGCGATGCTTGGCCCGCGAAGAAAAGGGCTTTAACGCGACGCCTGGATTTCAGCGACTTGGCCGTCGGGGCGTGATCCCAAGATAAGATGGCGATCCGTAAGATCACCGAATATCCTGAGGCCGTGCTCGGGCAGACGGGCAAGCCCGTCGAGAAATTCGACGCCGATCTCGCTGCATTGTGCGACGATATGTTTGACACGATGTATGACGCCGATGGCGTCGGTCTCGCGGCACCACAGATCGGACTGAATCTTCGGCTGTTCGTCATGGACTGCGACGGCATCAAACTCATCGCCGCAAATCCCGAGATCATTTCCACGACAGGAGAACAGTCCGGCCAAGAAGGCTGCCTTTCCGTCGGCAAAGTTCCCGCCGTTGTCGTTCGCGGAGCAAAGGCTCGCCTTCGTGCCCAAGACCTGAACGGCGAATGGTTCGAAACCGACGCCGAAGGCTACGCCGCCCGCTGCTTTCAACATGAAACCGACCACTGCGACGGCATGCTATTCATCGACCGCTTGCCAAAGTTAAGACGTGATATGGTGGTAAAGCGATTCAAGAAAGAAAAAAGTTGGAAGTAGCTCCTTTGATCTGGCTGAAAGCTAAGAGCTGATAGCTGACGGCTGTACTTTAAAGACCGCACGATAAACCGGAAGTTCTTTATCCTCAACCGCTTTTTCACGCTCTGTTCGAATAGGGAATGGGTTTGTAACTGTCGGTATTTCAAAGGCCCGTGTTTCGCCACGAAACAGTTCAAACATCTCATCAGCCAAAAACTCAATGTCGGTCTGAACGAACACTCTTCCATCTGGCGCTAGTTTATCGAAAATGGCTTTTACCATTTCTTCATTGACCATTCGCCGTTTTGAGTGTTTTCGCTTGAACCAAGGATCGGGAAATTGAATCGTGACTTGCTGAAGGACACCGTCAGGAATGTCAGCGATCAGCATGTCGATGAACAGCATCGCATTGCAAAAGACGTAGTGCAGATTCGTCAATTCCGCCTCTCTTGCAAGACGATTTGCTTCGTCAACAAGCGGCTCGCGGATCTCAACGCCAAGATAGTTCCATTCAGGAAGTGCCTCAGCCATCTTGAGCAAAAACCGGCCGCGTGCACAGCCGATATCAAGTAACAACGGTCGTGTGGGATCCTCAAAAAGCGTCGCGAGATCGACCGGCTCCGGCTCCTGCCTATAGTACGGTGAATGTGGATTGACGTGCTGGTGAACGCGTACGCGGGCCATTTCAAACTAATCGAAGAAGTACGAGGATGGAAAATGCACAAGTTGCAAGGTAGACGCCGAGAGAGATCAATCCGGCGACCGAAACAACCGAGCTCGCGCTTCGCGGATCGACATATTCGTCGGTCGGGATCTGAATGAAGGCATAAACAGCTCCGGTCAAAAGCCCACCAATGTGAGCGGCATTATCAACGCTGCCCATCAGAAATAGACCAAACGCCAATACAATACCAATGTTGATCAGCAAACTCTTCCGGAATTCCGCCGACACGAACTGCCTGCGACGAAATGCGTAAACTGCTAAATAGCCGACCACGCCGACGATACCTCCGGACGCGCCAACCGATAGGCCGTCGGGCATGACTATCAGACTCAAAACTCCGCCGCCGATCGCCGCAAGTAAGAAGACGATCGCCAAATGGGCACGGTTTGAGAGCATTTCGGTGATGCGACCGAAACTGTAGAATGCGTAGCAGTTCATCAACACATGTAGCGGACTACCGTGCAATGCGGCTCCGGTTAAGATCCGCCAATACTGTCCGCTCCTAAATGCCGGTTTGTCGAAACCGGCTATGTCAGCCGAAATTCGCAATCCTGTGGCCAATTGGGCCACAAACACACATCCGATGCCGACGATCAAAACGATCGTGTATATCGGCAATGGAGCCGACGGTTCGCTATATTCGACGGCTTCGTCAGTTTCCTGTTGGTATTGAACAGACATCGTTACATCGCAAGCCCGCCGTCAGGCTGGATGACCTGTCCGGTGATGTATGCCGCTGCCGGCGAGAGTAGGAAGCACGCGATCTGGGCGACTTCGTCCACGTTGCCGAGTCGGCCGAGTGGTATCATCGCTAAGATCTTTTCGCGATATTCGTCATTCATCTCGGCAGCCATGTCAGTTTCGATAAGGCCGAGGGCAAGGGCGTTCACCGTTATTTTGCGGCTAGCCACTTCTTTTGCCATCGATTTCGTCAGGCCGATCATTCCGGCTTTAGACGCAGAATAATTCGACTGGCCGAGCATTCCCACGACGCCTGAGATCGAAGCGATGTTCAATATCGATGCTCCGTTCTCATTTCGCATCAAAGGTCGAAGTACGGCTTTCGAAAAATTCCAAGCTCCTTTCAGATTGGTGTCGATGACGGCGTCCCAGTCTTCTTCTTTCATTCGCAAAACCAGTTGGTCGCGAGTGATGCCGGCGTTGTTCACCAAATAATCGATGCCGCCGAATTCATCGTTCACCGTTTTCGCAAACTCAGCCGCAGCCTCAGTATTTGCAACGTCGCACTGTGCCGCATAAGCCTTGACACCCATTGCCTCGACCTCTGTTTTCAATGCGTTAGCTTCGTCCGCGCTTTTGGAATAATTAAATGCGACGTTGCAACCGCGCCTCGCTAGTTCCAAAACGATCGCTTTTCCAATGCCACGTGTTCCGCCGGTCACGATCGCCGACCTTCCTTCAAATTGTTTCTCGCTCAATTTCGTTCTCCTTAAACTTTAGATTCTAGTTTTGCACACACTTTGCGTCAAAACATCTCAGCAAAGATGATTGGACTCGACCCTCAAGCTAAAGTAACATCGCCTAAATATGAGAAAGTCATTCGCCTTGCTTTGCCTTTTTGCTGTGTTGGTCATATCTGTTCCTGCGCAGACGAGTTCCATACTGATCCAGAACGCAACGATAATCGACGGTACCGGCCGGCCGTCGTTCGGCGCAAGTGTTCGCATAAAAGGCGACCGAATTGATAAGATCGGTAAGATCAAGCCGAAAAAGGACGGAAAGGTCGTAGATGCGAACGGCCTAGTCCTCGCTCCGGGTTTCATTGACATTCATAATCATTCGGAATCGGGCCTGCTCCGCGAAGGCACGGCGGCGAACCAGGTTTCGCAAGGCATTACGACACTTCTAGTCGGGCCGGACGGCGGCGGTCCTTGGACGCTTGCCGATTATTTTGCAAAACTCAACGGCAAGATCGCGGTCAATGTAGGTGCGTTCATCGGTCACGCGACGGTTCGCGAGGAAATTCTCAAGAATGACTATCAACGAAAGGCGACCGACGATGAGATCGCGGCGATGGCAAAGCTCGTCGATCAGGCGATGCGCGAAGGTGCATTTGGTCTATCGAGCGGCCTTGAATATGACGTTGGCTATATGGCGACGATCGAAGAACTCATTGCACTGTCACGTGTCGCGGCCAAGTACGACGGCATCTACATGAGCCATATTCGCGATGAAGAAGAAGGTTTTCGTGCAGCAATGGAAGAGGCAATTCGTGTCGGCCGCGAAGCAAAACTTCCGGTTCAGCTATCGCATATCAAAATGGGCAACCGCAACGTTTGGGGCAAATCAGCCGAAGCGATCGCTCTCATCGAAGCCGCACGCAAATCAGGTCAAGACGTGACAGCCGACGCTTATCCGTACACGGCTTGGGCATCGACTATCACCGTTCTCGTGCCAAGCCGAAAGTATGAGGACCGCAAGGAAGTCGAGACGGGCTTGGCGAATGTTGGCGGAGCTGACAAGGTGCTGATCACTAGCCACTCGGCAAAACGCAGCTACGAAATGAAGACGATGGCTGAGATCGCCGCTTCGAAAAACATTTCGCCGGTCGATCTGTTTATCGAGATCGTCAAGAATGGAGGAGCGAGCGTCGTTTGTAATTCGATGAGCGAAGACGATGTCAAAGCGTTCTACCAACGCCCTTGGGTTATGGTCTCGAGCGACGGCGGCATCGGCAGCCGCCATCCGCGGGGAACCGGCACATTTACTCGCGTTCTGGGCAGATTTTCACGCGAGAATCAATGGTTGTCGCTAATACAAGCTGTTCACAAAATGACGCAAATGCCAGCCAAACGTCTCGGCATCAAGGACCGCGGCCTCATCAAAAAAGGAATGAAAGCCGACCTAGTCCTCTTCGACGCAGAAACTGTCATCGACAACGCCACCTTTGCCGAACCGCAGAAATTCTCGACCGGAATTCGGTCCGTTTATGTTAATGGAACTTTGGTTTGGGATGGTGCGAAGATAAGCGGAGCAATGTCGGGGAAAATTCTTCGGAACAAATAAGTATTTTATCCAGCTCCCATGTCCTCTACGAACCTTGAGTCATCGTTAAACCTATCTTTATCAATGCCAAGCTCGTCCTCAACTGCCATCCACACAGTGATTTCGACGTACTCCTTTGACCATTGCCCCGCTACTTTTGGATGTGACGAAATAAATTCGATTACATCACGAGGCGTTTTCATCTTGGTCGCATCCTCATCACTAATTATTATCTCGAAGTCGTCTTCAAGTCGCTGTACCAAAGTTACAAGTTCGAGTCCCATATTAAACGGCTAACGCATTCCGCTGTATCTCGAAAAGTCGATTCACGCCGACCTCAGCCAGGACGAGCATTTCGTCCATTTGCTCGCGTGAAAATGGTTCGCGTTCGGCTGTGCCTTGGAGTTCGATGAATTTGCCGCTGCCGGTGCAGACGACGTTCATATCGACCTCGGCGTTTGAGTCTTCGACGTATGCGAGATCGAGGATCGGCGTGTTCTCAATGATGCCGACGCTAACGGCGGCGACTTCACTCAGAATTGGATTCGTACCGATCACGCCCGTTTTCATTAGCCGACGACATGCGAGAGCCAGTGCGACATACGCTCCGGTGATCGACGCGCAACGCGTGCCGCCATCGGCTTGGATGACGTCGCAATCGATGTAGATCTGGCGTTCGCCGAGCAGTTTTTGATCGACGACGGCTCGAAGACTGCGGCCTATGAGCCGCTGAATTTCCTGAGTTCGCCCGGAAGGACCATTCTTTGTCTCACGCTGAGTTCGAGTATTTGTCGCCCGCGGCAGCATCGAATATTCCGCAGTAACCCAACCGAGACCCTTGTTTCGCATGAACATTGGTACCTTGTCCTCGACGCTCGCAGTACAAATGACCTTGGTTCCGCCAACCTCGATCAGCGCCGAGCCTTCGGCGTACGGCGAGATATTTGTTGTGATCTTGGTCTTGCGGATCTCGTCGTAGGTTCGATTGTCTGGCCTTGTGTAATTCATATTTCTTTTCCTATACCGGTAGCACCTCGATCGCTTCAAGCTTCGATGGTTTGGCCCCAAGAAATCTCTGTGCAACGCGGCCAAAACGTTCGGCGGCGTCCGTTACGTAAAAATGATCGATGTCGTCACACAGCTTTCTGCGGCCTGTGATCTTGTTCGGATTCTCGAGGCCTTTTTCTTTGAGCAACGCGGCAACCTCATCCGCAGTTGCTTCCCCGGAATCTACAAGCATCACATTTTCGCCGATAGTTTCTTGAATGACTTCTCGAAGAATTGGATAGTGAGTGCAGCCGAGCACTAGCGCATGAGGCGCAAATATCTTCATATCTTTCAGATACTTAGCCGCAATGGAACGCGTCTCGGGTTCATTGGTCCAACCTTCTTCAGCCAGCGGTACGAACATCGGGCAGCCCGCCTGAAAGACGCGCGTCGTATTTGATACACGCTTCACGGCTTCGAGATATGCACGGCTCTCAACGGTAGCGTCGGTCGCGATCACGCCGACTTTTGGATCGGGCAGATGCTTTGTCATCTCAACCGCACGCCTTCCGCCTGGGCCGATCACGCCGACGACATCGAGGCCAATCGTTTCGCGAATTTTAGGCAATGCCAATGCAGAGGCCGTATTACATGCTACAACAAGCATCTTTATGCCACGCGAAGCCAGAAACACCGAGTTTTCAACAGCGTAACGTTCAACGGTCGCCAGCGATTTTGTGCCATACGGCACCCGTGCTGTATCGCCGAGATAGATGAAATGCTCATTTGGCAAACGGTCATGCAAAGCGCGATAAACCGTCAGGCCGCCAACGCCTGAATCAAATATGCCTATCGGCAAAGCTCGATCTGAAAGCCCCATAACTCGAAACTAATAAGATAACCGTAAATGCCGATCAACCCCAAGATGCTGTTCAAAAAAATCAATTCAACTTCCCGCTGAATTCAACCCAAACTTGCCCTAACAGCATAAATTTGACCTGAAAGATTCCCATTTTGCCAATTCACAGCGGACCACAGATGTATCGAAATATTACGGCCTCAACCGACTTATGACCACTCAATTGAATCTACAAGACATCGATCTGAACTGCTATCCGTAAGTAATTTCGGGAATTTCAACTCGATTCAACTGAATCGCGTTCTGGGGGAAATGTGAACAAAAGCCCACAAGTATAATATCTGCAATATTTACAGACACCACTTGCCACTTTCAACATTGTTTATTAACCCTAGTATTTGCCGCTCTCTTTTTGAGATAATGTGAGTAGCGTTCCGAACTATTATACGTTCGGCTCAATGAGTTCTTTGACAACCGAACCATTTCGTAAATATATCGATTCATTTGAATCGAAAACTCGCGATTCGTGACTCTTTCTGTCACGACCATCCTTACTAATCGTTCTTTCTCATTGATCGCATTCGCAATGCGTCAACGAAATCCTCAAGGAGTAAAAATATGAAAGTCCCATTCCTCGCAAATATCATATTTGCTTTTACGCTCATCTCAGCCGCGTCGAGCTTGACCATGGCCCAAACATATCAAGGCCGTGCCACTGCTCTAAAGGCGACTGTAACGGCAGTTGGACAGCCCGTGCTATCAACTGCGTTTTCCGACACCGGAAATCTGCCGGACAGCGGAAGCGGCACATCGCTTACAAGTCTTGGTTTGACCGTTCCCGGCGTCGCAACCATTAGTTCGTCAAATGCTACAACCGACGGCTCACTGTCAACCTCAAGTTCTACCGCCGGTGTCAACAACCTAAATATTACTGCGCTGTCAAACACGATCTCGGCATCGGTCGTGTCTTCAAGTACTTTCGCAATTTGCCCAAGTGGTAGCGCATCCGGAAGCACGACGATCACCGGATTGACCATTAACGGCTCGTCGATCACGGTCACAGGCGCGCCAAATCAATTCGTGACGATCTTCCTTGCGGGAAATCCGGTTGGAACCTTGATCATCAACGAACAGGTCGCAGGCCCGGAATCGATCACGGTTAATGCATTGCACCTATTCGTAACTGATCCGCTCAACGCGACTACTACCGATGTTGTCGTGGCCTCGGCCCGATCCGGGATCACGTGTTCGACCACACCCGCCGCCAATCGATTCTCCGGCTACGGAACGGCTGTTTGGCTGACCCAAACAAACCTTGTTAACGGTCCATTGTCCACGATCATTGCTGATACGGGCAGTTTGCCGGGTACCGGTGGTTCACTATCATCCACAACTGCGGGAGCTGGCGTCTCCTCACTTCTAACTACTGGCACAACCTCTTCGACTTCGAGCGGTGGCGCTGCCGCCGGAACTCCGCAACAGGACCAATCCACATCTCAGGTCCAGAATCTTGGGATCAACGCACTCGGCGTGGTTACGATCGGTGCAAACGTGCTTACCAGTAACACACAATGTCAGTGTACGTTCTCAGTTCCTTCGTGTTCAGGCTCGTCAAATATTGTGGGACTTAATGTAACGACCCCACTCGGCAACCTTCCGATCACCATAACCGGATTGCCGAATCAGAACGTTAGCCTGCCGTTGGGGCTCGGCAATTTGATCCTCAATGCGAGGGTCGCCGGCACCACTGGACAGCGTTCGCGTATTACAACGACCGCACTGATCGTCAACCTTAACGTTGCAGGACTCGACGCCACTAACGTTCGAATTGCAGATTCCGATTCAGGAATTTTCTGCGGCCTTGCTCCATCCTCGTCCAATGCTACCGTAAGCGGGAGGGTAACCGATCAGTTTGGAAACGGTATTTCCGGCGCGAACATTCGGTTGCAAGACACTCTCGGTTTCGTTTTTGTTGCGCGAACGAACGGCCTTGGCAACTTCTCGATCAACGATGTTGCGGCGGGCCGAACATATGTTGCTTTGGTTTCACATAAGCGGTATTTATTCGAATCGCGACTCATCAGCGTTGACGATGATATCGTGGATCTTGATTTTCAAGCCTTTGCGCCACCTGAAAGGATGAAATAGATCGTCATCGATCGAAAATTGAAGGAAAAAAGGCCAAGGGCGATCTGCTCTCGGCCTTTTTTTGAAATTGGTGGAGGCGGCGGGAATCGAACCCGCATCCAAAGGTTGCGACCAGTGAACTCTACACGTTTAGTCTATTCACTTAAGTTTCGCTATCTGTGAGCAGATGAACAGACAAGACCTCACGGATAGCTAACCTGACTAACTTTAATGCTTGTCCGCAGGTGGTGGACGAGCACGAGCCTGAACTGAGTTATGCCTTGACCGGTCGCATCAGGCAAGACTTCCGGTAAGACACTTCTGGTTTAGAGTTAACTAAGCAGCAAGAGCTAATTCTTGATTAGCATTTGTTTTTCGCTAAGGTTTTTTTAACGAGCTAACCCAAGCAAGCCCGACGTGCACTCAAAGATCTATACAAGCCCCTGTCGAAGCCTGTCGCCCCCGTTCGTGGCATTTACGTCCCTGCCTTGCGGGCAAGGAACGTTAGTTTACGACATTTAGAAGAAAATTGACAGAACTACGTTGCCAGCAGCCAAAGTTGGTGTATCATCGTGACATTCTAGGGAGGAAAACCTGATGAGAGCTATTGCATTGCGTATCGCCTTATTGGCGTTCGTTTGCCTGTCATATAACGTCGCGGCTCACGCGCAGCCCGGAGCCAAGCCGGCTGCTACGCCTGCGAAACCGACCACTACAACCGCGGCGGTCAAGAAGCATCCGCTCGACAAAGGTGACTTCAAGGTCGGCTTCCCTGCTAAGGTCAAGGCCAAAAGGGCGATGGCTGCCGAAGACAAGGCCGTGTTCAAAGAGATTGCCGATGCGCTTAACGGCCTGATCGCGATGCCTAAGGACATCTACATTAATATCGACGAATGTGGTGAGCCAAATGCATTTTATGATCCGAACAATGGGCAGATCACATTCTGTTATGAATTGCTTGAGCAATATGAGGAAGACTTTAAGACCATCGAAAAGGACCAGAAAAAGGTTAACGCTATGGTCGAAGACACGCTAGTGCAGACGATGTTTCACGAGTTGGGACATTGCCTCATCGATGTTTGGGAATTGCCGGCGACCGGACGCGAAGAAGATGCTGTTGACCAACTAGCTACTATCCTGATGCTGGACGACACCGACGAAGGCACGCTTAGCACCATTAATGCCGCATTGCAGTTCGATATAGCCAGTAAGAACGATGATCCTAACGACCTTGCGTTTTGGGATGAGCATTCGTTCAGCAAAACGCGGTTCTATGACATGATCTGCCTTGCGTACGGCAGCAACCCGGACAAACACGACTGGATGATAGGACCTGATAAACTTCCGGAGCAACGTGCCGGACGTTGTGAGGAAGAATACCAGCGTGCAAACCGTTCCTGGATGAAACTGCTCGAACCGTACATCATCAAGTGAGCGATCAATTTGGCACGAGTCGATAACTCGGACCGGTCGCAACTCCGATGGTTTCGTACGTCTTGTTGAGCTCGTTGGGCTGCATGACCTTGTTTACGATCAGCCAGTCGGTCACTGTCCGCAGGTGCATTCTTACGTTCGTGGCGTCGCCCGGTATTTGGACGACCATTTGAAATCCCGCCAATAGATCTC